>JAFGCG010000172.1 GCA_016932715.1 Anaerolineales bacterium
GGTCTGGTACCCTCTATCTTACGCAGGCAGCCGCGCTCGTTCAACCTCGAACTTGCGCGGTTTTATTTATGTCCACGCCTCGACTAACCACCTTTTGTCTCCATCAAGAAAATTTTACTGCCGGACACCCGGCCTGCGCGCGGTCCAGGCCGCGTAATTGCACCGATTACACCCATAACCAGCCTGGAGTCCCCGCATATTAATCCACAATAAAAAGTTTTGCGCCAGTTGGAGTGTGAGAACGATGCGGTTCGGCGTTGTCGGAGACCTGATAGCTTGTTCCGGGAGTAAGAATGAACTGCCGACCATCGGCAAGCTCGGTATGCAGTTCTCCTTCCAGACATAACAGAATATGACCTTTTGTACACCAATGGTCAGCCAGATAGCCCGGACTATATTCCACCAGGCGGACTCGAATATCGTCAAATTGCTGTGTGCGCCAGTACGCCATTCCTGTTTCACCTTTGTGTTCAGTGGGCGCAATTTGCGACCATGTGGTCGTGCCGAAGGGGATGTTTTTCATGTCCATATTGGTTTCCAGTACTCTCCATTCATAGTGATGAAGTAATCGTCAAATTCGATTGTTCCTAAGCAACCTCCACGACAGCCCTCAAAACGACTGGAACCCCGCGGCGTAAAGAGTTCACCCCTTGCACGGAGCGCGCGTGTCTGCTTTTGCTCTCGAACACTTCCACGAGCAAGTCTGAGCATCCATTCAGGACCTGAGCGTGATCTTCGAAATCCTCCACTGTATTCAAAAAGCCCTGTACTTCCACCACACGTGCGACTCGGTCAAGTGAGCCGAGTTCGGCTTTCATGACGGCGATGAGATCGAGCGCGGCTGAACGCGCAAAGCGATAACCATCCTGGACCGAAAACTCTCTGCCGAGTTTCCCGTGCGGAAGCTTTCCATCCTCGGGCAGCGGAGCCTTTCCCGAAATGAACAATAGATTGCCGGTATGTACGGCGTTGGCGTAGTTGGCAGCTGGCGCTGTGCCTTCGGGCAAGGCAATTCCAAGGTCGCTCAGACGTCGTTCAATACTCATTTTTGATTCTCCTGAAGATCTGCCAGGTCGATGTGGACGAGTGTCATTATACAGAAGAAAGTTGGGAGTAACATCAGCCCCTTTTGACGCAATCAACCTTATCGCTTCGCGTCAAGGGAGCTCATACGCGCCCAGGTCACAGACCGCCTCGCCATCCCCATTCCCGTCCGCGGGCCGGGGCGCACCCCGGATGTCATCGGGCGGGCAGATGCTGGCCTCGCCCGCGTCGATCGCGGGACTGCCTCGATCGGGCAGCATTCCGTACTCCGGCCCCGAGAGCGGACCGGCAAGCAGTGGATCTTCGCACAAGTCGTGCGCGCCGGATGCGCTGTAATTGTTTGCTGTACCACAGTTGAAGTCTTTGACGTTGTGGATAATGTTGTAGTCCGAATCGAGCTTGAGATCAGAGCAGCCTTCCTGATAGAACAGAAAGGTGATATCGGAGGGGTCCAAATGATCCGCGTCCCCGACAAAAATGTTGTTGCGCGCGGTGATCATCTCCGTGCCGCTGCACTCGAACCCCTCGCGCGCTCCGCCTCCGACGAGTCCGTCGCCCTGCCCGTAGAGGGTCGAGTTGAGGATCGATACCTGCTCGCCGCCGGTGAAGACAAGTTCCAGCGTGTTGCCGAGGGCGCGGCAGTGATCAACCCAGTACGTGAACGGCTGGTTCTCAAAGAAAGCGCAGTTGCCCACCAGCACGCTGTTGGTAATCTCTGTCTGTCCGGTCACTTTGACCTGGTTGCCGGCGTTGCCCTCGGCGCGCACACGATTGAGGGTGATGCTTCCGCCGGACGTGTGATAGAGCAGGTCCAGGCCGTCAGAGGTGTTATGCAGGAAAGCCGAATCTTCGATGATCCAGTCGCCGCCCGTCTCGCCGGTGCCGACGCCGTCGCCGTAACCGCCCGCTTCCTGACCCCAACATCCGATTGGCTCGCCCCCGGGATACGTCTCGCCGCATCCATTCCATTCTACAATCCAATGGCGAAAAGTCAAAGTGCCCGAATTCGAATCGCCGTCCTCATCCCACAAGTCACCATCCCAGCCGACCGTCCCGTTGCCGGCGATGCGCACGTTCTCCACAGTCCAGTCGGTCAGGCGCCCGGCGTGGACTCCGCCCGCAGCCAGGCCGTGAATGTCCAGGTCGCGCAACTGCACATTCGCTGAATCCTCGGCGAACAGACCATATGGAGCCCAGTCGCCGTACGGCGCGTTGTCACGTTCGCAAGCTAAATCGCCTGAGTGGCTTTCCACACACGACGAGTGATCGGTGATCTCGAAGCAGGAGAATTCGATGTTGCTGGCATCCGTGAAGTTCACGACGAACCATGGTCGTCCCGCCCCCCATAGTTCGGGCGGATCGCTGCATCCCGAGTCCCAACCGGCTCCCAGGATGCGGGTCGGATGTTCGGGGCCGGGCCCGCTCGGGATCGGCGGCATGTGACAGTCGTACGAGGCGGCTTCGTCGCAGCCCACCGCTCCGGAGGCGCCGAGACCCATTCGGTACGCGCCTGCCGCGACGATGAGCGTATCGCCGCCCGAGATGCAGGGTGTCCCTCCGGGCGGCAGCGCGCGGAAGGGATGATCCCAGGCGCAGGCCTGGCTCGAGCCGCTGCCCGGATACGAGGCGTCGACGAGGCCGGTGCACTGTTCGCCGCTGCCTCCATCCGGGCGAACGTAATACACCGCGCCGGACGAGACGGGCCGCGGTGGCTCTGCTGTGCCGGTAGCGGTTGCTGCGTCGTTTGCGGCAACCGGGGTTCGCGGAGTCGATCCGCTGCCGAAATTACAGGCGAGGATCACTACCAGTAAAGGAATCACGAACTGCCGGAACGTTCGATGGGACATGGTCGCCTCCTCCTGGTGTAATCTTATTGCCTGCTGCTAACCATCGTTCGAGGAAATTCGTTTCGGGTAATCATTAGATGTTCTCCTGTGAGCCTGTCATGCGATTCCGGGCATTTCCATCTGTGCGTCAGCGACTGCTACCGTGATTGTGGAGATGGCTGCGCCAGTTAAGACGGCGGGATGAGAGGACGCCACTTTGCCGGAACCAACTCCAAGCCACACAACCTGCCTGAAAACGCGGCGACTCCCACCCGTCGGGTGCACGCTGTGTTGGGCGGAGCTGACAATCATCATAACAACCTATTAGTTGAGGCAAAGCCACACCTGTAGAACA
>JAFGCG010000173.1 GCA_016932715.1 Anaerolineales bacterium
GGTCTGGTACCCTCTATCTTACGCAGGCAGCCGCGCTCGTTCAACCTCGAACTTGCGCGGTTTTATTTATGTCCACGCCTCGACTAAATGTTCGATTGACATAAAAAGCTTTCTTCGTCGGATTTCGGGAGGGTGCCCGTCAGGGCGGGTGGGGCCAGGTGTGGAGTATATTTTTTGCATGCAGGTTTCTACGCGTGACGATGTAGTCTCCAGGATCAAAGCCAATCGACGGGCGCTAAAACGTTATAGCGTCAGGTCGTTGGCTTTGTTTGGTTCAGCGGCAAGGAAGAGAAATACCCGGCGGTCAGACATTCTCCATTGACAACTTAACCCTTTTGCTTATAATCAGCACAATTACAAGGCGTGGACGAGGAAAAGTAGGCATTGGATGTCGCTCCAGAGAGCAGGTCGCTTGTGCTGAGAGACCTGCGCGAAACATCAATGTCGAATGGTCCTCCGAGCCGCAAGGTGAAAGTAGTCTGATCGTCGAATCGTCAGATGGTCGAGTAGCTAACGCCGGGTTTGCCTCCGTTATCATGGCAGAGTCACTTAGAAGGATAGCAACCACGAAACTAACAACTATCCAACTAGCTGACTACCTAGAGTGAGGCTGGCATCCGTTGCATCACAACGGATTTTTTCTTACAGCCTAAGTTGGGTGGCACCACGGACGCAAAGTCCGTCCCATTTGCGGGACGGGCTTTTTTGTTTTTTATCGGACCATTGACAATAGACCGTGGACCATCCTTTACGGTCTATCGTCAATCGTCATGGTCAAATTTTGAAAGGAGAGTCCGTGAATCCATCGTCCCAACCCAATGAACTACAGGAGGTCCAATTGCAGGAGGCTGATATCAAAGCGCTCACTGACACGTCCCTGCCGGCCGGGCAGGTGATTGCCCAACAAACCCAGGATCAGGATGCGGAAGAGCCGCGCGCGCCGCGTTTTGTCCCGTAGGAGCGGCGAAGAGAATGAACAAATTACTCTCTCACCACTGAGAGCACAGAGTTCACGGAGAAAATAAAAACGAAAATCTCCGTGATCTCCGTGGTGAATTTCCACCCCATAAACTCGATTGGAGGAACCCATGACTGACCAGACTCGATTCCTTTTGAACGAAAGCGACCTGCCGAAATTTTGGTACAACATCAACGCCGACAGCCCGGTCCCGCCGACGCCGGTCCTGCATCCCGGCACCCTGGAGCCTGTCACCCCCGACTTTTTGTCCGTGCTCTTCCCGATGGACCTGATCCTGCAGGAGATCAGCACGGAACGCTATATCGAGATTCCCGAGGAAGTGCGCGAGATCTACAAACTGTATCGTCCCACTCCGCTCATCCGGGCGCGGCGCCTGGAAAAGGCGCTGGGCACACCGGCGCATATTTATTACAAGAATGAAGGTGTTTCTCCCTCGGGGAGCCACAAACCCAATACTGCTGTTGCGCAGGCTTTCTTCAACAAGAGGTGCGGCACAAAAGCCATGACAACGGAAACCGGCGCGGGGCAGTGGGGATCGGCGCTTGCCTTTGCCTGTCATGCCTTTGACCTTGACCTGGAGGTGTACATGGTCAAGGTTTCCTACCAGCAAAAGCCCTATCGCCGCAACATGATGGAAGTCTACGGCTCGAAGGTCTATGCCAGCCCAACGGATCGAACGGAATATGGCCGCTCCGTCCTGGCAGCGGACCCAGACAACCCCGGTTCCCTGGGCATTGCCATTTCGGAAGCCGTCGAGGTCGCGGCGACCTCGAATGGCACAAAGAAATACGGACTGGGTTCCGTGCTGAACCACGTACTTCTGCACCAGACCGTGATCGGTGAAGAAACACTCAAACAAATGGATATGGCAAACGAATATCCCGATGTGGTCATCGGCTGCGTCGGCGGCGGCTCCAATTTCGCCGGGATCGCCTTCCCGTTCCTGCGCGAGAACCTGAAGAACGGGAGGCGGACACGGCTGCTGGCTGTCGAACCGACCGCTACGCCCAGCCTGACCAAGGGCGTATACACCTTCGACTATGGTGACACAGCCAAGATGGCGCCCGTTGTCAAGATGCACACACTCGGTCACGGCTTTATCCCGCCCAGCATCCATGCCGGCGGTTTGCGCTATCACGGTATGGCTCCGACCCTTTGCGGTTTGTACGATGCCGGTTACATCGAAGCGGTGGCGGTCAAACAGCTCTCGACCTTTGAAGCCGCGATTCAGTTCGCCCAAACAGAGGGCATTATCCCCGCACCCGAGTCGGCTCATGCGATCCGCACTGCCATCGACGAGGCGCTGGATGCCAAGGCAAAAGGCGAAAAGCGCGTGATCCTGTTCAATCTTTCGGGCCACGGCAACTTCGATATGGCATCGTATGAAGCCTATCTCAGCGGAAAGTTGGTGGATTACGAATACCCTGCCGAGGCGATCCGAGAAGCAATGAAGGACCTTCCCCAGGTCCAACCAGCCTGATTTCCGTTCAACAGAAAACACACTCACCCTGTCAGAGTGAGTGTGTTCCTTTTAGGGGCAATTGATGGTTCCGCCTGTGGAATAGGCATGCGGTACTTAAAAGAAATCGGAGTCGAAAGACTCCGATTTAATTGCTCATCTTTGCCCGCTTCAGCGGCGAGAAGGGGACTTTTCGACGCCTACATTGGTGTTTTGTAGTGAAATCGATACCTCTCCAGCATCGCTTTGATGGCCTTTTTATTCTCCTGGTCCATTTCCCGGAATTCGAAGCCGGTGTTAAAGTATTGCGGGTTTTTCTCCTGCTTGGACCAGGCGACGCGGGCATTGATGATCGCGCGCCTGGCGGGGAACTCAGGTGTCTCAGGGAAGCCGATTGCCAGTGTGATTTGCTTGTTGACTTCCATGGGCTTTTTACCGACCAGCATGGCTCCCTGCATGCTCAGATCCCCAAGATACCCTAAAAAAATACTCCGCTGGTTGTCATAGACCGGTGTAAATTCAATCAGTTTCTTGCGTTCGTTTTTTCTATGCTCGTCCATTCGTGGCTTCTCCCTTAGTGCGGCGCATTTCTTCGATCTTTCCTAATGTCCATGCGCAGGCTTTCCACTTTTGTTACTGTACGATAAGTGTATTACGACATTGCTAAGAATTCAAGCACTCCCTTGTACGCCCTCGAGGAGGCTGAATCATCCACTTTGCCCACGCCTGCTCTCAGGGTGAATTCTACCTGATAAATCCGGCTCGTCCATGACGAATGGATTGCCGTCATATGGGAGTCTACTCCGCTGCAGGAGAAGGGACACCAGGGCATTTATGCAGATTTCCACCCATTTTCGTCATAACTGGACCGGTTTGTACGCCTACGCCGGAGATTCACGTTTGAATTGATACCTCTCCAGAATCGCTTCGATGAAATCCTTATACATCGGGTTAACTCGTAGAAACTCCATCCCGGTGTTAAAGTATTGCGAGTTCTCTTCCGGCCTGCACCAGGCAACGCGAGCAGGAATTTTCACGCGCCTGGCGGAGAACTCGGGTGTCGAGGGGAAATCAATTTCCAGCGTGATTTCCGTGTCGACTTCCATGGACTTTTCACCGATCAGCATGGCTCCCCGCATGCTCAGATCTCCGAGGTATCCCAGCACAAGTTTCGTGTGGGCATCATAGGCCGGTGTAAATGCCATCAGTCGCTTGCGTTCGTTTCTTCTGTGTTCGTCCATGAGTGGGTCCTCCTTTTCGCGGCATCCAGGTGCGGGTTATCCACTTTTGTTTCTCTGCTACAAGTGTATTATGTCAGCGCGTAAAATTCAAGCACCTGTTTGTACGCCCTTTCGAGCGGGTGAAAAGGCATTAACAAGACTGGTCACGATGCATTGCACCGTGACCGGAGGGGCCCCGCCCTGGAAGTTATGGGCTGCCTGGAAAGGTGTGGATGATCGCCCTGATTATTTGTTCAGGCAATGACCTTCTCCAAACCTCTGCGCGGGCTGAGATGGGTCTTTTGAGTTGGATAACCCAGGCGGAAGGTCATGACCGCCTGCCAGGAGTCGTCGTTCAGCAGCGCGCGGACGGCGTTTCCGATCACAGGCCCGCTTCCAAGCTGGATCTCCCGGTCCGCTCTTTCGCACATCTGGTTCAGGGGCTGCATGGCAAGCCCCTGTGTTGTCCCCCAGAGGTGGATTCGTTCCCAGGCTCGCCCGCAGTTTAATCGTTGGGTATTGTCTCCGCGCTCATTTACGGCAAGAATGCCAAATGCAGCGGCAGTGGGAAGCATGGTTTCGCGTATATTTTTGACAAAGGCGGCGTCATTCTGCTGGCGCGGCAGGTCCGGGAGAAGCTTGGCGATGGGTGTGAGCGGTCCAAGCGATTGTGTGTCGAGGGTGATGCCATCCGCGCTTTCCTGCAATTGGCTCCAATCCTGCCGCCACCAGCGATGACTGTCCATGCTTTGCTGGTCATCAGCGATCAGGGCTTGCGTGGCTTCCAGGGCAACTTTGCCAAACTGTGAACGCGCTGCTTCGTCTTTGTACCAAAACAAACGCACATCTGCTTCCGTGACCCGGGCTTCGATCTCCTCGAACGTTTCAGAGGCCAGCAGGCGGGCCGCGTCGTACGCGCCGCGGTCGGTATGCCGGTTTGGGATGGCGGAGTACAGGTCGGAAAGAAGGGGAGAGGCAGAAACAAGATCAAAATGCGCGGCGTGAGTCTCATCAGCCGAGTCTGGCATCAGTCCCAGGGTGGCGGTAAATCCCTCGGCTGCTGCGGCCAGCATCATGTTTTCCACTGCACAACCCAAGCCGATGTACATTTCCCGTAAAAAGGGATCGACCACGCCAATCTGCCGCGTATGATCTGCAAACAGGTCGATGGTCGATTCAGTGATCCGAAATATCCAGGGCTGCGAGTTGTGCGGATTGGAGGCAAGGATGCCCGCGGCGACGATCCGTTCCGTAGCCGTCGCGGCATTCTGCCAGTTTTTCCACGGCTCGTAGGCGGGACCCTGTCCCACACGGAAAACGCCCTGGTCCACTGCCCGCCAAACGGCGCCGCCTGCCGCCGCGATGAGTGTCGCTCCGCCAAGTTTCAGGAAGTCCATGCGTGAAAGCCTCATGTTATTTTCTCCAGATAAGGTTTGTAAAACTGCACGAGTAATTCCACGCCGTCATCCATCGCGGTTTGATCCACGATGCGGCCAGTGCTTTCCACATAGGAGGGCCATGAATTACTCAATATCCAGCCAGTAAGAACCATCTGGTGAAGTTCCCGCTTGCTTATCGGGCGCGCGCCGCCTGATCTCGCCATTTGCTTCGTGAGGGTTTCCTGCTCTGCGAGGCGCTGTTCCTGGACGGCGGCGTAGCGTGTTGCCAGGGTTTCATCGTTACGCAGCAATGCATTAAGTTCACGATAAAAAAAACGATACTTCCAAACGAGACTGAAATTGATCCGTAGTGTGCGGCGTAATGCATCCATGCCGAACGGTTCTGTGCCCATCTCCTGATAGACCGCATTCCAGTCATTGAACATGACCTCGAAAATCGCGCGGACAATTTTCTCTTTGCTGCGATAGTGATATTGCAGATTGCCTGTGCTGATGCCCAGCGCCTCTGCGAGCGAATTTAGGGAGATGGCTGCTGTGCCATGTTCGTTGAACAGCTCAATCGCTTTTTGAAGAATATTGTTTCTGGTTTGTTGGGCGGGCTTGTAGGTTTTGGAAGGCATAGGAATACTCGTTGAAGAATTAGTATGTTTATACTAATTTAGTCTATTTGTACTAAATTGTCAAGAGGGAAGAACCAGGAGTAAAATCAAACTCTGTGCCGAACAGAACTTTCCAGAATGACGAGAGGTGCGTATGCAGGAACCTGATCAACTGCTCAGCGACCTGGTTTCGATCAATTCGATCAACCCGGACCTGGTCCCCGGCTCGCCGGGTGAGGCGGAAATTGCTCGCTATATTGCTCAATGGCTGGAGCGCGCGGGTTTGGAAGTGCAGCTCATTGAATCGGCGTCAGGGCGGCCGAACGTGGTCGGAGCGGCGCGCGGCACAGGCGGCGGAAGAATGCTGCTGTTCAATGGGCATATGGACACGGTCGGCGTGGCAGGCATGCCGGACGCACATCAGCCGCGGATCGACCGCGCAGCGGGTCGTCTGTACGGGCGCGGCGCCTATGACATGAAGGGTGGTCTTGCAGCGTGTATGCTGGCAATCGCCGAGGCGAAGAAGCAGCATCTGCGCGGGGATGTCATCTTCACCGGCGTCGTCGACGAGGAATATGCAAGCGCGGGCACCCTGGACTTGGCGAAACGTTTCCACGCCGACGCGGCGATCGTCGCCGAGTTCACGGAACTGCAGCTGATCCTTGCACATCGAGGCTTTGTCTGGCTGGAGGTGGAGACCATCGGCAGGGCAGCTCATGGGTCGCGCCCCGATCTCGGCCTGGATGCCATCGCCAGGATGGGCAGAGTTTTGACCGAGATGGAAAAGCTCGATGGACGCCTTCGTGCGAATCCGACTCACCCCTTGCTGGGGAGCGGCTCCCTGCACGCCTCGCTCATCCAGGGTGGACAGGAACTCTCGAGCTACCCGGAAAGATGTCTGCTTTCCGTAGAACGGCGTACGCTGCCCGGTGAAACACCGGAAGCCGTCGAAGCGGAATTTGTTCGAATTATCCAGGAAATCCAGCGCTCGGACCCGTCCTTCCGGGCCGTCCTGCGGCGAGGCATCGATCGTTCGCCGCTGGAGACGCGTGCTGACGCAGATATCGTCCGGGTGCTCCAGGCAGCCGCCATGCAGGTGTTGAAACGCCCGCTCCAGATTTCCGGCGTTCCGTTTTGGACGGACGCGGCGATCCTTTCGGCAGCGGGGATTCCCTCTGTGTTATTTGGACCCGCAGGCAGCGGGGCGCATGCTGTCGAAGAATGGGTGGATCTGGCAAGTGTGAAGACCTGTGCGGAGATTTATCTGGCGACGGCGATGAGTTTCTGCGGATAAGTCGTTCCTGACCTCGTGAGTTTTATTTTCTCAGTGTACACTTGGGATATGGCAACTGATATCGAAATCAAAAAGATGGCGAACGAAAAATCCAGGCTGCCGCGGCACGGCTGGATCGGAGTGAGCCTGATCGCCCTCTTCTGGGTTCTCAATTGGACGTTGAGCGGCGCCCGCACACACTGGGGCTTCTTCCCGTTGTGGCTGGGCTACTGTCTCAGCATGGATGGGCTGGTCTTCTGGCGGACGGGTACATCCCTGCTCACACGCAGTCCGCGTAAATATGTGGGCCTGTTCCTCCTCTCCGCGCCGATCTGGTGGATCTTCGAGCTGCTCAACCTGCGTACCCAGAACTGGACGTATGTCGGTGCCGAGTTGTTCACTCCCCTGCAATACGCGTTTTGGACGACGTTGAGCTTTACCACGGTCATTCCCGCTGTGTTTGGAAGCGCGGAATTCCTGGCGAGTTTTGACTTTGTCAAACGCCTCCAGCGCGGACCGGTCATTGGCACCGATAAACGAACGACTCTGCTCTTCTTCCTTCTCGGCTGGAGCATGCTGGCTGTGATGCTCGTCTGGCCAACGATCTTCTTTCCGTTCATCTGGCTCTCCCTCTACTTTATCCTGGAGCCGGTCAACATTTGGCTGGGGAATCGTTCGCTGGCGGATTGGACACAAAAAGGGGACTGGCGCCCTGTCATTGCACTGTGGCTGGGCGTTTTGTTGACTGCCTTCTTTTGGGAAATGTGGAATTATTACTCCTACCCCAAATGGATCTACCATGTCCCCTGGGGGAACGGATTGCATATCTTCGAAATGCCCCTGCTGGGTTACGGCGGCTATCTGCCGTTCGCGCTCGAGCTCTACGCGTTATATCACTGGATCAGTGGATGGCTTGGCAATAAAGCGACTGATTATGTGAGAGTGATGCCTGAGTAATCTACACTCATTTGGTTTTTTTGGGTTTTTCTTTGGGGGGCTTATCCTTGTCATCTTTGGGAGGTTTATCATTATTCCCGCTATTCTCTTTTGTTCTCTCGGGTTTCGGTGTCTGACCGTAATGATTGCCTTCGTTCCCATTTGGAACCGGAGTTGAGTCAACGCCCGGGGTGGTCGTGCTGCTGTTATTGCCCAGCATAACGGGAATTGGTGTGTTCGTTGCCGCTGCGATCATCCCGGTCGGGCTGGCTGCCGCTGCCGTGGAAGTTATTGCAGGGGAAGGACTGATGCCCTGAACCTCCCTGGATGTGGGAATTGCAGGTGCAGGAGTAACCTCCTCCGCTCTGGAGCCTGTTGTGAGAGTCTGGAAAAAATCCGCCAATTGATCGCGGTAGAAGAATGCCATCACGCTGGCTTCTGCAGCGATCGCGACAACCAGAGCGGTTTCCAATAAAGTGTTTGAAGCTGGTGATTCGCCTGGAGGTTTTGTACTTTTTGCTGCATTCCTGCTCCCCCTGTCCCCGCTCATACCTAGTTCTATCTCCGTCATCCGTTTCAAATAACTTTGACGCTGTGCCACGAACAGATTTTCAGGATATTCCCCTCGAACGTCCTTTAGCATTGTCAGTAGTCTGATGATATCCTGATCTTGGGGATTGTCGAGTTCCATGAAAGTTTACCAATCTTCTTCGAGCTGAAGACCCATTGCCTTTCGCAATCTGGCAATCCCGCGGTTCTGGATGACTTTGATGTTATTGATTTCCTTGCCCATAATGTCAGCGGTTTCCTTGAGGCTAAAATCTTCCAGAAAACGCAGAATGATCACATGGCGCTGATCGTCGGTGAGTTCCGTGTTCATGGCTGAGATCAGCGCTTCCATCATGACACGTTCTTCGATCTGGGATTGTGTAGGCATAAAATGCCCGCCCGCAAAGTTGCTCATGGCCACTTCCAGCGGGGCATTGTGCTGGCTATCACGCGAGCGATCAACCACCAGATGGTATGCAGTCTGATAAAGATAGGATCGCAGATTCGTACGCGGACCCTTGCCCACCCCAAACTGTTCCAGAAGCTGAGCAAACACATCCCCAACAATGTTATCCGCTGTGATTGGGTCGTGGCACAGCCGCAGCGTGTATTTATAAATGGCAGGCGCAAACTGGTCGAAGATAGCAGTAAGCGCTTCTTCGTCCAGTTTCTGGGCGGCTTTTAATAGAGCAACTCCCTCTTTCATTGCGCTTTATTTCTGCCTTTCTGCCCTATAAGAAAACACGATGCCGATAAATGCATACTTTTGTCGATTACCATTGAAAACTGGGTCCGTTTTCCAGATTTTGTCGTATTATAAACCTTTTTGATTGCCCAAAGTTTGGGTTTGAGATAAAGCGTGCAATCCATTCCTTACATTTGAGAAAGCTAATTTTAATCAATTTGTGCCGAAGGGACGTAACAAATCGCCCGGATTGGGAGTCTATTTGTACAGTCATCGATATGTTCTGCCAGGAGATTATTATGTTCTCATCATCTGAAGGCCGTGACCGCCGCCAGGAAGAGGAACGCGTTCGCCGGGATGGACGCCTCCCGCCCGGGCAGGCGCTTACCCTCAAATTTCCGGTCCTCCATTACGGTCCGGTTCCGCACTTCAACCCCGCGACGTGGGATTTGCGTGTTTGGGGCGAGGTGGAGCAGGAAAAAAGCTGGACCTGGGATCAATTCAACCAGTTGCCTCGTACAAGGATCCGGATGGATATCCATTGCGTGACACGCTGGAGCAAGTTCGATACGGTCTGGGAAGGCGTCGCCGTCAGGACGATGGTGGAGAACGGTCTCATCCAGATCAAGCCGACCGCCACTCATGTGATGCAGCATGCCGAATATGGTTTCACGGTCAATCTTCCGCTGGAAGTTGTTCTGCAGGACAATTTCCTGCTTGCCACCCATTTCAATGGCGAGCCCATCTCACCGGACCATGGATATCCGCTGCGCGGGGTGGTGGGCTTGATTTCCAGCCAGAAGGGTCTGGAAACACCTTACTTTTGGAAAGGCGCGAAGTGGCTTCGGTCGCTTGAGTTCATGCCACGCGATCGGCGCGGCTTCTGGGAGCAGGCTGGCTATCACAACCGCGCCGATGTCTGGCGCGAGGAAAGATTTGGGTAGTTTGTCGCGTATCGCTTACCGCCAATCGCGATACGCGATAAGCGATACGCGCTTGGCAAACTAAGGCCGCTCGCCCAATGTGACGGTAATATCCAGGGATGCACCCTCACGCAAGACGGTCAATACGGCTGTATCACCTGGTGATTTATTCGTCGTGAGATAACTCAGCAAATCATCGAAGGTATTCACGGGCTGCCCATCGATTGCGGTGATGACGTCTCCGCCAGCTCGCAAGCCCTCAATGCTGGTGGGCTGATCTCCACCCCGGATGCCAGCCTTGTCGGCAGGACCTCCGGGCGCAACATCGAGTACATATGCGCCCGTATACGTCTTCAAGCCGAGGGCTTCGATTTGTGCGAGCCCCAGATCGCTGGATGAAGTAATACCCAGATACGGATAACTATACTGTCCATCGCGGATCAGATAGGGGACGATGCGCTTGACCAGGTTGATGGAGATGGAGAAGCCGACACCCGAGTTGACCGCATTTCCGGTCACTTCGTTGACATTGTTGGTCCGGATGGATTGATTGATGCCCACGACTTCGCCCTTCATATTGAAGAGCGGACCGCCTGAATTGCCGGGATTGATCGCGGCATCGGTCTGAATAATGTCGGCTGTGCTGAAAAAGCCGCCGCCACCCGGAGAAGCATGAGCGAATTGGGTTCGTCCCAATCCAGAGACAATCCCCACCGTCATGGTGCCGCTCAAGCCAAACGGATTGCCGATGGCGACGACCTGTTCACCGACATTAAGGGTGTTCGAATCGCCTATGGCTAATGGGTGGATTTGGTCAGCAGGCGCATCCACTTTGATCACGGCTATATCTGCATCGACGTCAGAACCAATCACCGTGCCGTACGCTTTGAAGCCTGACGAGAAGGACACTTCCACTGCGCTTGCGCCGTCCACGACATGCTGATTGGTCACAACGTGGCCCTCGCGATCGAACACAAAGCCTGAACCGAGACTGCCTGCATTGGGACTGTTTCGTACGCGGATGGCAACCACTCCCGGCAGCACCTGTTCATAAAGTGCTTCGAGCGCAGTTTGTATTTCGGCTGGATCAGCCGGAGTCGGCAGGACCGGAGGAGTCACCTCACTTCTAAAGACAGGCGTTGGCTGGGCAGGAGGCTGGAAACCCGTCACCTGGCAGGCGAGCATTGCGATTATCAGGACTGATACTACAAGTAATATGCGTTTCATTTTTCCTTCCTAAAATTTGATCCGTGAGGCTTCTTCCAAAAGCTCACGTTGTTTGGGAGAAAGATATTTGGGGATTTGAACTTTCAGGCGAACATACAGATCGCCTTTTTCCTTTGCATTTTTCACGCTGGGCATGCCGCGCCCAGCCAGCCGGAAGACCTGTTCGGGTTGTGTGCCCACAGGAACGTTGAGTTTGATTTTTCCATTGAACGTCTCCACTTCCGCCTCACCGCCCAGTATGGCAGTGAAGATACTGACGGTCGCCGTGGTATGCAGGTCATTGCCGCGCCGTTCAAAACGCGGGTCATCCTTCACATCAACAATTAAGTACAGATCGAGGCCGTTTGGACCTGCGCCGGCGACGCGCACCTTCGAACCTGTGCGGACCCCCGCGGGGATATGGACCTGCTTTTGCTTGCCATCCGTTTGGAGCACCCGCATGGTTCCCTTGAAGGCTTCTTCCAGCGTGATCTCAAGCTCCTGCTGGTAGCCCTGCGGCTGCTGGCGCGCACGTGTGCGTGTGCCTGTCCCCACGCCCTCGCCGCCCCGCCCGAAGATGGTCCGGAAGAAATCCGAGAAACCTCCTGCTCCGCCGAACAGGTCATCCAGGTCGCCGTACTCCACGTGCACGCCGCCGGGAAAACCACCGTACTGGTCCCAGTTGAAATTACCGGGCGCGCCGCGTCGCTGCCAGTTCGAGTAATCGCTCCCCAGCCGGTCATAGTGGCTGCGTTTTTGCGGATCACTCAGCACCTGATAGGCTTCGTTGATTTCCTTGAAACGTTCCTCGGCTTGTTTGTTGTTTGGGTTGCGGTCAGGATGATACTGCATCGCCAGTTTTCGGTAGGCCTTCCGAATATCCGCTTCGCTGGCGTTACGCTCCACACCCAGTACTTTATAGTAATCTTTATAGTCCATAACAGGATATTGTTACACTCCGCGGGACGCTCGTCAAGCACCGGACCAGATGATTAACATAACTCTAATCCATTAAAGAGGGATGAATGGGAGTCGCGTATCGCATATCGCCAATCGCGGGCGGCGATCCGCTATATGCGATATGCTATAAGCGATTCTTCACCAAATAGAGTTCGCCGCGCTCGAAGCCGCGCTCGAGGTAATAGCCCCGCGTTCCCACAGCCGAAATGACAGCCATTCGTCCGAATCCATTGGCTTTTGCCAGCGCCTCGGCCTTTTCGAGCAGACGCGTTCCCAGCCCGGCGTGCTGCGCCGCGCCAGCTTTTTCCGTACCGACCGGCAGTGACTGCCCGTACACATGCACTTCACGGATGAGCGCCGCCCCGTCCAGGTCGGACATGCCAGTGCGCGGCGAGTCTTTGCCGGGCAGGGATAAGCGCAGGAAGCCGGCCAGTTTATCATCCGGCGTGATGTAGGAAAGGAAGTGCTCTTTGGCCGCGCCTGCCTGATAGACTATGTCATCCAGCTTGAGCAGTTCCGGGTGGACAGGTTTTCCGCGCACCTCACGGCATCTCACGCACTCGCAATGTGTGCCGCGGCGTTCCATTTCGTCATGGATATCCTGTCGTAAACTGGTTCTGCGATTCCCTTCCACCACATTGGTGGAGGGAATATCGCGGATCACCCGATTGACGCGGCAATAACGCGGGATGGTCGGCTTGATGTCCGCGATCAGATCGATCAGTTCCCGGGTGGTGTATGGCTTGAATTCACCGCGCTGCCAATATTCGTACAATTCGGCATTTGCAAGCAATTGGTTGGGATAGATCTTGATCTCGTCCGGGCAGAAGTCGTTCCACAGCCCCGCGAAATCGAGGCGGTCCGATTCGGGCGTCGCGCCCAGCAGATTCGGCATCCAGTGCAGGACGACCTTGAAGCCGGCTGCCCGCAGCAGAGCGGTGGCACGGCGCGTGCATTCCACATCGTGCCCGCGCTTGTTGATCTCGAGAATGTGATCGTCCAGGCTTTGCGCGCCCATTTGCACTTTCGTCACGCCAAGACGGCGCAGCCAGCGCAGCTCACTCGGATCGATCTCGTCGGGTCGCGTTTCGATGACCAGACCCACGTTGCGATGATGGGCGGTTTCATTGCTGGAATGCGCTTCGGCGAGTTCCCCCTCACCCGCCCTCTGGGCACCCTCTCCCGGTGGGAGAGGGGCAGGGGTGAGGGGATTCATCGCATCAAAACATCTTGCGATAAACCATTCCTGATAATCGCGCCGGTAGGATGACCACGTCCCGCCGAGGATCAGCAACTCGATCTTATCGGTTGGGTGGCCCACGGACTGGAGTTGTTCGATCCGGGAGCGGACTTGCTGGTATGGATCGAAATCATGTTCGAGCCCGCGCATGGCGCCCGGCTCGTCGGGCAGGTACGACTTTGGCATCCGCACGTCGGTGGGGCAGAAGATGCATTTACCGGGACACGGATACGGCTTCGTCAGAACGGTGACCGTCGTCACGCCTGAGAGGGTGCGCATGGGCTTCATGCGGATGCGCTCGAGCAGGCGCGTGTCCTCGTGGATCTCGCCTGCCGCGACCATCTCATGGTAGACCGCCACCAGCATGGATTTGTTGAGGTACCCGCCGCCGCGCAGCGGGTGACTGCGCAACGTTTTGGTCACATCGCGCCCGCGCCGAATTTCCTCCAGCACAGTGCGTGCCAGTTCCTTTTTATCCTCTGTGAGAAGATGTGTGGAGCGCCAAAGTTCCTGTCGTTCTGTTTGCATTACTCTTTTACTTCGGATGTGTCAATTTTAAAATCGATCTTCAACTCGGCAACTTTCTTATGTTGGAACATATCTGTATGTAAACCGCATTCGGTTTTCCCGCGCCCTTTCCAGCGACCGGAACGTTCATCATCGTTCAAACCAATGGCAACGGTACAGGGCATGCAGCCGACGCTGCGGTAACCCTTCTCGTACAAGGGATGTGCCGGCAGATGATTTTCTTCCCTGTATTGCTGCACGTTTGTTTTGGTCCAGTTGAGCATCGGGTTGACCTTCAGCAGCCCATCCGGCTGCAATTCCAGAATTTTGGCATGGGCGCGGTTTGCTGTCTGGTCGCGGCGAATACCGCTGATCCAGGCTTTCATGTCTTTCAGTGCTTTCTGCATCGGCTGGACTTTGTGCAGAAAGCAGCACAGGTCCGGATCTTCCAGGGGCAGTGTCCGCGTCCGTCCGCGTGCAAAATGATCCCAGCGTGTATCCCGGTATAGATCCAAAACGTTCAAATGCCAGTCGGAGGCGAGTTGTTCCCGGAAGATCAGCGTATCCCAAAAATGATAGCCGGTATCGAGAAAGAAGATCAGGATATCACGCCGTATCTGTGAAGCCATGTGCAGCAGCGGCGTGGACTGTGTCTGGAATGAAGAGCTCAAGGCGATCTGCGGCCAGAACATATCCACAGCCCACTTGATGATGTCCTGCGGGGTCTTCGCCTCGAACTCATTGGAGAGCTGTTCGACCTCCAGCGGTGTAAGCATCCTGAAATTATACCCGTTATAATCACCACATGAATTCAAGCACCGCGGCACGCTTGATTGAAATTAACCGTGATTTTTACACCCGTTTCGGCGACTCCTTCTCGGCGACGCGCCATCGCCTCCAGCCGGGAGTCCGCCGCGTGCTCGCGCAGCTAAAAGGGGATGAATCCATCCTGGACCTGGGATGCGGGAACGGGGAACTGGCACGCGAACTGGCGCAGCGCAGCCATCGCGGTTCGTATCTGGGCCTGGATTTCAGCCTGCCCCTGCTGCGGGAAGCGGAGTCCCAGCGCAAGGGATTCCCTGTCAGCTTTGTGCAAGCGGATTTGACCCAGCCGTTAGCGATTAGCGATAAGCTGTCAGCGATTAGCGATCAGCGATTAGCTTCGGGTGGGTGGGCACTGATTACTGCTTTTGCGGTTCTGCATCACATTCCCTCGACGGAATTGCGTCTGAATTTGCTGCGAGTCGTCCATCAACTGCTTAAACAGAATGGCATCTTCGTTCACTCCAACTGGCAGTTCCTGAACAGCGAAAAGCTCAAAGCGCGGATCCAGCCCTGGGAGGCCGCGGCCCTTTCGGCGTCGGAAGTGGAGGCGGGGGACTACCTGCTCGACTGGCGCAGCGGCGGGAAGGGTTTGCGCTACGTCCATCACTTCGATGAACAGGAACTGGCTGAGCTAGCCAAAGCCACCGGCTTTCAAGTCATTGATACATTTTATTCCGACGGTGAGACAGGCAACCTGGGACTGTACCAGATCTGGAAACCCGCGCAAAATGTGTAAGATTTGGCATCCTCACCAGGTCAGGAACAAGACAAATGTTCTAATTTAAGGTACATGGATCGGAGGTTGGATGGTCGCTGAACTCTACGAACGCATTCAGGAGGGGCTGGCGGAGAAGCAAAAGGAGCTCACTGTATTCCTGGAGACCGCACCGGAGACGGAGAAAGAGATTTGCTGCGCCAGTGAGGAGAACTGTGTAAAAAAGCATTTACATGTCATTGAGTCCAGCCTGGAGAAAATCGGGCAGGAGACGCTCGGTGTTTGTGCGGTTTGTCACGGCTATGTGGATCCACAACTCCTTGAAATGGATTACACGGCATCCGTGTGTCTGGAACACTACTCCGATGAAGAGCGGCGGCGGCTGGAATCCGAGCTGGAACTCTCACAAATTGTCCAGCGCGCGCTATTGCCGCAAAGAGTTCCCGAAATCAGAGGCGTGGAACTGGCTGCGTTCAGCCGGCCCTCCGAGATCATTGGCGGAGACTACTTTGACTTCTTCCAGTTCCGCGACGGCACACAGGGATTGGTGATCGCGGACGTGAGCGGCCACGGCGTGTCGGCCGGTATGCTCATGAGCAGCCTGCAAATGGCCATCCGGACGATGGCGCCTGAGACCGATTCACCGGCTGAAGTCCTGGAGCGTATTAATCGCTTTTACATTCACAACATCCACTTCACCACGTTTGTGACGGTTTTCCTGGCCTGCTTCGACCCGGCGACGCTGACGCTCAGTTATGTCAATGCTGGGCATAATCCACCGGCGGTCCGCCGCAGGAGCGATGGGACGATCACCTGGCTGAAGCCCACCGCCCCGGCGATCGGCCTGGCGGAGGAGTTTCACCCCAGGATGGAATCGATCTCGTTCGCAGGAGGTGATTCGTTACTGCTGTATACAGACGGCGTGACAGAGGTCCTGAATATCAGCAATGAGATGTTTGGGCAGGAACGTCTGGCTGCGCTTGTCCAGCAGTATGCTGACCGGGCGGCTCCCGACCTGCTGCAAGCGGTCCGACGGGCGCTGAGCACCTTCGGTGGGAACCAGCCCCTCGTGGACGATGTGACGATGGTCGCGCTCAAAGTCTCGGGATAACCAAAGTGTAGAATAAAATTCAGGACGCGGAAATTCTCCGTGTCCTGAATTTTTAATGATAGTACCTGATTTCGAAGACAAATAGCTTATGTCAACCTGAGAGAAGGATCTCCGCCGCAAAGCGGCTTAGGATGACGTTATGTTTGCACAAGATTTGGATTCATGATGTACTGCCACCAGTTGTTGGCGATCCCGTTTCTGCTGCCTGCCACTTTGGGCAGATGCCTGAACCACCATTTGTGGTGTGCGCGTATATCGCCGCTGCCCCACTCGCGGGAGGTGACCGCGCGGGTCACGCCTTTGAAATCGGGAAAGTTGTACAGCCAGTCGTCGCATTCACTTTGGACTGCGTCCGGATTGTTCCAGTCGTAGTCCTTCTGGCTGTTGGGCGCGAAATGGATATTCCCCACGGCTGCCAGCCCCGGCGCCGTTTTGTGATAACGGATGAAGCGCCGCCATAGATTCGCTTCACCGGTTAAGTTCTCGAATGTTTTTTCCAGGACGGATTCGGCGCGATGCCCCATATTTTCGAGCATCTCGCCGACGCCGCGCTCGTAGGAGAACCCCATGATCACAAAGCGTCGTCCTGAAGCTTCCGTGTTCCGAAGGGGAGGGGCATTGCACCAGAAGGCGCCGGGTCCGCCCATGATCGACTCATAAAAGCCGGCATGCGGGAAATTAAAGATCCAGGCTTCGTCGATCTCATTTGTGGCGACGAGCTGCAGGATGTTGAAGCGTTCGATGATCGCGTGGTAGTTCGCTTCCTGCGGCATGTATGGAGGCGTGATGCCGCGCACCACATTGAGATAGGTCTGGGCTTCGTATTGATAACCATCCACCTTCGCCGGGAAAGCATCCACGTCGATGCGCTGGATGATCTGATAGCGCGCCAGACCCCCGCTGGTCTCCAGAATATCGGTCATGAATCCCCTGGCGAGGTCTTCGACGTGGTTCCAGCGCATGTACTGTGAAAGTGTTTTGCCGCTTTTGGGATCGACCACCGGATCATAGACGATCACCAGAGTCTTGAGGATCGTTACTTTTAAAGTTTCCTCCAAAGGGTCCGGAACAACCGTCGGGCCGGGGGGAGGCGGAGATAGTTTTCGCCTGCGGAAAATAGAATGGAAGAGAGACATAAAGAAGAAAGAGGAAAGAGGAAAGAATCAGACCTCGAAAGACTATTGAACTACTCAACTACAGGACTACCTGACTATACTACGGCAGGCTGGTCGCGAAGTAGACCTGATCGCCGATCGCCAGGTAGAGCACGTAATTCGGGCTGACCGCCATTGCGCCTACCACGCCCCGCTGGAAGGGATTGGCTTTGCCTGTGTACCCCTTGATTTGATTCTGCAGCTCGAACGAACGCGGCAAGAAACGAAAGACGCTTTGATTTTCAGAATCCAGCAGAAGGATCACGGAATTGGGCGGGCTGGTGATCGCCATCTGGGTGAAATTTGTCGGCGCAAAGATGTCAATATCGCGGTGCGCAGGATAGTTGTCGACGCGCGGCGCGGGATCCTGGCAGCGCGTGGGGACTTCGGAAAGACGGCTGAACGTGCAGGTGGAGAGATGCCCGTCTGTATGGAGCAGATACAAATCGTCACTACTCACAGCCAGGTCGATGGCGCTATTGATGGTGTTGGGGATTTCATTTCCGAAATAAAAATAGGGCGCGTCGAGGAAAGTGCTGTCCTTGCCGCGGAAGACCCACACGGCGCGGGATTCGGCGTCGAGGACATACAGGTTGCCGCTGTCCAATGCAAATGCCGTCACGCGTTTCCAGTTTGTGTTGGGGAGGGGCGGCAATGGGATGGCTTGCGGCACCTGGTCCGGCGCGCAATACAACAGGTTCCCATTTGCATCGACCCCGAGAACCGTCCCATTCAGGGCATTGACCTTGGGCAGCGCGAGAATATCCACCAGGGCGCCGACCTGATAACCGCCATAGGTGCCAGGCTGGCACTTGAAGGCGTTGTCCAAATTAAGGCTGCGGCCCGTGAAGGAGGCGTGCAGGATTTTTCCATCTTCGGCGTCGAGCATGTACAGGTCGCTTTCGTTCGCCGCCAGGCGGCTGATCTGTGCGCCAGCGGAACCTCCGAGCCCATTCGGAAACGCCGGCACAAACTCGAGCCGGATCACTCCCATCAAACTATCGAGCTTTGCCTGTGCCTCAGAGCGTAACGTCTTCGATTCTTCTGTCTCACGATACTCATCAGCCTTATCCAGGGACGTCAATACATTTTGCCATGTCTCGCGCTGTCGTGCGGGATCCGGCTCACTGGCGGCTTGTGCATAGGCATTGCGCGCCTGCTGATAGAGCTCATCGTATTGTATGCTCTGACCAAACCGCAGGTAGACAACGCTTGCCATGGTAACGACCACCACAGGGATCACGACCGCGATCAGGATGAGCACATACGTGGGTAAGGTCAGCGGCGTAGTCGAATCGCTGCCGGGCAGCAGCCGCGGGACGAACTTTTGCAGGAAGGCACGCAGGTGCTCGTTCGCGCCTCGCATAACCTGGATCCCGCTCACTGCGATCTTTGCCGCCTGACGCGTCAGCGCGGTACCCGTGCCGGGTTTGAGTTTGAAGAGCCTGCGTTTCGGCTTGAGCCGCGCAGGTGTCGCCGCAGGTTCTTCTACAGCAGGTTCTTTTTCAATTCCAACATCAACATTTTCCTGCGGTTGAATTTTGGGTTCAGCCGGTTTCGCGCGTGGAATGGAAGCTGGGAATCCGCGCCCTCCGTTGGGTTTACTTTTTTCCCTGGGAACCGGAATGACACCCTCCGGCTGCGGCGGGATGGAGTAGGCAGACGGCTGTACCATGTGCGCGGCGAAATCTGCCAATGTGTCAAGTCCTTCTTCTGTGACGGGGGGCTGGGCAGCGGAGACCGGCTCCTCGTGTTCCTCGTGTTTCTGCGGCTCCATCTGATGAGGCGCCAGCGCCTCCAGGATCGCGGGAGCAACCATCGACTGCGGCGGACGCGCAGGAACATCGGGTCTCAACAGGGTGATCGTTCCATGTCCGCTTTGCGCCTGGATCAATACCGCGTTCAAGTCGCCTTTGGCGAAAATCAATTTGCGGTAGCTCGCATCCAGCGAGGCGGGTGGACGCTCGTTCAGCAGATCTGTTTCCCAATCCCTCGGAAATGTCCCGCACAAGACGAGTAGGTCCTGTGGGCGTAATTCGACCTGCGAAAGATAGGCACCGATGTTTTGACCGGAACCAAGACCCTTGCCTGAAAGCGCCGGCTCATGCACGTGGCGTGAGCCTCCATCCGTGATCCAGACCGCATGTGCCGGACCGCTCAGCAGCAGGGTGCACTGGTTCTCACGGATTGCTGCCAGCACAAGCAAACCCACGACATGCTGCCCGTGGCTGGCTGTTGCCAGGTTGCGTGCCAGCAATTTGGAGTTGATGTCACTGGCGGCACTGCGCATGGCAGATGTCAGCGAACCAGGCGATTGATAGAACAAGCCCGCCGCATCATCGGTTAATTGCGCCAGCTCGGCGGCGGAAAAAGGGGTATTGCCTGCGATCGTAAGATAGGCGATCAGGTTGTTCTGCTCACGTCCGCGCGCGGCTTTGCGTGGCGGTGTGACAGCCAGCAAGCCGGGCATCTCAGCCAACTCCTGTCCGTTGATTCTGCGAATGGGGAGGATGTTCAGGTCTAGTATAGGCACAGCGTAAGAATGATCGAAAGGTTGCCATCATTATACTGGTAAAATTTCATTGCGGGACGGTAGACCATTGGAGGAGTGTCTAATGTCGAGGAGATGCAAAATATGTCGCCCTGAGCCCTTCGGCTTCGCTCAGGATAAACGCCGCGAAGGGTCTCCTGTAACGTTGAGCCTGTCAGGCTCAACGTTACAGGGATTCTTCACTTCCTTTGGTCGTTCAGAATGACATGATCGTTTTGATAGTAGGCACTCCCCCATTGGATAAGGATAAACATCTTTCATGAATTTCATTTTGCACAAGAACTTTTCGGAACTCTCCGCGGCGGCCTGGAACGCGCTCGCCGGGCAAAGTATTGCCGACACACCTTTTGCCCGTTATGAGTATCTCTGCGAATGGTGGCAGACGCTTGGCGGCGGGGAATGGGAGAATGCCGAACTGGTCCTCGTTTCTGCGACAGAAGACGACCGCCTCATTGGCGTTGCTCCATTATTCGTCGCAGAGTACGATGGTCCACGCGCGCTGATGCTCATCGGCAGTATCGAGATTTCCGATTACCTGGATCTGATCGTCCGGGCGGAGGACCTGCCGCGCTTCCTGTCCGGATTGCTGGACTTCCTCGAGTCATCCCGCCCTGCTAGCTGGTCCGCCCTCGATTGGTACAACCTCCCCGACGACTCGCCCACGCTCGCGGCGCTCAAGGCGGAAGCGGAGAAACGCGGCTGGACCCATCACGAGGAAATCGCTCACCCCGTCCCGCGCATCCTGCTGAATGGCTCTTTCGAGGACTACCTCTCACGAATCGACAAAAAGCAGCGCCACGAGATCCGCCGCAAAATGCGCCGCGCCGCCGAGAGCGAGAAAGGCGTCCGCTTTTATGTCGTCGATGGGACCGCCGATATTGACAAGGAAATCGATGACTTTTTCGATTTGATGGTGCAGGACCCCGGCAAGAAGAAATTCCTGCATCCGGCCATGCACGAGCAAATGACGGTGACTATCCAAAACGCGCACGCGCAGGGCTATCTCTGGCTGGGCTTCCTCGAAGTGGAGGGGGCTAAAGCCGCGGCGTCGCTCAACTTCGATTACAAAAACAAGCTCTGGGGCTACAACTCGGGAGTCGGGAGCGAACATAAGGAACTTTCCCCCGGCTGGGTCCTGCTGGCTCATGTCATTCAATGGTGTTGTGAGAACGGACGCTCTGAATTCGATTTCATGCGCGGAGATGAGGAGTACAAGTATCGCTTTGGCGGGGTCAACAAATATGTGATGAGGGTGAAAACAACTAAGTCTTAATTGTCATGATTTGATGTATCATAGAGATGAGATTGGAGGACCCATGCGCAACCTGACCGATGAAATCCTCGAACTGATCCGCTGCACGTCATCAAGCCTTCCCAAGGATGTGGAGGATCGCCTGCGGGCAGCCGTTGAGCAGGAGGAGCCGGGTTCCGCCGCGCGCGGTGCACTGGAGACGGTCCTCAGGAACATCGAGCTCTCGCGTGCCAACTCCACGCCGATCTGCCAGGATACGGGTACGCCAATTTTCTACGTATATTATCCGCAGGGGACATCCACGCGGAAGCTGAGGGAGCAGATCCGCGCCGCGCTGGCGGAATCCACCAAACGGTCCTATATGCGACCGAACGCCGTGGATGCCATTTACGATAAAAACAGCGGCAATAACCTGGGCGGGGATGATTTTCCTTACATCCACTTCGAAGAGGTAGATGCTGATCAGCCCCTGGTCATCGAACTGATGCTCAAGGGCGGCGGATGCGAGAACGTCGGCATACAATATTCTCTGCCGGATAATAAATTGGGTGCAGGACGCGACCTCGCCGGAGTCCGCAAGGTGGTGCTGGATGCCGTCCAAAAGGCACAGGGCCAGGGATGTGCGCCAGGGATTTTGGGCGTGGCCATCGGCGGCGACCGCGGGTCATCCTATATCAAATCGAAGGAAGTCTTGTTCAGCAAAATGGGCACGCGCAACAAAGATCCGAAGCTCGCTGAACTGGAAGAACGGCTGACGAAGGAAGCGAACGAGATGGGCATTGGTCCCATGGGCTTTGGCGGCCAGACGACTGTGCTGGATACAAAGATCATGGGCATGCATCGTGTGCCTGCATGTTACTTTGTGTCCGTATCCTATATGTGTTGGGCATATCGCCGCCGGAAGATGACCGTGATGGGCGAGGGAGTGGAATACGATTAAGACCATAGACCACGGACCATGGATCATCGTCAATGGTCTATCGTCCATGGTCGGGAGAAAACCATGCGCGAAATAAGCATACCAATCAGTGATGAAATCATTCGCAGCCTGCACGTCGGTGATCCCGTTGAATTGAGCGGGATCATGATGACGGGCCGTGATGCGGTCCATAAGTGGATGATCGAGACATTTGTCAAAAAGACGCGTCAGCCTACAGACAATGACTCGCAAGTGTACGAAGAAATCAAGAAGTACCTTGATGGCGGGGTGCTGTATCACTGCGGGCCGGTCGTTTCGGGACTTGATACAAAGCAATATAGATTTGTCGCGGCGGGTCCTACCACCTCCATTCGTGAGGAGCCGTATCAGGCCGATGTGATGAAACACTTCCACATCAAAGGTGTGATCGGCAAAGGCGGCATGGGCGCAAAGACCCTGCAAGGCTGTGCTGAAACTCCAGGTATATATTTCCATGCAATCGGGGGCGCGGCGACCTTCCTGGCGCAGACCGTGCAAAAGGTTTTGGGCGTCTATAAATTGGAAGAATTCGGGGTGCCCGAAGCGATGTGGGTGATCGAGGTCAGGAAATTTCCGGTCGTCGTCACGATGGACTCGCACGGTCAAAGCAAGCATTCCCTGCTCGAGGAAAGCTCTCGCAAAGTGCTGGATGACCTGCTGGCGAGACCTTATTAGTTGAGCGGCTGGTAATGATGATCGGTGCAGGAGCGAGGGTTCAAAGCCGCTCCTGTTTTCTTTTTAGAGAGTGTTTAATAATTCACCACGAAGGACACGAAGATGCACGAAGGCTTGAAAAAACACGAAAAAAAATCTGTGTGAATCTGTGCAATCCGTGGCTGGATTTTGCTCGAGGGAGCATGTCAACCGGCTCGCAGCAGAATTTCAAAACACTCTCTTACCTGTTTATCTTACAATTGCGTTCCATCACTGAGGCGAAGACTTGGAAAACCTGCTGCAACTTTTTCTGATATTTCTAAAAGTTAACTTGCTGAGTACGTCGGGACCTGCTTCGGTTGGTTTGCTCTATCATGAGATGGTTGGCAAGTATGTAACAGAGAGCCAGTTCGTCCAGGCAGTGGGGTTTTCCTCTGTCCTGCCGGGGAGCGACGCGCTGCAGCTTGCCATGTATATCGGTTACGCCGTGGACGGGATCCCGGGAGGTGTGGCGGCATTGCTGGCGTCGATCCTGCCGCCGACGGTCATTATCCTGGGCGTAACGGTGATTCTGCATCGCCTGCGGCGGGAAGCCTGGATCAGCAGTTTTATCGAGGGTCTGACGCCGGCCATTTCTATGTTGATGCTGTTCACCGCCTGGAAGATTTTCCAAAAGGGCGGATCGCCGGGATGGGAAGCCTGGGCAATCGGGCTGGTCAGCATGCTGGGAATGTTATCCAAGAAAGTGCCTGAGCGCATCCTGATCGTGATTGCGGGCCTGATCGGAATATTCTTCCTGTCATGAATACAGCTAAGTTCATGGTTTGGTTTCGGTTACTTTGGATGTTCCTGAAAGTGAACATCCTTTCGCCCTCGGGACCAGCTTCCATTGGCTTGCTCTATAAAGAGGCGGTCAGCAAAGAGGTCATGACGGAAGCCCAGTTCGTCGAAGCGGTTGGGTTTTCGAACGTCCTGCCTGGCAGTGAAGCGTTGAAACTCGCCATGTTCGTTGGGTTTGCTGCGGGAGGCATCCCCGGTGTGCTCACTGCACTGCTGGGCGCGATCCTGCCTCCGACCGTGATGATGCTGGTCGTCGCCGCCGTTCTGCAGCGCTTTCAACAGTCAAACTGGATCGATGGATTTGTGGCAGGGATGAGTCCGGCTGTGGCGGCATTGATCGTGGTAGTAGCCTGGGAGTTGTTCCGTGCCACCTCACCAAAAGGGATTGACCGCAGAGCAATGCTGGTCGCAGGGTTAAGCGCGCTCGCATTCTGGTTCGAGCTTCCCTCTCCCCTGGTCCTGCTGGGGGCGGGTCTCCTTGGAGTTCTCTTATATAGTCGACGGAGCTATGGATGAAATTCGAATTGCTGATTGCAACCAATGGATTTAAAGGGACCTGGCGCGCGATCGAATACGGCGCCTGGTTCGCTGAATCCATGCGGATGAAGGTCACACTCCTGGGCGTGGCAGAGAAATTGAGCGCCGCCGCCATCGATGAACACCATCCGCTGGAGGATATTTTTGCGGATGCTGTGAAGTTGTTCCAGAAAGCGGGCGTGGAATACAGCCTGGAGGTCCGGAATGGCGAAGCGGAAAGGGTCATTGCGGAGCGGGCGAACCAGGGGGATTTCATCACTGTGATCAGCCCGCTGGGGCGTTCTCGACTCCGCCGTTGGCTGGCCGGGCGTTCTCTGCGTGTGTTGATGGAACAGATCCAGGGTCCCATCCTTTATGTGCCCGAGATACGATTACCTTTGAAGAGACTATTGATCAGCGCCGGAGGCCTGGGCTATGAAGTCACTGCAGAGCATCTTGCCTTCCAGCTAGCCGCCCGCGCCCGCGCCGATGTGACCATCCTGTACGTGATCCCGCCAACCGATTTGGATTACCCGACGACGCGCAATGTCCTTGAGCATGTCGATGATCTCCAGGACACAAATACCGTGTTGGGCCGGAGCTTCAAGAAAGCCCTGGAGGCGGCGCAAGTCGCAGGATTAAACGCAAAGTTGATCACCAGGCAGGGTCATGTGGTGGAGGAGATCTTGATGGAGGTCAGGGAGGGAAATTATGATATGGTTTGCATGGGTTCGCATTTCAGCGCCCATGCGTTAAGACAGCTCTACATGCCGAATGTCACGGCGGAGGTGGCAGAAGCCGCAAATTGCCCCGTGCTGACTGTGCGGCGCATGCCCGGGTAGCGCGGGCCCTTCTACAAGCCGGGCGTAAATTTATTTTCCCATTCCGTGATCGCGGCGCGGATGGCTGCTTTGATCTCGGGGTCAGGGACCTCGTCCACTCCACTGTAGCGCGTCAAGCCCACAAAGACGTTCACCCCCCCCTGAGGCGACTCGGCCAGAAAGACGCCGCGCTCTTCGAGCGGCGTCCCTGCCAGACGCGCCTGGAGGATGGTGTCGATCTGATTGACGATGCTGCCGGCCGGCGCGACGGGGCGGTCCTCTTTGGCGATCGTCGCAGGTTTCGAGGCGGCAGGGCTGCCCTGCGTTGAATCGGGGGGTTGTGGACTCACTGGAGGGGGAGGCGAGGCCGGTTGAACGGGAACCGCTGTGGGTGGAGTCTGAACGGGCAGTGCAGACGGGGGAGCGGCTGAGGTCGTCACAGAAGGTGCGGGCGCAGGCTTTCCTTCCAGCCAGGGCCGCATGATGCCCAGGACTTCGATCAGCCGCTTGCGCTGCTCCGGCAATAACGATGCCGGGTTTACGCGTGCGCCGTCGAGGTCCAGGGTAAATGCTCCATATTCATTTTTGACGCGTAGAAGACCAGGATCATCCACTTTCACAGTCTCGGTCACGATCTGAGGCTCGGGAGGAAGCTGGTCTTTCTTCTCTGTTTGTTCTTCTTTTTTGCGCTTCTTGTATCCCTGACCACGTCCTTCCCATATCCCGAAGAGATAAACAAAGACGAGTCCGGCGATCCAGCCAACGATAGACCAATTGAACTCCATTTTTCACCTTGCTCTTTGACATTTCGGGCAAAAATGTGTGCTGCGCTGACCAACGATGATGCGCTGAATTTTTGTCCTGCATGTAGGACAGGGTTTTCCTTCCCGGTCATACACTCGAAAATAATTTTGGAATTCACCGCCGCGGTAGACCCAGTCGATCGATGCGCCATTGCGGCGAATGCCTTCCTTCAAAACGCTGCGGATCGCGGCATGCAGCGCCTCGGCTTGTTTTGCCGTGATGGCATCGGAGCCCGCCAGCGGATTCAGCTTCGCAAGATTCAGAGCCTCATCTGAATAGATGTTGCCCAGCCCTGCCAGAAATGTCTGATCGAGCAGCAGTGGCTTGAGCTGGCGGCGCCTGCTGTGAAGGGCAGTGTGAAGCCATTCCGGCGTGAAATTCCTGCCGAACGGTTCGGGACCAAGTTTACCGAGCACTTCTTCCGGGTTTGCGGTCAACCAAACGCGTCCAAATTTGCGTGTGTCGTTGAAAACGAGCTTGCTCGAGCCATTCTCTTTGATGGCTGTACTTTGCTCCGAGGAGGACCCCCGGAACAGCTTCAAGATCAGCCGGTCATGTTTTTCGGGCTCAATTTTACTCTCTTTAATAAAAAGGTCACCGCTCATGCGCAGATGGATCAGGAGACTGAAATCGGAAAGGTGCAGGATAAAATACTTGGCGCGGCGGGTGACTTCCTGGATCTCCTGCCCTTGGATGAGTTCCTTGAACTTTCTGGGCGAGGGGAAGGCAAGTGTACGAGGCCAGCGCAGTTCGACCTCCTGCACTACTTTTCCAAGCAGTTGTGGTCTTAGTTTACGTGCAATGGTCTCGACTTCGGGTAATTCAGGCATTGTTAGCAATCAGCTTTCGGTTTTCAGCGGTCAGCTTGCAGGTTTTCTACTAATGGCTGACGGCTGATCGCTACTCATTGAACATCTCTCCGACGCTGCGGCCCTCGTGTGCCCGGCGGATGACCTCTCCCAGCATGGGCGCAATGGACAGGACGGTGATGCGTCCTTGCAGCAATTTCATTTTTTCGGCTGGGATGCCCACTGTATCGGTCGTGACCATGTGCTTGACGGGCAGGTCTGCCAGTCTTTGCGCACAATCCCTGGAGAAGATGGGATGGATAAAAGCGAGATAAATATCGCGGGCGCCGCCCTTTTGAACGACATCAACCGCCTGCACGGTGGAGCTGCCGGTATCCACTTCATCGTCCACAACGATGACGTCGCGCCCTTTCACATCGCCGATGAGTGTCAGAGCTTCCGATTTGGCATCATTGCCTGTGCGGCGTTTTTCGATGAAGGCGATCGGGAGGTCCAGATCGAGGGCATAGTTCCGGCCCTTTTTCGCAAAGCCCAAATCCGTAGCAACCACCACCGGGTCCCTCATTCCGGGCTGAAGATGGTCCTTGATATAGTCGGTGATCATGTGGGTCGCTGTCAATACATCGCCGGGGATGGAAAAGAAGCCTTGTAACTGTCCGGCATGCGGGTCGAAGGTCATGTAACGGTCTGCGCCTGCGATTTCGAGCATGTCTGTGACCAGGCGGGCAGTGATGGGGATGCGCGGCTGGTCTTTCTTATCCGAGCGGCCGTAACAAAGGTACGGTACCACTGCCGTAATGCGTGCCGCGGAATCCAGCCGCAGGGTCTGGATCATGATGAGCAATTCCATCAGGTTGTAATGGACGGGTGAGGCGGTCGTCTGGATCACATAGACATCCTGCCCGCGTGCACTGGTTTTCAGTTTCACGAAGATATTTTCATTGGGGAATTGGATGATCTCGCGTGGACTTAATTGCTGCCCCAGGTACTCTGCGATCTTCTGTGCCAGGTCGGGCGAACCTGAACCGGCATAGAGTTTGATCTCCCCGAATATTTTTACTTCATGACCGTGTTGTGACATCATTGCTCCTTGCGTTGCCAAACCTTTCCAGATATTAAACCTGTTTTCCGTTCAACAGGTATTTAACGGCTTCGTACGGGGATATGTTCCTGTTGATGACCTTCTCGATCGTCTCTTCATATTTTACTTGTTGAACGCTCGCAAAGAAACGATCCAGCAATGCCTCGCGGAGCAGCGTCTCCATTTCTGACTCCAGCCTGGCGCGGTCACGCGCAGCCCAATCTCCGCTTTGGCGCAGGTGTTCGACATGCTTTGCGATGGAGGCGATCACCGCGGCGATGCCCTTGCCTTCCGTCGCAACCGTTTTGTTAATGGGCGGAATCCAGGTCGTCGAATCGATAGCCGGTGCAGAGACGGACATCGTCTGCCCGTGATGGCGGAACACGCGTCTCGCAGGGTGAGCCAGCTCGAGCGTGGAGCGCAGTGCACGTTCCGTATTTTCGACCCCGGGCCGGTCGGCTTTGTTGATGACCAGCACGTCCGCGATTTCCAGGATGCCCGCCTTGATGGCCTGGATCTCATCGCCGAGGCCCGGCGCTTCCACAACGACGGTGGTGTGTGCCAGGCGCGCCACATCCACTTCGCTCTGGCCCGCGCCCACCGTTTCGATGATGATGATCTCATAACCCGCGGCGTCGAAGACCTGCACAAGGGCAGCGGTCTTTTTGGCGATGCCGCCCAGCGAACCGCGCGCAGCCATCGAGCGGATGAAGATACCACTGTCGCCGGAAAGGTCGCGCATGCGCACCCGGTCACCGAGCACGGCCCCGCCCGTGAACGGACTCGAAGGATCGACCGCCACAATGGCAACTTTCCGATCGGTGCCCTTCCGGTAGTGGAGCGCCAGCTGATTGACCAGCGATGACTTTCCCGTACCTGGCGCGCCGGTGATGCCGATCAGGTGTGCCCTGCCCGTATGGGGAAAAAGCTCTGCCAGCGCGCGGCGGCCTTCCGGTGAGTCATTCTCCACCTGCGTGAGAAGACGCGCCAGCGCGAGCCGGTTTCCTGCGAGTACAGATTCTGTCAGTGACATGTTTCTCTTATACGCGCAATTACGTGGCGCTAAGCGCCACGTAATTGCACTGCTGCGCGGACCTCTTTGATGATGTCCTCGGTGGAGGCACCGGGACCATAAATGCCCGTGATGCCCATCTCTTTTAATCGTGGCAGGTCTTCATCAGGAATGATGCCTCCGATGAAGACCCTGACCTGATCCTGGCCGTTCTTTTTGAGCAATTCCAGGATGCGCGGGGCAAGCGCCATATGCGCGCCGGAGAGGATCGAAAGACCAACCACATCCACATCCTCCTGCAGGGCGGCTTCAGCGATCATCTCAGGTGTCTGGCGCAAACCTGTATAAATCACTTCCATACCGGCGTCGCGCAGGGCACGCGCGACGACTTTCGCGCCGCGGTCATGCCCATCCAGTCCCGGCTTTGCAACGAGCACACGGATTTTCTTCTCCGTCATGGTTCCTCCACAAAAGACTTGGGTCATTATACTATGACGAGGAAAATGCTAAAAATAGCCATTAATTCGTAATGAGGTTGAAATTTCAGGCGCCTTACAATGAATCAGGTCAGGATTAAAATATGCTATACTTCGTTCATGCAATCACGTCCAGAGTGGTCCCATTGGGCTGAAACACTGCGTCGCTTCAAATTGGATGGACTTGCTTCATGGCTGCTCGAAGCCGGTGCACCTTTGACAATGCTGGGTGCACAAATGCTCTATGTCAGCCAGCCGTTTGTGGGTGGAAAAGGATGGAGTTCATTGGCTCACATGCTCGAAGAAGATGAAGAAGTACAAGCCTTTACTCGTTACTTGCGCGGGGAGGATGCGTAATGATCGACCTGCTGGCTCTGGGCTTGCTTGTTTTGACGGCGATCCTTCTCCTGGTGTTCACCTTTTTGAGGCGCAAGTCACCCGCCTCGTTGCACGTCATCGAGGCTTATGAGCGTCTCAATCGTTCCGTGGGGCTGGCGGTGGAGAATGGCACCCGTCTGCATATTTCGCTGGGACGCGGCAACCTCCTCACGGCGCGTGGAGCCTCGGCGCTGGCGGGCCTGGCAATGCTGCGCAGGCTGGCAGAACGTACCTCCGTGAGCGACCGCCCGCCGGTTGCCACATCGGGGGATGCTTCCCTGGCTTTTCTTTCACAGGACACTTTGCAATCCGGTTATCGCGCCGCGGGTGCGGAGGAACAGTACCGCTTCAGCACCGGACGCCTGACGGGACTCACCCCCTTCTCCTACGCGGCGGGGACCGTTCCCACCATCCACGATGAAAATGTTTCGACGAACATCATCCTGGGAGATTTAGGTCCGGAATCTGCACTGCTGACAGAAGCCTCAGACCGCGAGGATGCGAATTTGATCGCAGCCAGCGATAATCTTTCCGCGCAAGCTGTCTTCTATGCCTCCTCCCAGGAGCCCTTGATCGGTGAAGAATTATTTGCAGCGGGCGCGTACATCGGCGCGGGCGCGGCTCATGAAGCCAGCCTGAACGTCCAGGATATCTTGCGCTGGCTGGTCATCCTTGGCATCCTCCTTGGGGCTATTTGGAGGATCATGGCAAGTTTGGGAGCGCTTATCTAATGCGCGTCGTCACTGCTGCTCTCGCGATTGCCACCGGAATTATTGTTCTGCTGGGTTATTTCTTCCCACCGCTTGAGCCGCTCAGACTAACGCTGGTTAACTGGGCGATCGCCATTGCCGGGATGGCTGTATTGGTTGGAATCTTCAACCTGGTTGCGGTGCAAATGGAAAAAATCCGCTCGCGGCAAAAAGGCAGCGTCTATGGCGCGGTGTTGGTCATATCGCTGGCTGCCACTTTTGTGTTTGGCGCATTGGTTTGGGGGCCTGAGAATTTTTACCTTCGTTTGCTGGTTGTCGAGGCGATCATCGTACCGGTCGAAGCTGCCCTCATGGCGATCCTCGCTGTCACGTTGATCTATGCCAGTATCCGTCTTCTGCGCCGCCGCGTGGATGTGATGAGTGTGGTCTTCCTGGCTGTCGCACTGCTCTTCCTGTTCCTGGTCGTGCCAACACCTTTCGGTCCTGTTCCGGGGGATCAAGCTCTGCTCCAGTTCCTGGGGATGTTTTCACGTGGCGGAGCGCGCGGCCTCCTGATCGGCATTGCGCTGGGAACGTTGTTGACGGGGTTGCGCGTGTTGTTCGGTGTGGACCGTCCCTATGGGGGTAACTGAACATGGCTGAACTCCGCTGTCCAAAATGTGGGAAGAGTAACCCGGACCTTCTGGATGTCTGTCAGTTTTGTCAGACGCCGTTGAAATCTGATTCCGTGCTGCATATCGGTGAAACCCCCACAAAGAAAGACACGGGGGAGTTGGAAGCCATCTTGCCCGATTGGCTCAAGGATGTACGCCAACAGGCAAGGGCTTCCGCGCAGGAAGAGGAAGCTCAGGCAGCTGCCCAGCCCAAGGTCGAGAAGGAGGAACCGCCCGATCTCCTGGCGGGCCTTGTCTCGCAGGCGGGCAGTGCCGGCGAAGATGAAATTCCTGATTGGCTCGCGAGCATCAACCCGGCGGTCAGCCCAAAGCCGGCTGGCCCTTCCGCCCCCGCGCCTGCGCCAGAGTCGGATTTTTTTGCACAGTTCGATCAAAGCAAAGCTGAACCCGCCAGTGAGCCGGCACCAGAGGATGTTCCGGCCGCGCTGGAACACGCGGCGGAGCCATTGCCGGATTCCACGGAGGACGACGATCTATCGAAGTGGTTTGCCCGGGCGTCCGAACAGCCGGAAGAGATTGTTGAAGTGGGACCGGAGGCAGGCCGTCCGGAGGAGGCAGCCTGGGCGCGGGATTTTGAGTTGCCCATGCCAACTCGACAGGAGCCGGCTCCCAAAGAGCAGGAGGATTTAGGCTGGCTTCACAACCTCGAGGATGCGTCGAAACAAACCGGAGACCTCCAGGCTCCCAAACAGGATGCAGATTGGATGGCAAACTTCGAAGCGCCCTCCACTCCGTCAGAACCATCTGGTTCGCAGGAAGATTTGAGCTGGCTGGATAATCTGGGCGGCATTGCGGAGTCCCCGCAACAGGCGGCTGCACAGCCTGCCGCAGGTGAGGATTTAAGTTGGCTGGACAATCTGGGCGCGGCGTCAACACCGCAGCCCGTTGAGGCGGCTCCCGACCAGCCGATTTCCGCGCGGCCCTTTGTTTCGGAAGAAGATTTGAGTTGGCTCAGTGATCTCGGCGGGGTCACAGGAACGTCGCAGCCTGCTGAGGCTGCACCCGCCTCCGCGCCCCAGGAGGATCTGAGCTGGCTCAGCGACCTTGGCGCGGGATCGGGAGCGCCGTCTGCATCACCATTTACCGAATCTCCTCGTCAAACGGCGCCACTTGACGGGATGGGAGAGGCGGAACCGCCCGACTGGCTTAAGAGTGCCATGCAAGAGCCTTCCCCGCCACCTGCCGGAGATGCGTCCCTGGATTGGTTCGCCACTCAGGACAAGCCTGTGGAAGAACAGCCGGCTCCGCCTGCACCCGTTTCAGACATTTCCTCTGCTCCAGGCGAACCTGCCTCTCTCGAGAACCAGGATGTCGATTCGCTCTTCTCGGTCGAGATGCCAGATTGGCTCTCGCGTTCTGAACCTGTGGCGGGGGAACCTGGACTACAGGAAGCCGCTCTCCCGCCGGCCGGAAGCGATGAGTCCCTTGCGCCGGTTGACCTGCCCTCCTGGGTACAAGCGATGCGGCCCATGGAAGCGGTCATCTCTGAAACGGCGTCCGAAGCCGAGGAGGAGCCTGAAGAAAAGGAAGGTCCGCTCGCGGGCCTGCGAGGTGTGATCCCTGGCGCGGCGATCGCCCTCTCGAAGAAACCCAAGGCTGTCTCACTAAAATTACAGGCATCGGATGAGCAGCAAACCAGCGCGGCTTTGCTGGAAAAGATTCTGGAAAGTGAAATAAACCCGCGCTCCCTCATCACCTCTTCGTTTATCGCCTCCCAGCGGATGTTGCGCCGGATACTGACCGTCCTCTTCCTGGGTGTACTCAGTGTTGTGATCAGTTTGCAGTCACAGATGATGCCGGTCTCTGCCCTTCTGCCGGGGGAGGGAGAGTCAGCCTCACGTGCCGTGGAGGGCATGCCGGCTGGCGCGAAAGTGCTGGTGGTGATCGATTACGAAGCTTCTCTTGCAGGTGAAATGGAAGCCGTTAGCGGTCCCCTGCTGGATCAGATGACCCTGCTCCACAACCCTCAGCTTTCGTTTGTCTCCACCTCCCCAAATGGTTCGGCGCTGGTGGAACGGCTGCTGTCCAATACCCGCATCGCTCAACTGGGTGTGGAGTATCGCAACCTGGGCTTCCTGCCCGGGGGTTCTGCTGGTGTGTTGGGCTTTGTCGAAAAACCGGGCGTAACCATTCCCGCTTCAGAAGTTGAGAACTTCTCCAACTATGACGTGGTGATCCTCATGACGGATCATGCTGAATCAGGTCGTACCTGGGTGGAGCAGCTGTCCGCGCAGAAACAGCGCAACCCTGAGTTAGCAAACCAGCCATTGATCGTGATCGCCAGCGCGCAAGCGGGTCCCTTGCTTCAACCCTATCTATCCTCGGGCCAGGTGACCGGAATGGTCAGCGGCCTGGCGGAGGCAGCCAGATATGAGTACAGGAACAGCAGCCGGCCGGGAATCGCTCGCTCCTATTGGGATGCGTTTGGGGTCGGACTGATGATTTCCATTGCTCTGATCTTTGTCGGCAGCCTGTGGAGCCTGGTGACAGGAATACGCGCCCGCCGCGCAGAAGCCGAACAGGGATAGACCTATGTCCATTGGCATTGAATTCATTTCTGCACTCATAGGACTTATCCTCACACTGCTGATCTTCAGCTATCTCATCGGCGACAGTCCCTTGTTTCGCATCGCGGTGTATCTGTTTATCGGGGTTTCATCCGGCTATGCTGCAGCAGTTGTCTGGCATTATGTCCTTATCCCTAAATTATTTCAGCCGCTGGCTGCACTCGATCCTTTTGCACTGATTCCGCTGGTTTTTGGCATTTCACTGTTCACAAAGTTTTCTCCGCGCATTTCCTGGATCGGGAACTTTGCCATGGCGGTATTGGTCGGCGTGGGCGCCGCGGCGGCGATCGGCGGGGCGCTGCTCGGGACCCTCATTCCCCAGTTCCAGGCTGCAACCGGCGCGTTCGATTTGAGTTCTGCCGCGGGTGCCGTAAATCCAGCCTTTGCGCTGCTCGAAGGGACCGTCATGTTCTTTGGCACGGTGCTCACGCTGGCAGCCTTTCATTTCAGCGCAGGCCGCGCCGCCGATGGCACTCCAAAGCGGCCTCGCCTCGTCGAGGGGCTTGCCTGGGTAGGACGCATCTTTATTGCCATTACACTTGGCGTACTTTTTGCAGGAGTCTACATGGCAGCCCTGACAGCCATGATCGAGCGGTTGAGCTCCATCATTAATTTCATTAGTCAGTTGACTGGTCTTTAACTTATGCCTGCATCGCTGGTTCAAAACGAATCCATACTAGCAATTGACGTCGGCGCCTCCGCCACACGAGCGGTCTTGTTCGACGTGGTCGAGGGGCAATATCGTTTCGTCGCCTCCGGCCAGGCGCCCTCGACAGCCGAAGCACCATTCAAGGATATTGGGATCGGCGTGCGTGAAGCCATCACCAACCTGCAAAAGGTCACCGGCGCCATATTGCTGGGACCGCAGGACAATAATTTGATCGCGCCGTCGCAGCCGGATGGCTCGGGTGTGGACGCGGTCGTGGCGACCCTTTCTGTCGGACCCGCCGTGAAAACGGTCGTGGTGGGCCTGCTCTCGGATGTTTCCCTGCAGAGCGCGCGCCGCCTGGCAGAATCGACGTACAGCCGGATCGTGGATACGCTCGACCTTTCCGATCACCGCCGGCCCGACCAGCAAATGGATAGCATCGTGCGCTCGCGTCCGGACCTGGTCCTGCTGGCTGGCGGGACGGACGGGGGCGCATCCCGTTCGATCCAAAAGATGCTGGAGGCGATCGGGCTGGCCTGTTACCTGATGCCGATGGAAAAACGGCCCATGGTGCTGTACGCCGGCAACCAAAAACTGGCGAACGATGTCAAGGAACTGCTGGGCGGCCATGTTGGAAAGCTGGAGATCACTCACAACGTTCGGCCCTCGCTGGAAACAGAAGACCTTGACCCCGGACGGCATGAACTGGCTTTGCTGATGATGAAGCTGCGCCAGCGCCAGATCAAAGGTGTGGAAGAACTCAACTTGTGGACGGCTGGAAACCTCCTGCCGACTGCCTATGCCCAGGGACGCATCATCCGCTTTTTGAGCAGGCTCTATGAATCCACGCGTGGTTTATTGTGCGTGAATGTTGGAGCCTCTGCCACATCGGTGGCGGCCGGGTTCAATGGCGAGCTGACACTGGGTGTGTACCCGCAGTATGGGCTGGGCGAGAACCTGGCTGGTTTGCTGCAGCAGACGGATATCAATGACATCATGCGCTGGCTGCAATTGGATATTTCGCAGAACATGGTGCGTGAATATCTGTTCCAGAAGTCGTTGTATCCCTCCTCCATCCCGGCTACCAAGGATGAACAGGCGCTCTCACACGCCATTGCGCGCCAGGCCCTCTACCTGGCGGTGCGCGCCGCCCAAAAGGATTTTCCCGCCCACGCGCGCCCGGCACGCACAGGCCTGATGCCGCCCCTGGATTTGCTCCTGGGCGGCGGCGGAGTGATCAACGAGGAAACCTCGCTGGGCCAGAGTCTCCTGCTGTTGCTCGACGCGATCCAGCCGGTGGGCATCATGCCCATCCTGCTCGACCAGAACAATCTCCTGCCGCTGCTCGGTGTTGCTGCCTCGCGCAGTCATTACCTGCCGGTGCAGGTCATCGAGTCGGGGGCATTCATTGGCTTGGGGACCGTCGTTTCCGTGATCGCCTCGGGGAACTATGGAGATCAGGTCCTGCGGGCCAGGCTGGCATATGCCGATGGGACGGAAGCGCGCGCCGAGGTCAAATTCGGCGGATTGGAGATCCTGCCCCTGCCGAGCGGGCAGAGCGCACGCCTGAGCCTGCAGCCGCTTCGACGCGCGGACGCGGGCCTGGGTCCCGGAAGAAGCGGCGTTGTCCCGGTGACGGGCGGCGCCCTGGGAGTTGTGATCGATGCGCGCGGGCGCCCGCTGCAAATCCCGACCGATCCGGTTCGCAGGCGTGAACTGATGAAGAGATGGTCATACGCGGTGGGAGGTTAATATGCTTGCCCCGGTGCTTCATATTTTGCCTCTTGCCACGATTATCCGTGAACGGGTCCTGCCGGTTTCCGGAAAAGTGAACGTGCACCTTAACCAGCGCGTTAACCCCACAGACGTGATCGCCGAAGCAAGCTTCGCGCGTGAACACGTTCTGCTGGATGTAGCCCGTACCTTTGGCATTTCGCCGGTCGCCGCGGACAAATTGGTCAGGGTGAAGGAAGGCGACCGGCTGCCGCAGGGGGCCCTGGTGGCGGAAGGAGGCGGGCTGTTTGCGCGTTCGCTCAAAGCCCCGCGCGCCGGACGCGTGATGATTGTCGGTGGGGGGCAGGTGTTGATGGAAGTCGGGGATACCCGGATCGAGTTACGTGCCGGTTTGCCGGGTGTGGTGACGCAGGTTTTGCCCGAACGCGGCGTCGTCATTCGCACGGCGGGTGCCCTCATCCAGGGTGTCTGGGGGAACGGCCGCATCGACAACGGCCTGATGGTCAGCCTGCTGGAAAAGCCTGATGACGTCCTGAATGCAAACCGCCTCGACGTCAGCTTGCGCGGTTCTGTTATCCTGGGCGGGCATGTGCGTGATCTGGAGACCTTGAAAGCCGCGGCGGAACTGCCGGTGCGCGGCTTGATCCTTTCGAGCCTGCTTTCCCCGCTGATTGTGTCAGCCTACCAAATGCGTTATCCGATCATCGTGATGGACGGTTTTGGTGCCATGCCCATGAACTCGGCTGCGTTCAAGCTTTTAACGACCAACAACAAGCGCGAAGTAACTGTGAACGCCGAGCACTTCGATCGTTATAGCGGGAATCGCCCTGAGGTGATTATCCCCTTGCCTGTTTCCACGGAACCGCCCGAACCGAACAACTTCGAAACATTTGCCGTGGGACAAACAGTGCGTTTGCGCCGCCCGCCAAGCGCCGGAATGATCGGCACCCTTTCGAATCTGCCCGCAGGCCTCAGCACACTGCCCAGTGGATTGCGCGCGCCTGCAGCGGAGGTCAAGCTTGAAAACGGTGAGATAGTGCTTGTGCCTTTGGTAAATATGGAAGTTGTGGGATAATACCCGACATCACATAGATAACAAATGAAAAATTCGAAACAAGCGGCACGATTCAAAAACGCGATCTGAGGAGAGTGCAACATGACAACATTTGATGAAGATAATGCAGCTTTCGATGATGATGCCAATCCGCCGGAAGAATCGAATAATCGTACATTCCTGGTTATCGCCGGTATTCTCGGTGGGCTTGTTCTTCTGGGTCTCCTCTGTGTTGCTGGATATGTGATCATTAACATGGGCTCGGCTCGACAGAATGACGCGACCCTAGCGGTTCAAGGTACGCAACAAGCTGTAACAATCCAGGCAGGATTAACCCAAAGATCTTTTCTACAGGCTGAGACGCTGACGGCAGCCGTGACATTCGCTGTGGAACCGACCAATACACCCGTGATTGCACAGGCAACTTTGACACCCACCGAGACGGCGAATCCGGCTACGGCGACCATCGGCGCAGCCTTCACCCAGATCGCGGTCTCCACACAGACGATCATTCCCACCTCGACCGCCCTGCCCAACACCGGCTTTGCGGATGATGTCGGTGCGCCCGGGTTGATGATGATCGCAATTGCGCTTGTGGCTGTGATCTTCCTGGTAAGAAGGCTGAGAGCCTCCCCCTCGCAATAAGGTCTCTTTTGAAGTTTGATAGACCCCAAAGGCATTTGACCTTTGGGGTCTATTTTCTTTTCTGCTCATTGCTGCAGCGCTACACCACGCTCTTCGCGACCTGTTCTCCGTATCCCAACAATGCCTTGACCATCTCCTGCGTCCGACCTTCCGCATAGACACGCAGGACGGGCTCCGTCCCGGATGGGCGGATCAACAGCCACGAATCATCGGACAGGATGTATTTGATGCCGTCCCGCTGGCTGATATCGCAGACTTTTTCGTTCCCGATCTCCGCCGGAGCCTGCTTCGTAAGAAATTCCGTCATCTCGGCCTTGGCGACCGGCCGGCTCAGGCGCAGGTCCACGCGCTCGTAGAAGGCCGGACCCACTTCGTTGAGCAGTTCCTCCACCAGTCCATGCAGGGTTTTGCCGGAAGCGGCGATCATTTCCACGAGCAGCACTCCCATGATCGGACCATCTCCTTCGGGGATGTGACCTTTGAAGGAAATACCACCTGATTCTTCACCGCCGATCAACACATCCTCGGTCATCATGTAATCGGCAATGTGGTTGAAGCCTACCGGAGTCTCGTGCAGCGGCAATCCATAGCGCTTGGCGAGGCGGTCGATCATGCGCGTGGTGGAAACCGTCCGCACAACCGAACCGGTCCAGCCGCGTTTTTCGACGAGATATTTCAGCGAAAGCGCCATGATCTTGTGCGGGTCGACGAATGCGGCGTGTTCATCCATGGCGCCGATGCGGTCTGCGTCGCCGTCGGTCACGACCCCGAAGTTGCCGATTCCGGAACTGATCGCAGATGCCAGTGCCCCAAGATACTTGGCAATCGGCTCGGGGTGTACGCTCCCAAAGCCCGGATTCATTTCCCCGCGGATTTCCGCAATCTCACAGCCTGTGCCCTGCAAAAAGGATTTGATGACCCCGCGTCCCGATCCGTACATGGCGTCGACGACGAAGCACTGCGGATTCTCTGCGATGACATCGGTGTGGATCAATGTCCGCAGGTGGTCGAAATAAGCCGGCAATGGATTGAATTTCTGGATCAAGCCCGCGTCACGGGCTTGTCGAAAGTCCATCAGGTTGGGACCGCGCGCCCGCTGTTCATTGTCGGTGATATAGATCTCCACCCGCTTGCATTGTTCCGGCAAGGCGGAACCGCCGAACGCGCCCTTGAGCTTGACTCCGTTATAACGCGGGGCATTGTGCGAAGCGGTGATCATCACGCCTGCAATGGCGTGCTGGTTTTTGATCGCATACGAGATGGCCGGGGTCGGCGCGTCGGATTGCGCCAGCAGGACGGTGAATCCGTTCGCCGCCAGGACGCGCGCAACTTCGCCGGCATAACGGTCCGACAGGAAGCGTGTGTCGAATCCAACGACGATCTTTTTCGGGTCCGGCTTGGGTCCGCCGTTCCCGGATTTATCCCAATGGTCTGAGGCGACCGCGTCTGCGATGGCTTGTGTGAGAATACGCAAATTGTCGAACGTGAAGGTATCTGAGATGACGGCTCGCCAGCCATCGGTTCCAAAGTGAATGGGCATGATATTCCTTTATGAAGTGTGTATGGAGTGTGGGACTGCCCGAAGGGCGTGCTCCCACGATTTAGGACAGCACACCCTGCGAGTGCGATGAACTGCCCGACTCCAGAGTTTTCAGGGTGTGGGAGAGGGCTGCCAATCTGCAATGGGAGTGGCAGTCTGCAATACAGCCTGGATCATCCAGCCTTCGACGCGCTTGTCATTGACGAGGGCAAAGACATGCACCCAGGTCACACCGTTGATCTCCTGCAGGTCGTTCGGGACGATGGTGACAGTCGTGCCGTTGGTGAGGGTGACCAGCACCTGTCCGCGCGGCTCGGCGCGGATGAAAGCGCCGCCTCCTTCGGAGGCCCGAATGATCGCCAGGATGGGAGTCGGTTCAGCTGTCACGGTGGGGGTGGGCGTTTCGCTCACAGGCAGAGTGGCGGTCGGCGGCCGGGGGGTCCGTGATGGGGTATCCGTGGGAACGCCAATGACCGCGGTTGCCTGGTCTGGTTTTGGTGAGGGTGTGATCGAGTGGATCGGCAAAGGAGTGGAGGTGGCTTCGATCAGGGCGACCGGCTCAGGCGCAGCGCGACCCGTCGCGATCATGATCCAGTTTCCAAAACCTGAATAAACAGTTATGATGATGATAAGGGCAATGAGTGTCACGCCGGTAAAGGTTGCTCCGCCAAATGACGTGGGGGCAAAACGCAGGAAGAAAAGAGTGATCAGTCCGAAGAAGGTCGCCCAGGCAAGGTGGACGAGGAAGACGATCAATCCCGCGGGCCAGATTTCGCCGAGCCCCACGCCGCTTCCCAGGCCGAAACCCGCCGCGCAGAGCGGGAGAAAGAGCTCATAGGCGAGCAATGCGCTCGGAAGATGAGGGCGATCTTCTGAGCGCACGAATGAAATGGTGATCAGAACGGCTCCAATGGTCAGGGCGACAAGGTCATACCACCATAAACGGCTGTGAATGAAGGCTTCGTTGAATGTCAGCGGCTGGAAGGGACGCGAGGTGAAGCCGGCGAGCAACCCGCCCAGGAAGATGATCAGGGAACTGACCAGGAGAGCAGAAACGGTCTGTACGAACAGACGCGGGGCCCCAGCCACGATGGAAAGTGTTGTACCGATCCAGGGCGTCAGCAGCGGGGCGACCAGAATGCCGAAGACGAGCAATGCCTGCGCGTTGAATAAATAACCCAATCCCAAAATTGCACCGGTAACCAGCGAGAACACAAAGAGCTCATAGGAGGGAAAGGCGCGGCGGACGAGATGTGTAAATAAAGCGGCGCGCTCCTGTTCATCGGTCGGGAAGGAGGCGCGTCGCTGCGCACGCCGGCGGCGCGCCCGCGCAGAAACAAACTCGGGTGTCTGTTCAGGCTGAGGCTGGGGGGCAGGTTCAGAATAGTTCATTCAGGGTGCATTGCAATGATTTCGTTTCGCTATTACAGTTCGCCTCATTAATTCTAAACTTATTGGTGAAAACCGCGGACGGAAGTCCAAACTTCCTGCATTCTGCTTATAAAAGCGCTGGCATGTAATTTATTTTCTCAGACTTGCAACGATGCGCAAGGGCTTATTCAGCAATTCCAAGGCAATTGTAATATCCGGCATCAGGATGTCGGCGCATAAAAGTGTTTCGACTGCCGCGCCTTCCTGTGACAGGACACAAATTCCAAGCGCTGCCTCTCGCAGCATCGCGGCATCGTTTGCTCCCTGACCGATTGCAACCACGCTCTCTGCGCCAAGCTTCCGGACATATTCCGCCTTTTGCCCGGCTTCGTCCCCCGGCTGGATGCGCACTGCAGTCAGGTTGAGTTGTGCATCGATCGCAGCCTGCCGTCCATGGGTATCGGCTGTCAGCAAATGGATGGTGAATCGATCTTTCAACAAGCCTATCTGTTGAGTGATTCCGTCAACGAGCTGGCCGTCGACTGCCAGTGTCCCATTGACATCTGTCACAAGATTTTGTAATCGCAGGGGACCACGCCCGGGAATGTTGAGTTCGATCACACGTTCAATTATACAGGGAAGTTCGAGATGTGGGGACGCTCCACCCGTTATTGACAGGCGTTCCGCATCGGGTATAATACCGTGCGCACGACCGGCTCCGTAGCTCAATTGGCAGAGCAGGGCACTCTTAATGCCGAGGTTGAGGGTTCGAGTCCCCCCGGAGTCATCTAGAAAGCCTGAGTTCAACAACTTTGGGCTTTTTGATTTTAAAAGCAAACCATGCGGGCTCGCGAAATTCTCACCACGGAGCGCACCGAGAACACAGAGGTTTTTCCTATGTTCTCCGTGGTGAATTGGTTTGGCTAGCCCACGGAATTAGACAATCCCTTTTGAGTTCAACCCTGATTTCCCATAACAAAATATAATAGAGCGGCAGCTTTTGCTGTTATTCTGCCGCCGCTTGCGTGCGCTGCTAAAGCTTTAGCAGAAAATGGAAGGTGCCAATTACTTTCTGGTTTGGGCGTTTATGCGGCACTTTGCAAACAATTCCAGCCGAACATTTAAGCATCGAGCTGATCAAAAAGGAGACTGCATGGCAAAAATACTGGTGACAGGCGGGGCGGGCTTTATTGGTTCGCATGTTGTGGATCTGTTCCTGGAGAAGGGGTATGAAGTGGTTGTTTTGGATGATCTTTCCAGCGGAAAGATTTCCAATCTGAATCCGAGTGCAAAGTTCTATCAAATGGACATTCGCAGCCCTGAAGTCCGGGAGGTGTTTGCGGCGGAGCGGCCCGCTTACGTCAGCCACCATGCCGCGCAGGCGGAGGTGCGTCGTTCGGTTGCCCAGCCGCTGTTCGACGCGGAGGTCAATATTCTGGGCTCCCTCAATTTGCTCGAATGCGCCAGGGAATTCGAAGTAAAGCACTTTGTTTATATCTCGTCCGGGGGCGCTGTCTATGGCGAGCCGGAACGGCTTCCCTGTACGGAGGAACATCCGGTCGATCCGATCTGCCCGTATGGCGCCAGCAAACACACGGTTGAACATTATCTCTATATGTATCGTGCCAATTATGGTTTGAACTACACCGTGCTGCGCTACCCGAATGTCTTTGGTCCGCGGCAGAATCCGTACGGCGAGGCGGGCGTGGTGGCGATCTTTGCCGGGAAAATGCTGAGTGGCGAACCGGCGCTCATCAACGGCGATGGCGAGCAGACGCGGGACTTCGTTTACGTGGGTGACTGCGCGTATGCCAATTACCTGGCAGTGACAGTGGATCATCAGCCCGGAATCTATAACCTTGGATGGGGCCGCCCAACCTCCATCAATGACATTTTTATTGCCCTGGCGAAAGCCACAGAGTACACACGTCCGATCCAGCATGGTCCTGCAAAAGTAGGCGAGACGCGCCATATTTATCTGGATGCGACGAAAGCAGACAGGGAATTGGGTTGGACTCCCACTGTAACGCTGGAACAAGGTTTGGAGAAAACAGTAACCTATTTGAAAGCTTCGGAACAGGTCCTGTGATTCTCCAACCGTCCGTTTACTAATCCGTGAGTCCGTGAAAGAGTCCGTTAATGAGTATTCGTCTCTATCTTGACCGCCAGGCATCCTCCATCTTTCGATATGTGCTCGAACAGACGGTCCTGTTTTTGTTTGGATGGATACCCACCATTATCGGGGTGGGAGTGCGGGGCGTGTTCTATCGCCTGATCCTGCGCATGGATGGCCTGGCTGCGATCGAGAGCCGCGTCCGCCTGCGGTTTTCAGACCACATCAGGCTTGGGCATGGCGTCTATCTCGACGAGGGTGTTTATCTGCATGCCTGCCCTCAGGGAATCGACATCGGTCCGCGCAGCATTGTCATGCACGGCGCGGTGCTGCACGTCTACAACTTTCGTGATATGCCGCAATCCCGCATCAGGATCGGGAGCGACAGTTTGATCGGGGAGTATTCGGTGATCCGCGGCCAGGGCGGGGTGCAGATCGGGGATCGTGTGTACACGTCACCGTTCACGCAAATCATCGCGGTCAACCACGTGTTCGACGACCCGAACCGGCCCTTTGTTGAACAAGGCATCACCGCGCAGGGCATCGTCATCGAAGATGATGTCTGGCTGGGAGCCGGCGCGATCATCACGGATGGCGTACGAGTAGGGAAAGGGGCAGTTGTCGCGGCGGGGGCGGTTGTGACGAAAGATGTCCCGCCGCATACTGTGGTGGGAGGCGTTCCCGCCAAGCCAATCAGGACGATTGATGGTAGCATGGGGGAATCCAATCGAGTCATTTATCACGCGCACAAGGATGAAATTTCATGACAGTTCTGTCGGTGGTTATTCCTGCATACAACGAAGAAAATGGGATTGCCGAGATCGCTGCGCGCGTGCTTTCTGTCGCACCGGCCTTGAAAAACGTTGGGGTGGAGCGGCTCGAGCTTCTGGTGGTCGACGATGGCTCGCGGGACCGAACGGCGGAGGTCGCGGCGGCCATCCCCGGCGTGAGTCTGATCCGCCACGCCAAAAACAGGGGCTATGGCGCGGCGCTCAAGACCGGGTTCTCCAAAGCCAGCGGCGAACTGATCGGATTCCTGGATGCTGATGGGACGTATCCGCCCGAATATTTTCCACAGTTATGCCAGGCAGCTCTGAACGGGACGGACCTGGTCATCGGTTCGCGCATGGCTGGCGCAGACAGCCAGATGCCTTTCACACGGCGGGTAGGCAATTTCTTCTTTGCCAATTTGCTGACGTTACTGGGTCGCCAGAAAGTGACAGATAGCGCCAGCGGGATGCGGGTCTTCCGGCGGGAGATCCTGGAACGCATCTATCCCCTGCCGGATGGATTGAACCTGACGCCGGTGATGAGCACTCGCGCCGTCCATGAAGGGATCCGCATCGAGGAAGTTCCGATCCCCTACAGCGAGCGCGTGGGACGTTCCAAATTAAGCGTGATCCGCGACGGCAGTATCTTCATGCAAAGCATGCTCTGGACCGCCCTCTCCTACAACCCGGTCAGGATCCTGGGCTTGCTGGGCATGGCGGGCCTGGGGATCGCGGGCATTGTCTTTTTGTGGATCCTCTATTTGAGGTCGCAGGGCGTGACGACCCTGACTCCCTGGGGGGTGGCTGCTTTGTTCCTGGCTTTGGTCTCCACAGTCACAGGTGTGAATCTGCTGGCATTGGGCATTACGTTCAATTACCTGGTTGCATTGTTTTATAAACAACCCATCCGCCAGGGGTTGTTCGGCAAGCCGATCTTCAAAACACCGCTGGATAAGCAGTTCGGCTGGATGGGTCTGGTCGCGATCTTTGCCGGACCGGCAATTGCGCTGGCTGCTCTCCTCATCGGCGCCGGCAGTTGGGAGATCGGCCGTTTGTGGTTTTACATGGTGGGCAGCGCCCTGATATTTTTGGTCGGCGTCCAGCTGATCGTCTATTGGTTGCTGCTGAGAATTCTGGAGGAGTTGAGCCAGAGGGCAATGCTGACGAAGCAGGATATGGGCTAGGGGAACTGTGAGTAACAGAATCCTTCTTTGGCTGACCACTCTATTCTTGGCGATCGTCGCGGCTTCCCTGCTCTGGCCCTACTTCACGCAGGTGAATATACCCAATGTGAACATGTCATCCTTCGGCGCTGGGACCGTGCGCGCCCGGGTGACGGACATCATTGAAGAAGGCGAGATCGATCTGGGAGGAACGCAGCAGCGTTATCAGATCGCGCGCGTGGAACTGCTGGAGGGGGAGTACCAGGGCATCCTGATGGAAATGGATTACGGCAAGCGTCAGGTACTTTCGAGTACGGTGTACCTGCAAACAGGCGATACCATTCTAGTGACAGTCGGTTCGCGCCCGGATGGAGTGCTCTCTGTCTATTTCGTTGACTTTGTACGCTCCAGTTCACTCTTATGGCTCACGGCAATTTTTGTGGTTGTCATTCTTATCATCAGCCGCTGGAAGGGATTGCGGTCTCTGCTCAGCATGGCGTTCAGCCTGCTGGTGATCATTGGTTATATCATCCCGCATATCCTGGCGGGCGAAGACCCGTTATGGGTGAGCATCGCTGGTTCGGTCATTCTTTTAGGTGTAACGCTTTATCTGACGTACGGCTGGAATCTCAAGACGCACGCAGCCGTGGTCAGTATGATCTTTGTGCTGTTGATTACCGGGATGCTTGCCGGCCTCTTCGTGGTTTTCGCGCGGCTGACGGGTTCGGGAGACGAGAACGCCCTGTTCCTGCTGCAAATGCTCGATGCCCAGATCAACCTGCGCGGGCTGTTGCTGGGTGGGATGATCATCGGGGCACTGGGTGTGCTGGATGACCTCGTGACGACCCAAGCCTCGGCGGTCTTCGAGCTGCACCGTGCGAACAAGGCCCTTGGATTTCGTGGGCTGTTCCGGTCTGCCATGCGAATCGGGCAGGATCACGTCGCCGCGACGGTCAACACGCTGGTTCTGGCGTACGCGGGCGCTTCGCTGCCCATGCTGCTGATGTTCTCCCTCGGACGCGGGAACCTGGGTTTCCTGGTCAATTATGAGTTTGTCGCCGAGGAAATTGTGCGAACGCTGGTCGGCTCGCTGGGCCTGGTGACGGCGGTCCCGCTGGCGACCGCCACTGCCATTTTGTTCGCTCTCAGGGCCGATTCGCTCGCCCCACCCCATCCCTCCCCAATTTCGCAATGAAAGTTAACATAATTGTAAAGATTCTCGGGCGAATTTGGGGAGGGTGTCACGAAGTGACGGGTGAGGCGGCTGCAACTTTTTACCTGGTTTGGCGTATAGCAAGTACAAGGAGCGCGAGTGAACGATGATCTTGCCTGGGTCCTCCAGGCACAGCAAGGCAACGACGAAGCGTTTACCAGGCTGGTCGAGGCGTATCAAACGCACGTCTACAACTTGTGTTACCGCATGTTAGGCGAGCCGGAAGCCGCCGAAGATGCCGCGCAGGAAACCTTCCTGCGTGCGTATCGGAACCTGCGTCGCTATGACCAGAACCGGTCGTTTGCCACGTGGCTGCTTTCGATCGGCGCACATTATTGTATAGACCGCTTGCGCCGGCGCAAGCTCTCCATGTTCTCCATCGATGAGGAGAACGATGACGGTACTACCCTGGAAATTGCGGATGTCACGTCCCCCGACCCGGAGGCTGAAACCGCTAAACGCGAGGATCGCGACCGCCTCCACATTTTATTGAAAGGATTGGACGAAACCGATCGCGCCGCAATCATTATGCGATACTGGTACGACTATTCTGAAATGGAAATTGCTGAATCTCTCAGGTTGACAGTCAGTGCTGTCAAGAGCCGCCTGCACCGTGCGCGCCGTGCGCTGGCAGGCATGTGGCAGGAAGACAAGCCTCTCACTCGCACCGAGAAAAGGAGAGTCTATGAATCACCAGCCTTTTGAAGGTTGGCTGTTGGATAACAAGCCAATCGATCTCAAGCAGAAGTTCGAACTGGATGCACACCTGCGAACGTGCAGGTATTGCACCGCGCTGGCTGAGACGGGGCAGGCTTTACGGTCAGTGAAGAGGGTTTCGCCGGTAGCGGGTTTTACGAGGCGCTTCCAGGCAAGACTTGTCGTGCAAAAGGCCGCCGACCGCAGGCGCCGGTTTTGGGGCGCAGTCTTGCTTACGTTCGGAGGCCTGGCCATGCTGCTGGCGATAGCAGCGCCTTATCTGCTCTCCTTCCTGGCTTCGCCAGCTGCCCGCATTACGTCACTGGTCGGGTGGGGAGTATTTGTGATCACCACCCTGCAGGCGCTGCTGCGGGCGGGCTCTGTGTTCCTGGGTGTGATCCCGGGCTTCCTGCCTCCCTTTGCATGGATGGTGTTGGTCTCTGCGTTTGCAGGGATCAATCTTTTGTGGTCAGTATCCATCTGGCGGTTCACGCGTGTTCCGCGAGGAGTGTAATTATGAAGAAAACGTTCAAATTTTATGCATTGCTTATGCTGTTTGCCCTGTTGTTCCTGCCGACAAGCTCGGCGCAGGCGCAGGGACCCAGCCCCGATGGAGATGGGCAGGTCATTTTTGGCAGCAATTTCACACTGGAGAGCGGCGACGTCTTCGATGGCGACCTGGTTTTGCTTGGCGGCAATGTGACCATCGAAGAAGACGCCAGCCTGAATGGCAGCCTTGTCGTGGTCGGTGGCACGATCAGAAGTGACGGCGAGATCGACGGCGATGTTGTGGTTGTTGGAGGGCAGATCAGCCTGGAAGAGGCTGCGCTGGTAACCGGCGATGTGGTTACGATCGGCGGTCAGTTGAATCGGGCGGAGGGCGCGCGGATCGAAGGTCAAGTTGTCAATAATGTGGCGCCGAACATCACTGTTCCGCCTGCACGAATCCCACCCACAGCGCCCGCTGTACCAGATGTCCCGAACGTCTTGCCTCCAAACTTCAATGTCGACGTTTTTAATCCTGTTGGAAGGATTTTCGGGATTTTCAGCTGGGCAGTTGGTTTGGCTGCGTTTGGGATGCTGCTGGCGTTATTCTGGCAGCCGCAAATCGAGCGCACGGGAAACGCCATCATCTCACAGCCTTTGATGACCGGTGCCATTGGACTGGCAGCCATCGTTGTCGCAGCCATCTTTTTCTTTACCATTCTGCCGCTTTTCATTGTCGCTTTAGCCTGGTTCTTCGGAGTTGTGGCAATCGGGCAGGAGGTGGGGGAGCGTTTTACAAAAGCCATCAATCAAACCTGGTCGCCGGTGCTGACGATCGGTTTTGGCACGTTCCTGCTTGTGCTGGCGGGCGGCGTCATCGGTTCGGTCCCATGCCTGGGCGGGTTGACCGTCTTCCTGTTCGGTCTGGTCGGGATTGGCGCGTCCGTCATTACGCTGTTTGGAGTGCGGTCCATCCAGGTCCCCGCCCTGACGACGTACACTCCACCGGCAGATGCCGGACAGGCTCCCCCGGTAGGCTAAGCTTAAAAATTTCTCATGTTATAATCAATCCGCCCCGTGATTACTCGGGGCGGATTGATTTTTTACAGAGGAACTATGGCTTTTAGAGAAACACCTGTCCCCAATACGACTGTTCACAACACTCCCCCGCCCCTGGTTGAAGTCTCCGGGACGCACCACGAAATGGGCTGTCAGGTTGGCGAGGCGCGCCGTGAGCAGGTGCAGCACAGCATTGAAAATGCTCGTCTTTTGATCGAGCAAAGCTATTCTTCATTGGAACTGACCTGGGAGGGAGCAAAGATCCAGTCGCGCAAGTATTCGCCGTTTGCCTGGGAGCGTTACCCACAGTACATAGAGGAGATGCAAGGCATTGCAAAAGGCGCAAATATCCCATTCGATGATGTGATGGTCTTGAACGCCATGGAAGCCGTAACCATGGATGCGCTGCACCTGACGCGCTGCACAAGTTTCGCCGTCAATGAAGAACGCACAGCAGATGGTCACGTGCTCCTGGCACATAACGAAGACTGGGTACCCGAGGATGAGGGGGACGTCTATGTCATTTCGGCAAAGCCCAGGGATGAACCCCCGTTTCTTGCCATGACGTATGGCGGGCTCCTGCCCAACGTGGGATTCAACGCTCATGGCATTGCTCAGCTCATCGATTCTGTTTACCCGAGCGACTCACGCATTGGGATCCCACGCCTGGTTTTGGCGCGTGCCGTTTTAGCCTCGCGGCGTCTGTCGGGTGCACTCGGACGTACGCTTGTCCCTCATCGTGCTGCCGGCTACAATCATCTGCTTGCCGACGACCATGGCGAGTTGTATTCGGTGGAGGTTTCCGCCCGCAAGTTCGATATATTGTATGGTACGGATGGGTATATGGTCCATACCAATCACTATATTACTCCCAGCATGAAAGGAGTCGAAAGCGACCCGGAGGAATTGATCTCGTCGCGGGTGCGCTATTTTCGCGCCAACCGCCTCCTACGGCAAAACTCCACACATACCATCAAGACGCTGCAGGCGATCCAGAAGGATCATGTCAACCTGCCCAACTCGATCTGCAATCATAATATCCAGGGCATTGATCCCCTTGACCGGGAGAGCACGATCAGTGCCCTGGTGATCGATCTGACCTCGCGCGAAATGCACATTGCCTGGGGCAATCCCTGCCAGAATGCATATCATACGTATCATCTGAATGAATAGGGTCGTGATCGCTAAAAGGCAAAGCGCCTCTGTGATTGGACAGAAGGCGCTTTTGTTGTCGGTTCTCCGGATGATTAGTCCTTTGGCTTCAAGCGGCTGGTCAGATCGCGTAACTGAATGAACGAAATCGGTTTGACCATGACAAAGTCTGCCAGGTCGGTATAAGCATCACCCATGCGCGCATCAGCAGTGGTGATAATGACAATGGCTTTGGCTAAGCGCTCATCCTTCCGAATGACATGGGTTAACAAATCTCCGCCTGAAACGTGAGGGATATGCATATCCAGCAGTATCAAATAGGGAGCAGTTCCCTTCGTCAATCGCTCCCGGGCTGCCTGACCGTCTGCCAGAAGTTCCACTTCAAAGCCGACACCACGTAATGCCTCCGCAAAAATATGGGCAAGGTCTTCATCATCCTCGATGATTAGAGCCAGTTCACTCATAGCATTCTCCGTTTCTCCATGTCTGCTTCCGGGACCGTCAAAGGCAGGGTAACAGTAAATGTGCTGCCTCTATCCACCTTGCTTTTTACCTTGACCTCTCCATTCATCAAATTGACCAGCTGCTTGACGATGGATAGCCCCAACCCGAATCCACCGTGAACGCGCGTCGCGGCGCCATCCACCTGTCGGAATGTATCAAAAATATAGGGAAGTTCAGATTCCGGGATCCCACGTCCCGTATCCGATACTTCGATACCCCATCTCCCGGAATAGGGACAGAATAGTCTCACATGCAGAACGCCATGATCTGTAAATTTGACGCCGTTGTTAACAAGATTGACCAAAATCTGTTGCAGACGCGCCGAGTCACCGTTTATGACCTCGGGAAGATTATCCTCGATTTCACTGGTCAGTCTTAAACCTTTTTCCTGTACGCTCTGGTCCAGGACGCTATGGACGTTTTCCAGCAATTCAGCAGGTTTCATGGGCGCCATTTGAATGGTCAATTTGCCTGCTTCCATTTGTGCCTGGTCGAGCAGGTCGTTGATCAGTCCGAGCAGGCGCTGGGTGTTTTTCATGATGCGTTCCGCCATGTTGACCTGCTTCTGATTCATTGGTCCATAGACAGACTCTTTGAACATCTCTGCATATCCCAGAATGGCATTGAGGGGTGTTCGCAGTTCATGAGAAACGATGGCAACGAATGTGCTCTTGAGTCTTTCCACCTCAGCCTCGCGCGTGAAGTCGCGGAAGACAGTCACAGTTCCAAGATTGGTGTCGCCATCCTTTGAATGGTCATAGACTTGTGCGGCACTGATCGAAAGGGTTTTGCGGCCCCATTCGACGCGGAAACTTGGCGGCTGGGTATCGTGCTCCATCATGGCATACAGGAGACCGCGGCTTCTGGGAGAAAGCCGGGGATGTTCGATGAGGTCACGAAAATTTTTGTTAACGATCAGCTCTATCGGCAGGTCCAGCATGCCCTTTAACGCCGGATTTGCCAGGATTGCGTTCCATTTCCTGTCGAAAACCACGACGCCGTCTGCAATGCAATTCAAGATGGCTTGATTTCTACCCGCTTCAATCCGTTCACGACTCAGGGATTCAGCCAGGGCTTGTGTCCGCTCGATCACCACCTGATCCAGGTTGGCGTTGATGACACGAAGTTCTCTGAGCGCCCGGTCCAGGCTGCTCGCCGACAACCACGAGACTATGGCAAGCATGAAGAAGCCAACGATGGCTACCGGATTCGGGGTCGTGGGCACCGAGTGGGCGAGAAAAACAATAATGATGCTGCTCAACGCCGCAAATATAAAACTGGCAAGAGGAAACAGAAGCAGGCTCGATATGGCAATTGGGATTGTGAAGATAAAGAGTGACCTGCCATCTGCCAGCTGTTCAGGAGTATCACTAAAAATTGATGCCGTTACAAAAAGCAGCAGCAGCAGGAGCGAGGCTGTTTTACTGGAGTATTTATTTATTTGATAAATCACCACGCTGGTAATCGTCGCAGCAATGGAACTCACGATCGCCAGCAGGATCTCTTTGTCATGCCACTGTTCCGGGTATATGAACAAAAATACGATTATGGTCATCAGTGCAAGCAGAGACAGCACCAGCAATCCAAGCGCCAGAATACGTATCAGTCCGCGCCTGCGTATTTCTTCGGAATCGGTTGGGTCGGGATTGATATCGGGAATGAGGCTTTTCTGCATTGCTAGCCTTCCTGCGCCAATGTCAGTGCGCTCAAGAGGCATGATTTGACCAGAATCTCCGGACAATAAAGCGATTTACCAATCCATAACGGAGGATAGGGCGGTTCACAATTTTCTGACAACCAGAGGCCCGCCCGCTTGATCTGTTCCTGAAATCCTCCGCCTGCATATCTTTGCCAAATTGCCAAGGCTTGAATGCAATAGGCAGTTTCTTCGGCAGTTGCTATGTTGAAAAATCCCCATGAGCCATTCGGTTCCTGGGTTTCGAGAATCCACTTGATCGATTCTTCGCAAAGTTGATCGTCGTAACCAGTTGCCGAGATGGTCAAATGTGACGTTGTGTAATAGGGGGATAAATTCCACTTGTCCAGCCAATATCTTTGGCGCAGACGCTTTGAACGTATGAAATTAAGTGCTTTTTGAACGCTTGGATTTGACTTGTCATAACCGGCTTGTTTCAACGCGCCAAGCGCGTGGATATTTACGTCCACGGATTGATTCGCTTCGTAATGATAGCACCTGAACCATTCCTTGTCTTCGTACTGGAGCACAGCCTCCAAATCGGACTTCCTTCCGAACTTCGAAAGGATTTCATAAGCGACAATGGTATCGTCCGCATCCGGCACGGAGAAAAATTCCGAGAGACCTAGTCCCTGCCCCGGCTTCCATTGTTTTTCGAGATAATCCATATGCGCATCATACAAATTGGCGACTGCTTTGTCCCCCTGATATAAATTTGTCATGGAGAGGTTCCACAGCACCCAGACACGTTCAAAGATCTCAAAGGGTGATAAAGCTGGTGCTCCTCCATTGTGTGACTCGATAATTCGAGAAAGGTAATTCAACGCGCTTTGATCCCCTGGTTTGACATACAACGCAAAATGTGCCGTTGCAGCCGGGCTTGCTCCAACTGAACCATTATCTTCCTGCAGACGTTCGACATCCAACAGGTCTAATTTGTCTTTTCCGGTCATTTCGGCGCTGTGGGCAACCGTTATAAAGCGCGATATCTTAAGTCCCTGCAGTTTTCTCATCTTCAATTCGCGCAAATGTCTCAGCTTCCCCAGAATTCGTTCCTTTTGCTGTTTGATGATCCCCAGCTGTTCAGCCTCAGCCACCAGGGTAGGTGTAATGACTTCAAATCCCACTGTTCCACCATTCGAATCCAGCTGAAGTCCCTGCGTGGCTCCGGCTGTGATCCTGTCTAAAGCCTCAAGCCCTCTTTGGATCCTCGCCTTGTCTTGTTGACGGCGCCCTTTATAGGTGAGAGCGATCATTGCGGACAGCGTGCAAACGACTCTGTCGTGGTAATAAAATGGGAACACAGCTCCCCATGAACCATCCTCATGCTGGTGCTCACAAATCCATTCCAGGGCGCGGTTACCCAGGTCTGACTCTACATCTTTCAGCCTGGCTATCCAGGCTGTATCGTAGGATGTGCTTGATATATTGTCCTTTCCAACTTTCTCAAGCAGCTTATCAACAGTCTCCATATTAATACTCCCAAAACCGGCTCTCTACTCGTACGACCTGGCATACCAGATGCCACTTTTCACCACTCCAACTCCGAAGGCCTTCTCACGGCCATCCAGATAGACTCTTCGCATTGCTTCGAGAGCGTCTTCCGGCATTCTGCCATAATCAGGTTCCGGCAAAGGCCGAAGATATATATAATCGAATAATATCTTCCTCAACAAGGTCTCGGTCATATAAAGCGAGGGAGCCACCGTAAAGTACAGGCTTTCCTCCCCGGTATTCAACAGCGGATAATCGAAGACCGTAAATCTTTCAAAGCCTATAAAGATGTCGGCTTTCTCGATCCGTTCGCCATAGTACATCTCGATCAGTTCTGCGCTGCCTGGCGGCCTCTTGTGAGTCTTATAGTACTGGATCGACAGTTCCGCTATGGTTTGAGTGGCGTCATTGGCAAAAACACCGTAGAGGAGCCGGTGTCTGCCATGCGCAAGCGCGAGTTCGGTGCCCCTGTCAAACGCTTGGACAATCTGCGGATAACGGGTCTTGAATTCTTTCCGATAGTCACCGTAGAACCGAACCCGAACATCGTAATCCTTATAAAAGGAAACAAATTCAGGGTGATCGGTAAAAAAGCTCATGGTTTCCCCGATTGCCGTCATGTATTCTTCGCCGCGTTCCAGGATGTCCTTTCCAAAAACTGGCGCAACAACGGTCTCGATCCCATGATCGAAAAGCATTCTATAGAGCCTGATGTAGCCCCTGATGGTTGCTTCAACATAGGTGCTTGCCAGCTCCCGTTGATTTTCGACGCTGTGCTCCAGCAGAAACCATCGGCGGGTGCCATTGAATGGGAACACGCACACCTTGGGTCCGGAGGCTCTGACCAGCGCGGCAACCTCAGCGGTGGGGAGCTGCAGGAAACGCTCGAGGGGAATCATACCTGCCTCCACAGGCGCGGCAGGAACCGGGGAGGCTGATATGTGTATTCCGTGTAGCTGGGCAGGGTCTCTGTGAGCATGCTTGCTTCCTGTGGCGCTGCGCAAAAAATACGGGATCGTATAGGACGAAACTCTACATGGTGTTCAGTCTGGATCTTCCAGACGCTTTATGACGCGCTGGGTGATACCTGCGATCATGATCATGGCATGATTTGTATCTTCCAGGTGAAAGCCCAGCCTGCGCTTCACATCATAGGCTCCGCCTCCAAAGCGGACGAGACGAACCTTGTGCTCGAAAGCCTCCTGCAGGGCAGTGTACAGCAGCAGGAAATAACCGCCGGGCACATCATCTTCCAGGCCCAGGCCGACGACGAGCTGGAGCTTGTTATCGCGTACGACCGCGCCGCATCCGACCAGCTTGCGGTCCTTGTGGATTTCGAGCCAGGTTCCATCGATCATGGAAAAATTTTCAAGCAGGCCGCGGATCCAGGGATTGGGCGCAGAGCCATGCCAGATCGAAACATTTCGAGTTAACTTCAGAACCCTGTCGATCTCCGAAACGGTTCTGTGTTTGGTGAGAACCAGTCCATTTTTTTCCGCTTCACGCAGGTTGCGTTTGTAGTGCTGGCGGTCATGCTTATTGCCCGATTCAAGATACGCTTCGAAGCTTTCCCATTCCACGGGCATGTACGTGCCGGGCTCCGAAATGGTGATCGGTTCAAACCCCGCGGGCCAGACCGGGTATCGCAATTGTTCGGTCAACAGGTAATCGAAGAGCAGGAAGGAGCAGCGCTGCTGCTTGAATTGCTCGCGTGCAGCCTGTGCCAGTATTGTCAGCGCCGCATCGCGCAGCGGCTCCTCCGGTAATAGTAAAGCGGATGTCTCTGCAAGCGGCGAGCGACAGATGAGCAGCGGCCGGTGTTTGAAGACTGAAGCCATAAAGCGCCGCGCAACCTCCGGAAGAGGCAAAGGTTCATTGTATACTTTAAACAGAGCAGCCCCTGCAACCGGTGTCTTTTTGTCCCACACAATCAGGTATGTAGGGGGACAATCGGGCATGGCGCGTTCCCCGAACTGATACCACCTGTGACTTTGAAAGCCGCGCCCGGCGGCGACGCGATTCCAAATCTCCGGTTCTATTTCATGGATACTGTTGAAAACCTGCACATTTAGCTTTGCCATGCTTACTCCCGTGCACTTCCATTTTACTTTACCTGAGCGGGCTAAAAACGTACGTTTCAAAAGTGCAAACTACCTGGGTCTGATTATAGAATCTTATCGAGGCTGTGCTGTGCAAAATTATACCTTTCTTCACTACCGGACAGGTTTTGTGGCGTCATGCGTTTTTTACCACACACCTGCCCCGGGCGCAGGTGCCGGGGAAGGGCACGAAGTATCACGAAGGGAGAGCCTTAAGATTTGCCTTTGTGCCCCTTCGTGACCTTCGTGGTGAGGATTTTGAATTTTGTCCGGTAGCAAATATCTTTCGTCTAAAACCCGGGCAGGATCTGTTCGACTCGCTGGGGACTTTCATTAAAGAAAGGCATCTGGAAGCCGGGTGTGTATGAGCGGCGTTGGGAGCCTGACCCATGCGAACTTACGGCTGGCAAACCGCGATTTTTACACCGAATATGAGAGTCATTTCGAGATTGTTTCCATCACCGGAACAGTGTCCATTCACGGCTCACATCTGCACATCGCGATTTCCGCTGGCGCCGGAAAAAACGTCGGCGGGCATTTGGTCGCAGGGTCGATCTTTCAACGCGGCTAAAAACTCATCCTGATTTCATACTGTCCGTTCAAGCCCAGACATTTTCCGAGCCGTGCCAGTTGCGGCAGGTCGACATAGACATAGGTCGTTGAACTCCGCCAAAGCCGTCGTGTTGCCTTCGTGCCGGATTGCGCCGCCCATGATGATCAGTAAGTCATAGATAAAATTCGGCAGGGGCACAGCGGTCAAGGATTGCTTTGACCATTATTTGTCTCGCTGTGCCCCTGCAAAACATGCTACCGCTTCTCTGGTGGGGAGGGATGGTTGCGCGCCGAACTTTGTCGCTGCCAGCGCTCCGCAGGCGCACCCATAGCGGACAGCTTCCTCAAGCAATTTGTTTTGCAATAGTGCAGATGCAAATCCGCCGATGAACGCGTCGCCTGCGGCGGTCGTGTCAACCACCTCTACCTCGAATGCAGGCACGTGTTTTGTCATTTCTTTGGTGACGATCAACGCGCCGTTCGCGCCCAGCGTGACGATCACATTCTGTGCGCCGCGTCCGAGCAATGTCTTTGCGGCTTTTTCAGCCGAGGGGAGATCGTGGATCGGCTGGTCTGTCAGCAGGCTCAGTTCAGATTCATTGGGGAGCAGGAAATCCGGGAGCGCGATCAATTCATCGGGCAGGGAACGCGCCGGCGCGGGGTTGAGCAGAACGCGTAGTCCGTTCGCCTTTGCATACCGTGCCGCAGAGAAAACCGTCTCGACTGGAATTTCCAGCTGGAGCAGGAGCAGCTTGTGGTCGGAAAAAGAGACGCTGTCCAGGTCCGCCGGACTCACTTTGCCGTTGCCTCCCGGCGATAAGACGATGCTGTTCTGCCCGTTCGCATCCAGGACGATGATGGCGGTGCCGGTTGCTGCCTTAGAATCCACTTGCACGTGAGAAGTGTTCACATTGTTTTGCTTGAGGTTGTCGATGAGCCCCGGTCCGAAGCTGTCGTTTCCCACGCGCCCGACCATTGCCACTGATGTACCCTGTCTCGCCGCGGCGACGGCCTGGTTTGCCCCCTTGCCTCCGGGGATGATCTGTAAGTCCTCCCCGCTGATCGTCTCACCCGGACCCGGAAAGTGCGCGGCGCGAACGACCAGATCTGCATTCAGGGACCCAATGACGAGAATATCAGGCATGGAGGTGTTTTACTGCCAATGGAATTAGATCAGCCGGTCTCCAACTGTGACCGAATCCTGCCGGTAATGGCAGCCCCGGCTCTGACGGTTGTGTTGGGCGGCTTGCGCCACGATCAACGCGGCTTCGACCGCGTTGCGCAGCCCGATCAATCCATCGCTCAATTTGGTCGTGCGGTAGAACGTTTCGATCTCGTTCTGCAGGTGCCGCAGTTCGCGGATGGCGCGCGCCAGGCGATCTCCGCTGCGGACGAGGCCGACGTAATGCCACATGATGTTCTGGATCGTCTGCATGTCGCCCTGAATGAGGGCGGGATCGCGGTCGTCGGTCAGGCCGCTTTCATCCCAGGGCGGAATGTCTTCGCCGCGCGGCACGCTGGGCGGATTTTCATCCAGTCTCTGTTCGATATGTTTGGCAGAGCGATGACCCCAGACCAACCCCTCCAGAAGCGACGTCGAAGCCAGCCGGTTCGCGCCGTGCAGCCCCGTCGCGGAAACCTCTCCCACCGCGTACAGGTTGGCAATATTGGTTCGCCCCCATTCATCCACTGCCGCGCCGCCGCAGAAGTAATGTGCAGCCGGTACAACCGGTATGGGTCCGTGCGAGATGTCAATTCCGACTTTCATACAAGTGGCATAAATATTGGGGAAACGCTGCCGGATGGCATCGGCGGGCATGTGGGAGGCAATATCCAGCAGGACGTAGGAATAATTGTTTTCGAGCATTTCCGTATGGATGGCGCGCGCGACCACATCGCGCGGAGCCAGGTCTTTCCATTCGGGTGAGTACTTCTCCATGAATGGCTGTCCCCCGGGTGTGAGCAGGATGCCTCCTTCGCCGCGCACTGCCTCACTGATCAGGAACCCTTCCGCACCCGGCTCGGCAAGCGCCGTGGGATGGAACTGCACATACTCTGCATTGATGATCCGGGCGCCGGCGCGGGATGCCATTGCCAGTCCGTCGCCGCGTGCGCCCGGCGGGTTGGTGGTATTGCGGTAAATCCGCCCGATCCCGCCTGTGGCCAGGATCGTTGTACTGGCAAGTGTACGATGGATGGCGCCCTTGTTCCGGTCGAACACATACGCGCCGTAACACCGGATCGGTTCGTAGGTATCTAGTGGGTTGCGCGAATGATGTGGGTAGGTGATCAGGTCCACGGCGGTCGCGTTGGCGAACCACTCGATATTCGGTTTCTGCCTGACCACGGCAATGAGCCCGCGGCTGATGGCGGCGCCCGTCCCGTCTCCCACATGCAGGATGCGCCGGCGCGAATGCGCAGCTTCCTGCCCCCATTCCAGTTGGCCGCTTTGACTGCGGTCGAATTCTATCCCGGCATGTTCGATCAGGATTTTCTGCAGAAGCAGTGGTCCCTCTTCCGCCAGGATGTGAGCTGCTTCCGGCAGGCTGGCGCCGGCGCCCGCCGCGAGAATGTCTTCCACTAAAAGATCCGCGCTGTCATCCAGCCCGCGGCTGATGATGCCTCCCTGGGCATAGCTCGTGTTTGACTCGTGCGGATCCGGCGCGCGGGTGATGATTGTGATGCGTCGCTTTGGATCCTGTGCCAGTTGCAGCGCCGCGCTGGCTCCCGCGATCCCACTGCCGATGATCAGAACGTCGGTCTTTAACATCAGCCGATCCCGATCATTCTCTGCACGGCGCGTTCGGCGCGCAGGCGGATATCTTCAGGCACTTCGATCACGTAGCGATTGTATTTGAGTGCGTTCAACGTATCTTCCATCGTAATGGTATTCATATGTGGACAGCGCACCATGCACAACCGCAGCATGTCCTTCTCCGGGTTTTCGGCGGCGATGTTGTCTCCCATCGCGCACTCGGTCAACAGCAGGTATTGCGGCGCGGCGGTCTGGCGTACATACTTGATCATCGCGCCTGTGCTGCCTGAAAAGTCTGATGCATTCGTGACTTCCGGGCTGCACTCGGGGTGAGCGAGGATGGCTACCTCCGGGAACTGCGCACGCACAGTCGTAATATCCTGCACTGTAAATTTTTCATGGACCTCGCAGCGTCCGCGCCAGCCGATTAATACCTTTTCGCCCTCACCCCCGGCCCCTCTCCCAGAGGGAGAGGGGAGAGGTGTGGGAGGAAATATGATTTGCCTCCCCGTCTCGTGTGCGACGTTGCTGGCGAGATATTCATCTGGAAGAAAGATGATCGCGTCGCTCTCGAGCGAATTCACCACGGCTACCGCATTGCCGGATGTACAGCAAATGTCGCTTTCGGCTTTCACGTCAGCGTAGGTGTTGACATACGTCACCACCGGAACGCCGGGATACTGTTCCCTGAGCGAACGGACATCCTCTGCGGTGATGCTGGCTGCCAGCGAACAACCCGCGCGTTCGGACGGCAGGAGAACCGTTTTGGTGGGGTTCAGGATCTTCGCGGTTTCCGCCATGAACTTCACCCCGCAGAACACGATCATATCCTTATCGGTCTGCGCGGCTTTGCGGCTCAACTCGAGCGAATCACCGACGAAATCGGGGATCGAGTAATACAAGGCCGGTTCCATATAGTTGTGCCCCAGGATCACCGCGTTCTTCTCCTTTTTGAGGGCGTTGATCTCCACGGCCAATTCTGCCTTGTAACGCAATTCGACGTCGGGCACCACTTTTTCGAGCCGCGCCCTCATCTTTTCGTACATAACTGTAATTTCTTGGTTCATGCTATTCCTTCACATAATCAAAACTAACATCGAAAACTTTTGCCGAGTGGGTCAGTGCGCCGATCGAAATGAAATCGACGCCTGTTTCGGCGATGAGGCGCACCGTTTCCAGCGCGACATTGCCCGAGGCTTCCAGCTTTGCGCGTCCGGCCGCCATTTTGACAGCCTCCGACATCATCGTAGTTGACATATTGTCCAGGAGGATTCTTTCGACTCCCAGGTCGAGCGCGGTCTTCACATCCGCAAGCGTGCGCGCCTCGACCTCGATCTGGAGTCCGTTATCGGAAGCGCGCGCACGTCTGACGGCTTCCGTCAGCCCGCCCGCGAAGTCGATGTGATTGTCCTTGATCAGGATCATGTCGTACAGGCCAATGCGGTGATTTTCTCCGCCGCCGCGCCGGACGGCCAGCTTATCCACTGCCCGCAGACCGGGCGCGGTTTTGCGCGTGTCGAGGATCACCGCCCGCGTGCCGCTCACCGCATCCACGAATTGGCGGGTGAGCGTGGCGATCCCGGACATCCGGCCCAGGAAGTTGAGCGCGGTCCGTTCGGCGGTCAGCAGGCTGCGGGCGCGCCCCGAGACGATTGCCAGGATCTGGCCCTCTTCCACATACGCGCCTTCCTCCACTTGTGATTCAACCTTAACCTCTGCGTCAAGCAGATGGTAGGCTGCCCGCGCCACATCCAGTCCTGCCAGGACGCCATCCTGTTTTGCGATGATCTTTCCCTTCATGCGCGCCTCGAGCGGCACGATGGAGTCTGTGGTGACGTCACCGGCGCCGATATCTTCCCTCAGCGCCGCGCGGATGGAATCCAGGATTTCTTTTGAGAGGTGAGTTTCAAGATTTTGCATGGTCGAATTGCCCGGCGTGTATTATAAGGCAAACCCTGTATTTCCCCCGGCAATAAATTAGTATGAGTTATCTCAAAAACCTCACCAAATCCGTCATTGCGAGCCCTGGCGGGCTCGCAATGACGGAAAATTGTGGCATATAATTGCAGGGCTTTGGAGACCCCGTGAAAAAAATCTGGCCCTTCACCTTCTACTTTCTGTATTTTGCTGCTTTCGCGTCCGCCCTGCCGTTCTTTGTCCTTTTCTATCAGAGCCTGGGCTTCAACGGTGCACAGATCGGTTTGCTGACCGGCGTCCCTCCGCTGATCACTCTCTTCGCCTCGCCCACCTGGACCAGCTTTGCCGATGCAAAGCAGCGGCATAAGTTTGTGATGGGGCTTGGCATTGTTATTTCGGCCATAGCCATAATTTGCCTGCCATTCTTTACAGGTTTTACGCTCGTTTTTATTATCATCATCCTGTTCTACATTTTCATATCGCCTGTCGCCTCCCTGGCAGATAGCGCCACCATGGCCATGCTGGGAGAGGAACGGGCGATGTATGGACGCATCCGGCTCGGCGGCACCATTGGATTTGGATTGTTCGCGCCGATTGCAGGCGCGCTGGTGGAGGATTATGGTCTGAAGATTGGGTTCTGGGCTTTCTCAGCGATCATGCTGGTGAATTTTTTTATCAGCCAGAGACTTTCACATGGTTCGCACGAGGTCAGTACGTCGAACAGTATTAGTATTCGCGTATTGTTGACCAATCGGCGCTGGATCAATTTCTTGTTTCTTGCATTCCTGGGCGGGATTGGAGGATTTTCGGCTGCCTCCTATTTATTTCCCTACATGGCTGAGATGGGCGCGAACGAATCGACGATGGGATGGGCGCTGACGATTGCGACGCTGACCGAAATCCCGATCTTCTTTTTTGGGAATCGACTTGTCAGGAAGTTTGGAGCGTATGGCTTGCTGACACTGTCGCTGGCGATGTTCGGTATTCGCGCTTTGCTCTTCGCTGCGGTGAGTGTCCCATTGCTCGTATTGGTTGTGCAGGTGTTTGGCGGCATGATCTTCCCCGCCATGTGGGCGGCCGGCGTTTCCTATGCCGATGAAAACGCGCCCGCGGGCTTGAAATCCAGTGCCCAGGGCCTCTTTGGGGCGGCGTCGTTTGGCGTGGGTGCGGCGTTCAGCGGGTTTATTAGCGGCTTGCTGCTGGAAAGCATCGGTGGGCGCGGGATGTTCCTGGTCTTGGGGATCATTATTCTTGTGGGGCTTGCGATCGCGGAGGGGATCAGGCGGCTTTTCCCCGAAAAGAGCGATCTTCCCCAAGCCGCAGCTTTTCCTAGCGACAAATAAGAATTGGAATCTGCGATTCGCGCAGCATAAAATCGATGGAACTTCCCACCGTCATTTGTTTCAGGAGCCAGCCACCGTAACCACCCATGACGATGAGATCCGCGTTGATTTCTCCCGCGGTCGATTTGAGGGTCTCGACGGCATACTTTCTGGTGATGAAGCTGGCTTCGATCTCGTTGAACTCGAGATAGTTCCGGGCAAAGTCCCGGGCGGAACCGCCCGAGACCCTGTCGTCCGGCGCGGTCAGGATGGATAGTTTTGTCTGCCATTGCTCCGCGAAATATGTAGCGACAAAGAGCGCTTCCCGGGATTTTGGGCTGCCATCGAATGCCAGCAACGCGTGACCGAGGTGTGAGACCCTGTCTGTGATCCCCAGCACTGGGCGGGAGGAGCGCCTGATCAGTGTTCGGATGTTGGAGGCGATCACTTTGATCCCCGTCGCTGGGGGATGGGCGATTTTCATCACGATCAGGTCTGTCAGAGCCGCGCGCTTGAGGATCTTCCGGGTCGGTTCACCGACTTCGACTGCCAGCGTACCCTGAACGTTCTCACGTTCACAAATCTGATTGAATTGACTTTGCAGGGCAGCGACTTCCTCATCATTCAACTTTTCATGTTTCTCCAGCGTGTGAAGACCTTGGATGTTTGCATGTTCCCGGTGCGCGAGGACAATCGCCTGTGCGAGCGCCTGCCAGCCTTCAGGGTTACTACTCACCGGAACGAGAATATCTCTGAAGAGGTGCTCGGAGTAACGGTTGAGCAGGCGCGCCTTGCGCCAGCTTCCTACTCTTGTTTCTGCGCTGGTGGCGCGCCGGTTTTTCGTTTGGACGACCACCTCGGCCGCGGCTTCCGGGCGGATGCTCCAGCCCAGTTCTTTTTCCAATTCCTCGCGGTGCTCAGACATCCAGACGTAGAGGTCCGTGACCGTCCGGTTGGGAAACCAGCGCATCATGCCGCGCTCGCGCACGGCTTCGGCGAAGGGCAGGTAGATGTCACGGTACCAGCCCGCGGCTGCGTCCTGAAGCGAACACTCCTTTTGCCCTTCCTGCTCGATCTGGCAGCGGCAAACACAGACCTGATCCAGAAGTTTTTGATATCCGCCGGGAATCGTGATTTGCAGGTCAACATATTCCTGCGTTTTGTTCAAGCCTGTTTGCGCGAGGAAATCGGCATACTCGGCTTTGATGATCAGCTCATCCGGCTGCACATCCGGCGTCAGGGGAATGTCCGTCTGGATCTCGATGACATGCGCTTCGATCGTTTTCCAGCCCTCCTGGCGGGCGATGGAAACGCGGTGATTGCCGTCCATCACGAAATACACTTCGCTGACCTTGTAGACTTCAATGGATTCCAGCCCGACGCTGGCCGGGTCGACTGTCGCCGCCTTGACGTTTGCCCAGCGCTCCTGGTCCTGGGCGCGGCGGGGCAGGAAGGTACGTGTGAAATCAGTGTAACGCCCCACGCTTCCGACGATGGCATCCACAGGGATCGCATGGATGCCTTTGTCAGAACGTCCCTGTAACTTGAGTTTGCTGGCAACCTCTTCATAGGAAAGCAGTTCATTGGATCGGCCCGTCAGGCGCGCCAGCACGCCCTGCAGCCTGGCGCGCAGGTGAGCGGATTGAAAGTCTTGTAATGCAGTGTGATAATTTGGGCTCTTGTTCATCATTGGAAAAGGCGGTTGCTATTATAGTGGTTTATGCGGACCATTTCAAATGGAATATCCCCTGATGTTGTTTTCTAACTGTCAATTAATAACTCACCTTACGCAGTTTCACCACGGAGCGCACGGAGAACACAGAGAAGACTCTTTGAAAATCTCCGTGGACTCTGTGTTCTCTGTGGTGAAGGTACTTTGCCTGCGTAACATCAGTTAATAAACCCGGCAGCCATGACAATGGATCCGGGGCAACTATCGATATTCTGAATGGCTTCCCGGATGTGCTGGAGACGGTTGCCAATGGATTGATTAGGGATAACCCCCGCATGAGTGAAGACATCCCTAATTGTAGAAATTCACCGGGGATTGTATATTGGTATCGTACACACAATTACTAAAGGAGGCAGAATGCTTACAGATATCTTGATTTGGGTGCTTCTTGGTGCCCTGGCAGGCTGGATTGCCAGCATGATCATGGGCCGCAATGCCCAAATGGGTGCGCTTGCCAATATCGTCGTTGGTATTGTTGGCGCCGTGATCGGCGGGTTCCTGATGAACGCCGTCGGCGCGCCTGGCGTGACCGGGTTCAACCTTTACAGTATCCTGGTTGCCATTGGCGGCGCGGTCGTGCTGCTCTTTCTCGTAGGTTTGATGCGGCGCGCGTAGTCCAGCATCCTTGGATTTGCCCAATAACAGCCTCGGCAAGAGCCGAGGTTGTTATTGGTTTTCCCAGTGGATCGTGCGCAACCCTGAATTAACCTGAAAACTGAACTCTTAGTCTGAAAGCTTGGTGAAATGCCGGCATTTACGCTGGCATTTCTGATTTGGAGGCATCAAAAAGCCCCCAACCATCATCTCAGTGATGGGGAGGAGGCCACAGACCCTGGCGGATCTTGAAATTGTTAGTGCCCGAAACCTGTCACTTGACTCTTATACAATCGTATGCTAGAATACGTAATACCGCATACGATTGCATAAACCAATACTATGGCACTTACTTCCCCCAAAACACAACGAAAAGTCACAATGCGTGACGTTGCCAAAGCAGCGAACGTCTCGCAAAGCACCGTCTCGCGCATTCTGAGCCCTTTGTCTTCCAAGTCCAAGGTTCCCATTAGTGAGGAAACCAAGGGCAAAGTACTGGCAGTTGTCAAAGAGCTGGGTTATCAGCCCAACCAATATGCGCGCTCTCTGCGCGGTCAAAAAAACCATGTGATTGGGATGTTGATTGCTGATATCAGCAATCCTTTCTACCATCCGATGGTCCGTGCTGTTCAAGATGTGGCTTCTCAATATCACTATGGTGTCATGATCGCTAACTCGGACCATTTATATGAGAAGGAAATGCTCTTTTGCGAGTCGCTCCTGAGACGCCCGGTGGATGGAGCGATCATGATACCTTACCACTTGACCGATGATGATCTGCAAGACCTGAAAGCACGGACAGGGATGGCAATCAGCGCGGTGGGGAATCACGTCCAACATCCAGAGGTCGATGTTATTTATGCCGACGATACGAAGGCCAGCTATGAAGCCGTGCAATGGCTGATTGAAAAGCGCGGACATGAACGCATCGCCATGATTTGTGCGAGTCACAAGTTCCCGGTAATCACACGCCGTTACGGTGCTTTCCAACTCGCCATGCAGGATGCCGGACTGTCCGTTCCGCCTGAATATGTGGTGGAGGGTGACTGGTCTGTGGAGAGTGGCCGGCGCGCGATCGCATCTCTGCTGGCATTGCCCAAACCTCCGACAGCCGTATTCGCGGCGAGTGACACGATCGCGATTGGCGCTCTGGCTGCTGCCGAAGAAATGAACTATCGGGTGCCCGAGGATATTGCCATTATCGGCTTTGATGACATCCCGGCTGCGTCCTGGGTTCGCCCGCAGCTCACTACGATCGCACAATACCCGGGTGAAATGGGCACGCTGCTGGCAACAGCGCTGTTCGAGCGTATTCGAGGTGAATACAACGGGCCCAGCCGCCGCTTCGAAGTTCCATGTCGTTTCTTCGAGCGGGGGTCCGCCTGAAGCTAACTGCCACAACTACATAGCAAGATTGAATTACTGATATTCGCCCTACGAGTGATTCTGGTTGTAACGCAGCCCCGTCTGCGTTTTTCAATAATCGTATTCAGTTTTTCAATTCTCACAAAAGGAGAGAAGTATGAACAAAGTAAAGAACCATAACAAGCTGTTGCTGTGCCTGACCTTGCTCATGGTAATGGCACTGGTGCTAAGTGCTTGTGCACCGGCCTCGCCTGAGGCAACAACAGCCCCGGACAAGGCACCTACAGAAGAGGCAGCAGCAACCGAAGCGCCCGCGGCGGATCCGAACGCAGAACCCACGCCGATCGTGAACGCCTTTGGTGATTGCAGTGACCCGTTGATTTTGTGGCACGGCCTGACTGGTACAGATGGCGCCGTTTTTGCCACCCTGTTGGAGCAGTTTTCCAAAGAAAACCCCGACGTCTGTCTCCGTTCTGAAGGCATTCCGTGGGACACATTCTTCCAGAAGTATCCTACCGCCACCGCCGCTGGCAACCCGCCGGATATGGTCATCTTCCATGCCGCCGAAGTCCAGCAGATGGCGGCGGAAGGGTTGATGACATCCCTGGAAGATATAATGTATGCGGATGGCACCATCAAGAAGGCTGACTACAATACTACATTGATCGATCAAATTACCGTCGATGGGCAGACCATGGCGGTGCCCTTCGACAACCATGGCTGGCTGCTGTGGTACAACAAGAGTCTGATCACGGCCGCCGGCCTGGACCCGGACAACCTCCCCAAAAATGGGACAGAGTTCATCGAATGGGCGCAGAAGCTGACGACGGATGTGAACGGCAAGCATCCCACCGATGAAGGTTTTGATAAGGACAATGTCGAGGTCTGGGCACATGAATTCACCTGGACGCGTTACACAGAACCCACCACAATGTGGCAGTTCGGCGGCGGCGTACTTGCCGACGACAACAAGACAGTGATTCTGGACAGCCCCGAATCGATCGCTGCGATCCAATACTGGCACGACCTGATGTACAAGTATTATGTTGCTCCTCCAGCCATTCCTGGCAAGATGTGGGCAGGCGATCTCTACAAGATCGACCGCCTGGTCTTCATGTGGGAAGGTACCTGGACCATGGGCATGATGCTTGATAACCCCGATGTTTGGGCGAAGACCGGGGTCGCTTTCATCAATTCACTGGCCCCGGATGGCAAACAGGCGGTCAAGTTCGATTCGCATGTCATGGTGGTTCCAGCTGGTGTAGATAATGACGGCATCGCCAAGGCCAAGATTTTGATGGCTTGGCTGGCGAGTAATGGTGCCGCCTGGGCGAAATCGGGCCAAGTGCCGGCAAATATCCAGGTTCAGGGAACCATTGATGCAGAGACATATCCCTCTGTCGCGATGGCGGCAAAACAATTCACCGAAATTGGCCGCACCGATATGGCGACCAAATATTTCATCGAAATCCAAACTGCGTATGAGACGGCCGTTGGCAATGCCCTCGCCAGCGCGGATGCAGATGTTGCAGCCGCGCTGAAGGAAGGCGCCGAACAGATTCGGGCCATCCTCGCTCGTCCATAATAGAATATCTTATTGCAGGTCGGTGCGCTCGCCAAAATCGAGTACACCGACCTGCCTATTATATAAACCTGCCTGAAGGATGTGACGTATGACAGAAGCCCCCACTTCCACCAAAGGCGCCTTAATGGCCAAAAGAACCGCAGTGACCAGTGATTGGAGTTGGAAAACCCTGCGCAAACAGCTTCCCAACTATCTATTCATTCTTCCCCACTTCTTCTTTTTTGCGGTGTTTCTCCTGTTCCCAATCTTTCGTGGATTGCAGATCAGCCTGTACGATTGGAAGATCATGCTCAAAGAGCAGCACTTCATCGGACTTGCAAATTATCAAGCTCTGATGAGTGACAAAGTCTTTTGGCAGGCTTTGCGCAACACGGGCTATTTTGTGGTGCTCACCGTAACGACCAACATCGTCTTGGGCCTGGTTGTGGCTTCGGGGCTAAAGCATTCCTTTTTCGGGAGGGATTTCCTGCGCGTGCTGTTTTATGCGCCCGGGATCATGTCGGTGGCAGTCTTGGGCATCGTAGGTGCGCGTGTTTGGGATACCCAGATCGGAATCGTGAATTATTTTGTTACAACGCTGATGGGGGGACCTCGCATTTCCTGGTTGGGAAACCCGGATATTGTCATTCCATCTCTTGTCATTACCACGGTCTGGTGGACCTTCGGTTTCCCCATGCTCGTGTTCCTGGCTGGGCTGGAAAACATTCCTGAGACATTGTACGAAGCCGCCAAAATTGATGGGGCAAACTCCTGGCAGTCGTTTCGCTATATTACAATTCCGCTGATCATGCCGACGATGCTGTTCATTACAGTGACTCAGTTCATCGCCCACATGCAAGTCTTTGCCCAGCCCTATATCATCTCATTGGGCGGCCCCGGTAATGCCTCCCGTACAGCTGTTATGTACCTGTACGAAACCGCATGGAAGTATTTCCGGTTTGGGTATGCCTCGACGATTGCAGTTGTGCTGGCTGCCATTATGATCGTTGTTACAGCCATTTTGTTTGTGTTGATGCGTGGACGCGCAGAATACTAGCCAGGATGCAGGAGTAGGGCATGACCATACAAAGCAAAACAACTCATTCAATTCTGCGTTTGCTGCCCGGGCGTAAAATGCTTTGGCGCTCGCTGGTATTATGGCTGGTTTTCCTGCCGCTCGCGGTAGTGATCATTATTCCATTGCTTTACATCACCTCCATGGCGTTCACGCATGAATCGAACCAGCTCAATTTCCCGATCGAGTGGATTCCCAATCCAATCACACTTGCCAACTTTACCCACATCTTTGCCGATGTGACCCTGCCGATTGTCAAATGGTTCGGTAATAGTCTCATCATCTCCGGCGTGGGCACGCTGATTGTCGTTTTCCTGTCGACGTTAAGCGGATACGCATTTGCCCGCCTGGAATTTCCTTTCAAAAACCAGTTGTTCTCGCTGCTCATCTTTAGTCTGATGATCCCGGCGGCGATTACCCTGATCCCGGCGTTTTTACTGCTGCGTGACCTGAAATTACTGAACTCCTATCATGCGATCTGGTGGCCGACCGCTGCGTCGGTGCTGGGGATATTCCTGATGCGGCAACATTTCTATGCGATCCCGCGTGACCTGGAAGATGCCGCGCGCGTGGACGGCGCCGGGCCGTTCCGCATCTATTGGCAAATCTGCCTGCCGCTGGTGCGCGGGGCGATGGTCGCACTTGCCATATTTACCTTCCTGGGCATGTGGAACGATCTGTTTTGGCCGCTGATTGTGCTTAGTGAACGCGAAGTACTGACCCTTCCAGTCGGATTGGTGATCATTCAACAGGGAAGTTACATTCAACGCGGACTCGCCTTTGCGGCTGCATTTATTGCCTCGACGCCAATTCTTGTTTTCTATGCTATATTCCAACGCAAAATCATTGAGGGCGTGACGACGACGGGCATGGCCGGACAGTAGTCGTCATACCAACGTGATGACTTGCCTGCCCGATTCGCAGTCATCATAGTCATTAAATTCAAATATCACAGGATAGGCTTCCAAATGTCAACATCTCACGCACAAGTCCTTTTAGATCGAAACCGAACGATCGCCCCGATTTCCCCCTTGCTATTTGGTGGATTTGCCGAGCATATGGGTCGCTGTGTATATGAGGGGATCTACGATCCCAAATCATCTCTCGCGGACGAGCGTGGTTTTCGCAAAGACGTGATGGAAGCATTGCGTGATCAGGCTTACACCGTCATCCGCTATCCCGGCGGCAATTTCCTCAGCGGCTACAACTGGCTCGACGGCGTTGGGCCCAAAGAGCAGCGCCCGCGCCGGCGCGAGCTTGCCTGGCAGTCGCTGGAAACCAATCAGTTTGGCACGAACGAATTCATGGAATTCTGTACAACGATCAACGCCGCGCCAATGCTCGCTGTTAATATGGGCACGGGTACGATTCAGTCTGCCGCCGACCTTGTGGAGTACTGCAATGTGGCACATGGAACCCATTGGTCAGACTTGCGGGTCAGGCATGGTTTCCGGGAGCCTCACAACGTCCGCTACTGGTGTGTCGGCAATGAAATGGACGGTCCCTGGCAGATCGGTCATTTGGACGCGGTTGCGTACGGCAATAAGGCTCTCGAAGCCGCGAAGATGATGAAGTGGCAGGACCCGACAATCAAAACCGTCCTGTGTGGATCATCCGGCGACAAAATGCCAACCTATCCCGAATGGGATCGTACGGCTCTCGAAATTGCCTGGGAACATATGGATTATCTTTCGATGCATTACTATGCGGGCAATCCTGAGGGTGATACAGCCAGTTATCTGGCAAGCTCTGTTCTCTTTGAACGTTTTGTAGACACATTGGAAGGAACTCTGCGCTATGTAAAAGCCAGGCAGCGCAGCAAGCATAACGTCTATCTTTCGTGGGATGAATGGCAGGTCTGGTACAAGGGTGACCCCGTGCAGGGGAACTGGACAGAGGCGCCCCATTTGGGGGAAGAGATTTACAACCTGGAAGATGCACTGGTCGTCGCTCAATGGTTGAATGTCTTCCTGCGTAAGAGCCATGTGCTCAAGATCGCCTGTGTGGCGCAGATCGTCAATGTCCTTTCCTGGCTGCACACGCGCCCCGATGGAATCCTTAAGCACCCCTCCTACTATGTCTTCAAGCTGGTCAGTAATCTTGCCCGTGGAGAGGCGCTGGACGTTCACGTGCAAGCACCTGAGGTGAAAACGAAACAATATGATGCCGTGCCAGCCCTGGATGTTTCTGCCAGTTACGATGTCGAGACGCAGCGAGGCGCGGTATTCCTGGTGAACCGGAATCAGGCTGAAGCCGTTGTCGCCGATCTTGTCTGGCAGGATGGACAGTCTGTTCAAGTCGACAAAGCTTGGCAACTGACGGGCAAGGATCCCAAAGAGGTGAACAGCTGGGATGCTCCGGAACGAGTGGTCGCGAAAGCCATTCCCGTGCCAACTGTTGTCGCTGACCGCGCGACTCTCAATTTGCCTCCTTTATCTTTCACTGTGCTCTCCACCTGCGCGGGTTAAACGAAGACAGAATATTGCTGGATGGAGTTTGGGACTTCCAGATTGAACTGGGCAGTGACATGGGCGTCATGGCGTTCTGTTATTGTTCCCGTGCTAACGCTGTTGTGAGGAAATGTTGACTCGACGCATCTTGCCTGGCATTCTGCTGGTGTCTCTGCTGAAAGGACCCGGCCATAACGGAATGCTGCTCGAAGACGGCCGCTACTGGATCGTCTATCACGCCTACGATGCGAATCAGATCGGCGTACCCAAGTTGCGCATCGAGTCGCTCTCCTGGGATGCGGACGGCTGGCCCTCCCTGCCCAGCCAGGCGCAGAAACCATAGTATCTATGTCATCCTGAGTGTAGCGAAGGATCTCCGCCGCAACGCGGCGGGTCATCACCCGCACTTGCCGCTTCCTGAATGGGGCGGCGTCTTTGGTTTGCGCATAGCCAGAGGTGTGATTTGATATTGACAGACCGCAGAAGCCAGGATAACATATGACATATATAATATATGATTAATCATATATAAGGAGCGTCGTGTATGTCCCTCGAATTTGCCATCCTCGGCTTCCTCAACTACCACCCCTACACCGGCTATGATCTGAAGAAGATCTTCGACACATCCATCCGCCACTTCTGGCCCGCCGACCAGAGCCAGATCTACCGCACCCTGGCGCGCCTGACCGGACAGCGCTTCGCCGAAGTGGAAAAGGTTCCCCAGGAGGACCGCCCCGATCGCAAGGTCTACCACATCACGGAGCGCGGGCGCGCCGAGCTGCTCAGGTGGCTGGCGGGACCGCCGCCCATGGGGGAGCCGCGCAGCGCTCCGCTGATCCAGGTCTTCTTCGCCGGTCAATTGTCGGACGAGGAGGTCCTGGCAAAGTTCGAGGGTTTCGCCGCTGTGATGCGTGCCATCCTGTCGCAATACAACCAGGTCCCAGCCCAGATCGGTCCCTACGAGCAGGAGATCACCTCGCCGCGCGAGCACTTCTTCTGGCTGCTGACCCTCGACAACGGCATCCGCAGCATGCGCGCTAACCTGGAATGGGCGGAGAATGTCATCGCCCAGGTCAAAGCCGGAAAGGTCCCCCATAAATGAACCACCAGCTTCCCCCACGTCAGCGCATTCGTAAAGCGCTCGTCATCCTGACCTTCCTCTCGTTCCCGGTCACGATGAATTTTCTCTCACCCTACCTGATCGTTGACGGGGCTGCCAATGGCATTGTGAACGGCAGTCTGGTGACGTTCGGACTGCTGTTCGCCTCCTCGCTCTTCCTCGGCCGGGCCTGGTGCGGCTGGGTCTGTCCCGGCTCCACCATGGCAGACCTGGCTGAAGCGATCAACAATCGACCGGTGAAACCTGCGCGAATTGCCTGGATCAAGTGGCTCATCTGGATCCCGTGGATTTCGATCATCGTCTGGCTGGCAATTCGCGCGGGCGGCTACTCTGGCGTAAATTTGCTCTACTTTACGGAATCGGGCATTTCGGTGGACGCGCCGGCAAAATACATCACGTACTATGCTGTTCTGGGTTTGTTCATCGGTCTGGCGATCCTGTTTGGGCGGCGCGCCGGCTGTCACACCATCTGCTGGATGGCGCCTTTCATGATCCTCGGGCGCTGGGTCCGCAACCGCTTTGCCTGGCCTTCCCTCCGCCTGAAGGCGGAGCCTACCCTGTGTGCCGACTGCAAAAAATGCACGAGCAACTGCCCGATGAGTCTCGACGTGAACGCCATGGTGCAGCTCGGCAAAATGGAAAACGCCGATTGCATCCTGTGCGGCACCTGCGTCGACAACTGCACCAAACAAGCCATTCGTTATTCCTTCAGTGCTGGAAAGTAGGTGGACATGAAAATCACCATCCTGAACGGCAACCCTGGGCCTTCAGCGTTCGACTCCTATCTTATCCAATTGAGGTCTGCCCTCGAATCCGGTGGTCACCGCGTGACCCAGCTGGACCTGCGTACCCTGCCTCTGCGCTACTGCGTTGGCTGCTGGGGCTGCTGGGTCAAGACGCCGGGCGAGTGCGTCTCGCGTGACGCCTCCCTCGAGATGGACCGGGCGGTCATCAACGCCGACTTCGTCCTGTGGGCTGCCCCGCTGAAGATGGGCTTTCCCGCGGCACTGCTCAAAATGTCAAACGACAAGCATCTGCCGCTTATCCATCCCTACATGGTAGTGGACCACGGGGAGGCGCACCACCTCAAGCGCTACGCCCGCTACCCGCGCCTCGCCTTGCTCCTCGAGAAAGAAGCCGGCACGGATGAACGCGACCTGCAGATCGTGACCGATATCTATTGCCGGACGGCGCTCAATTTCAAGACCCGCCTGGAGTTCAGCCTGACGACCGAAACGCCGGCCGCCGAGATCGCTGCCCGCCTCACCGCGCGGACCGTTCGCCCGCTGCCGTTACCGGGCCCGCTCGCCGCGACCGAGGGGACTGCCATCGCGCCTCCTTCCCGGCTGACGCTCTTCAACGGTTCGCCGCGCGGCAGGCGCGGCAACACACCCATCTTTCTGCGCGAGTTCGCCCAGGGCTTCGGCGGCGAGTCCGAGATGCATCACCTGATCCAGATCAAACAGAGGGAGCAGCACGTGAAGGCGTTTGCCGAGGCGGAATGCGCCTGGATCGGCTTCCCGCTCTACACCGATTCCATGCCCGGCTCCGTCAAGCATTTCATCGAAGCGTTGGAGCCGCTGATGGGACGTCAGGGCAATCCGCCAGTGGGTTTCATTGTCCAATCCGGCTTCCCGGAGGGACTGCACTCGCGCTACGTCGAGCGCTATCTGGAGAAACTGGCTGCCCGGCTCGGCAGTCCATACCTGGGGACGATCGTCAAAGGCAATGGGGAGGGGGTGCGGATCATGCCGCCCGAAGCGACGCGGGGGCTGTTCGAGGGGCTGAATGCCCTGGGCGCGGGGCTGAGGCGCGACGGCCGCCTCGATCCTGAGATCCTGGCACGGATCGCGGCGCCTGAACGTTTTCCTTCTTATCTGGGCCCGGTTTTTCAGGTTTTCGTGCGCCTGCCCGTTGCTCATTCCTATTTCGACGGCATGCTCAAACAGAACGGCGCCTACGCGCGGCGCTTTGCCCGGCCGTTCATAGAGTAGGGGCGTTGCATGCAACGCCCCTACCCTTGACAGAATATCTTTCGTGTAATATATTTCGGTTGTGACCGAAACAACAGAAATGAGACAGGTATGGAACTGACACCGATCGCGCAGAAGTTCATCGTCCACTGGGGCGAGATGGGAGAGAAGTGGGGCATCAATCGCACCGTGGCGCAGATCCACGGGCTGCTCTACCTCTCGCCCGAACCGCTCAACGCCGAGGAGATCAGCGACACGCTGTCGGTGGCGCGCTCGACCGTCAGCGTGGGACTGCACGAACTGGAAAGCTGGGGCATCATCCGGGTGGTGCACACCCTGGGCGACCGCACCGACCGCTTCGAGATCAAGGGGGATGTCTACGAGATGTTTCGCTTCATCGTCGAATACCGCAAGCGCCGCGAGGTCGACCCGACCCTGGGGATGCTGCGTGAGGCAATGGTCGAGCTCGAGGCTGGTGGAGATCCCCACACGCGTGAAAAGATCGGTGAGATGCTGGCCTTGTTCGAGACCTCCGACTCGCTTTATCGGCAGATCCAGAAAGTCTCAACGCAGACGATCGTCCGCATTGCGAAAATGGGCGATATCGTCAGCAAAATATTGAAGTTTTTCCCCGAATAGAGGAGAATTAATTTTTTTTATCCGTGATTTCGATCTTTACCGAAAGAACCGATATGATAAACACACAAGATACCATGATGACTGTCGTCGACCCCTTGCCGGCGCGGCTGGGGCAGGTCGAAGCGCTGCTCGCTGGACGGGTGGATGCGAATCGCTCCCCGCTTGAGGCGGGCCTGGCGCGGTTGATCGCCGCCGGCGGCAAACGCCTGCGCCCGCGCCTCGCACTACTCAGCGGCAGCCTCTTTGGCGCCGAGCCCGGTCCCCTGCTGTACCTGGCCGCGGCAGTCGAGATGCTGCACACCGCCAGCCTGGTCCACGACGACCTGGTCGATGGCGCCGGCCTGCGCCGCGGCGTCGAGACGCTCAACGCGCGCTGGTCCGCGGCTGCCAGCGTTCTCGTCGGCGATTTTGCCTTCACCCAGGCGGCGCAGCTTGCCCTGGCGACGCGCTGCCTGCCGGCGATCGACCTGTTCACCGAGAGCATGCGGCGCATGGTCGACGGCGAACTGACCCAGCTGGCGCGCCCGCACGGCATCTCGAGCCGCGCGGAGTACTTCGACTGGATCCGCGCCAAGACCGCCGCCCTGTTTGAACTGGCAGTTGGCGCTCCGGCACTGCTGGCGGAGTCCGGCGGCGAAATCACCGCCGCGGCGCGTGACTTCGGCGCCGCGCTCGGGATGGCATTCCAGGTCATGGACGATGTGCTCGACTTCACCGGCGAGACATCCAGCCTGGGGAAACCGGCCGGGCAGGATCTGTGCCAGGGCGTGCTGACCCTGCCGGCGCTGATCCATTTCGAAGCGCATCCCGCGGACTCGGGGCTGCGTGCTCTCGTCGAGCGCGAGCCGCTCCCGGCTGCGGAGCTCGAGCGGCTGGTGGCTGCCATCCGCCGCGGCGAGGCGGTCGCGGGGGCTGTCGAGGAGGCACGCGGCTTCGTCAGCCGAGGCCTGGAGGCGCTGAGTCGCCTGCCCGAAGGTCCCGAGCGACTCGCCCTGGCTGAACTAGCCGGGTCCATCATCGATAGAGACAACTGAGGAGATCAAATGAACAAATTCAAACTTCTGCTGGGACCAATGCGCCTCCCGTTCCTGATCCTGACGCCAGCCTGCGCACTGCTCGGGCTGGGCAGCGCGGTCTGGACAACAGGGCAGGTGAACGGCTGGCATTTCGTCCTGGCATTGATCGGGGCGGTCAGCGCCCATATCAGCGTCAATGCCTTCAACGAGGTCTTCGACTTCGAATCGGGCCTGGACGCGCGCACGCAGCGCACGCCCTTCAGCGGCGGCAGCGGGACGCTGCCGGCTGAGGCTGGGATGAAGCGCCCGACGCTGGTCATGGCCTGGGTCACGCTGGGCATCACGGCGCTGAGCGGCTTGTACTTCGTGATCCTGCGCGGACCCACGATCCTGCCGCTGGGGCTGGTCGGGTTGGTCCTGCTCTACATTTACACCCCCTGGATGACGCGCAGCCCGCTCCTGTGCCTGATCGCCCCCGGGCTGGGGTTCGGTCCGCTGATGGTGATGAGCGTCCACTTCGCCCTGACCGGCGCCTACTCCTGGACGGCATTCGTCGCCTCGCTGGTGCCGTTCTTCCTGGTCAGCAACCTGCTGCTCCTGAACCAGTTCCCTGACGTGGAGGCGGACCGCAGTATCGGACGGCGGCACATCCCGATCCTGTTCGGCCGGCGGGCAGCCAGCCTGGTTTACAACCTTTTCCTGCTGCTGGCGTACCTAACGGTCATCCTGGGCGTTCTCTTCAGCGTGCTGCCAGCCATCAGCCTACTCGGCCTGCTGACGCTCGTCATTGCCGTTCCGGCGGGACTGCGCGCCTTTCGTCACGCCGACGATATCCCGCAGTTGCTCCCTGCCCTGGGGATGAACGTGCTGATCAATTTGCTGACGCCGATGCTGGTCAGCGCCGGGTTGTTGATGCGATAGCCAGAAGGATTGATCACCATGTCTTCCCGCCTTTCCTTTCTTATCGAACAGCCGCTTGCTTATAAAATCCTGAGTTGGGCAACGGCGCTGCTTTACTTCTATCTCTTTGTCAGCCTGCTGTTCTTTCCCGATTCTTTCATCAGGGATATGGGGCTTACTGGCTCAGAAACAACTTTCATCCTGGCACGGCGCGTGTCCATGTTGATGTTAGGCTTTTCGGCGCTTGCAATGCTGGGAGCCAGCGCTCCTCACTCAGTTGCCAGGCAGGCTCTTGTTCTTGCCATCAGCATCAACATGACTGGATTTGCCACAATGAGTGTCTATGAATATGTTCGCGGCACGGTAAACAACTCGATCCTGCAAGCCGCGACCATCGAAACCTTCCTGGCAGTCGCCTATTTCCTGTTCTGGCTGGCAGGACGCTGCCGGTCACAAGAGAGCCATAACGAAGTCGGATAGCTTCTTGCCCGCTTCGATTTGAAATATATCTGGGAGTAACAATGAACACAAAACGTCTTCTACAAATCGGAGGGGTCATCAACCTGCTGCTTGTCGCATTCCATCTTTCGTTTTGGAAAATGTTCAATTGGGGACAGAGTCTGGCATGTCTCTCGCCAGATGATCGTGCTGTCATGCAGGTTCTCAACATCCATATGGCGTATACCCTGACGATCTTTGCTATCGTATCTTTTGTTTTTCCAGGCGAGCTGAGCGCCACGAAATTGGGGCGGGTCATCAGCCTGGCGATCGCCGGTTTCTGGATCCTGCGCGGGGTGAACCAGCTCGTGTTCTGGGGGCTGTCCTTGGCTGGGTCGTGGATCATTCTCGTCATCTGCCTGGCGGTGGCGGCGCTGTATCTCATCCCTGCGACCCGTAAAAGCGCACTGGGGAATTGAGAGACGGACTGCCAAAAAGACAACTCAGGAGAACAATGCCAACGATCATGGAATCCATCCTGAACATCGTACTTGTGATTGGCTTTCAAATTGCTGTGTATGCCGTCTTTCTGCGCTCAAAAATCATGACCTGGGGAGCCTCGAAAGAGGAAGCCGCCATGCCACTGATCGGAGATGATCTGGCGCCAAATATCAGCTCCACTCGTGCGATAACCATCCATGCTCCGGCTTCTGAAGTCTGGAAATGGATCATTCAACTGGGAGCAGATCGGGGAGGTTTTTTCAGTTATTCATTCCTTGAAAAGGCATTGGGTTATGAGATGCGAGATGAGGACCCCGTCCCCGAATTTCAGGAAATGCAAGTGGGTCGGATTGTCCCGGCATCCATCGATGAGTCGAAGAGCCTCATCAAATATAACTTTCGAGTCGTCGCCGTCGAGCCTGGGAAATCTTTTGTTTTGGAAAATTGGGGAGCCTTCGTGCTCAAGGAAATCGATTCAAAACGGATCCGCTTGCTCGTACGAACCCATGGACAGCCATTACCCGATCTAAAAAGTAAGATCGAAGATTTTCTTTTTATGCCCCTGCATTACATCATGGAAAGAAGGATGCTGATGGGGATGAAAGCTCAAGCCGAAGGTATCCGGCTGTCTGCAGCTTCAGATAATTTATGGCTGCTGGGAGTTCTTTTATCAGGCATCGGGATCGCCTTGATGATCTTTTTGGGCCAGGGTCTCCAGAATACCTTTCTGTCGGTTATCTATGGCATTGCCTGGCTTTGGGTTTTCCTGATTTTTGAGCCAAAGCCCACATACAGTCTGACCCTGCTGCTATTGGAAGTCCTGACGATCATCATGAACGCAGCATTGATAGGGAAATAACTTCATAATGGACAAGATCAATCGAGGAAACATGAAACTAAATGAATACCTGCCCAGCCATGAATTCCACGAGGTCCATGCGGTGACGGTCAACGCACCGCCGGAGCGAGTCTTTACAGCCATCAAGGAATTGACTGTTGCCGATCTCTCTCCACTGATCTTCCTGCTGTTCGATATCCGTGGGCTGCCGGCCAGATTGCGAGGGGAACAATTTTCAGGGCCCTTTCAGCCGGGTCCCTTTTTGGACCAGCTTTATAAGGGCGGGTTCATCCCACTGGCGGAGGAGCCAAACCATGAGATCGTCTTCGGGCTGGTCGGGCAGTTCTGGAAATTGAACGGCGGTGTCGAGCCGAACATTCCAGATGCGAATGCATTCCTGGCGTTCGACGACCCGGCCTTTGCCAAGGTCGCCGCCAATCTGGCTGTCGATGTGGATAGTCAGGGCCGCACGCACTGCAGCACCGAGACACGCATCCACGTGCCCGAGCCGTCGACGCGGCGCAAGTTCGCCTTTTACTGGCGGATCATTTCCATGGGCAGCGCCTTCATCCGGGTGCTGTGGCTGAGGGCGATCAAACGCAAGGCGGAGAGAGCATAGACAAAAACAACTGGCACCGATGCCGGTTGTTTTTTAATTCTATTTTTGCCGGCGGCAGTTTACTTCTCCGGACGATGCCAGAGTTCTCGCAGTTTGTGTGCCGCCAGCTTGGGCTTGCGGTCGCGGGTGAAGATGCCTTTCAGGTTGAACCCGCCCACGCGGCGGGTGGATTGCCCGGTCTTGAAGTCGCACAGGTTCCAAACGTGCTCGCCCACGACAAACGGCTTCGTTCGCAGGACCTCGATGTAGCGCGTCAGCATCTCTGCCTGGTATTCCTCGCTGAACATCTCCGGCTGTTCGGCATGGCAGCCCGGGATCGTGTCCGCGCCGAACTCAGTCAGGATGAGCGGCTTATGATATTTGGCGTAGAGCGCGTCCAGTTCTGCAGAGAGTTTCTGGCAGCCGAGATCGAGGTCACCGGGATCGGTGTACCAGCCGTAGTAGCGGTTCAGGCACATGAAATCCACGAACTCGAACGCCTCTTCCTCGACCCCCACGTGAGTGACCACCGTGATCGGGCGTGCCGTGTCGAGGCTCCGGGCGAGATCATACAAATCCTGAAAGAATGGCTTCGCCGCTGGACGCCAGGAATGAGGCTCGTTCGCCAGTGACCAGGCGATCACACTGGGATGGTTCTTGTCACGCGCGATCAACTCCTGCGTGTACTGGCGGCAGAGCTGCAGGCGGCGGTCCAGCCCCGGCTCGTCGAAGAACAAGCCGACTGCCGGGGTCTCGTCGATCACCAGAAAACCCAGCCGGTCCGCCAGGTCCATCATCTGCTCTGAATAGGGGTAGTGCGTGGTGCGGAAGGAATTGGCGCCGACCCACTGCATCAGGGCGGAGTCCTTGACGATCAGCGCCGGGAGGAAGCCGCGGCCCACCACCGGGAAGTCTTCGTGGCGGCCAAAGCCTTTCAGGTAAATAGGCTGGTCGTTGAGCAGCAGACGGTCGCCGTCGACCTTCACGGTGCGGATGCCGACCGGGAGCGTGTACCGGTCGAAGACTTGCCCCTCATTTTCCAGTTCAACCGTCAACTGATAAAGATGTGGCGAGCCAGGCGACCACAGGTCTGCGTGGGGGATGCGCAGAACAACCTCCGCTCCTGCTTCGATCTCGACCTCCGCCGCGAGCGGGTCGCCGCGGCCTTGAAGGGTGAGCCGCGCCCGCGCGGAGGAGGTCTCTGCCCGCGCGACCTGGACCTGCACCAACCCGGCGTCTCCCTCGATATCCGTGGTGACCGTCAGATCGGAAATGCCCGCGCGGTGGGTCGAGTAGAGCAGCACCGGTCGATGGATGCCGCAGTAGGGGAAGAAATCGAAGGAACCATCGGGGTAATTGAATTCGACGAAACGATCCAGCGGGTCGCGCGGCACATTCCCCGGCGGGACGCGGTCCGGCGCAAGCGAGCCATCCACACGCACGACCAGCAGGTTACCGTCAAAACGCAGTTTGCCGGTCACATCGAATTCGAACGGCAGGTGTCCGCCCTCGTGCCTGCCCAGCCAGACGCCGTTCAACCAGACGTCCGCCAGGTAATTGACCGAACCGAAGCGCAGGAAATGTTTGTGTGATTCGATCCTGGCAGGCAGTTCGAAGCGCGTTTGATACCAGGCGGCGCCGAGGTAATCGCGCAGTTCGGCGAACTGTTCGTTCCAGCTGGCTGGCACCGCGATGGGACGCCCGTCCCGGAAACCGGCACTCCAGCCCTGCGCCTCTCCGGCATTCTCCGGGTCGAAGCGGATCTCCCAAAAACCGGAGAGGTCGAAACACTGGCGAAAGCGATTGGATTGTGGATAAAGCATGAGTGTGCCTCCAGAACTTGTCACCCTGAGTGGAACGACACTTGCACCTGAACGTGAAGCGTTCAGCTTCAAGTGCAGGTGAGGGTCCCCCGTGAATTTGAGCCAATTGGCTCAAATTCACGGGGATTCTTCGCTCGTGGTGCCAAGCGCCACTCCCTCAGAATGACATCATGTTTCTTAGGATGTTTCCACCCCATGCAGCTTCAGCTGCTCTGCCAGGTGACATGCCACCTTCCGCCCGGGACCAATCTCCCGCAGGGCTGGCGCTTCGGTCTGGCAGCGGTCGATGGCGTAGGGACAGCGCGGATGGAAGTAGCAGCCGGAGGGAGGGTTGGCAGGATCGGCGACATCGCCCTTCAAAATGATGCGCTGTGGGTTCCGCCTGGGGACGGTCTTTGGCACAGCCGACAGCAGCGCTTCGGTATAGGGATGTTTGGGCGATTGGAACAGTTCATCGGTCGAGGCGACCTCCACCAGCAAGCCTACATACATGACCGCGACCTGATTCGCCAGGTACTCCACCACGCTCAGGTCGTGGGAAATGAAGAGATAGGTGAGATTGAATTCCGACTGGAGGTCCTGAAGCAGGTTCAGGATCTGCGCCTGGACGGAAACATCCAGCGCCGAGACCGGCTCATCGCAAACCACGAGGCGCGGGTCAAGGACCAGGGCACGCGCGATGCCAATGCGCTGGCGCTGTCCGCCGGAGAAGGCGTGCGGGTAGCGGCGCATATATTCCGGGCGCAAACCGACCTTGCGCAGGGTCTCCGCGACCCGGTCCTCGATCTCCCGGCCTTCGGCGATCCTGTGAATCCGCAGGGGCTCGGCAACGATGTCCATCACCGTCATGCGCGGGTTGAGCGAGGAATAGGGATCCTGGAAGATCATGCGCAGCTCACGCCGATAGGAGATCAAGTCCTTGCCCTGCAGCTGGGCGAGGTCCACAGACTGTCCGCGTCCATTTTGATAGTGGATGGCGCCCTGCGTGGGATCGTAGGCGCGCAGGATGCAGCGGCCGATGGTGGTCTTGCCGCAGCCGCTTTCTCCCACCAGTCCCAGGGTCTCTCCGCAGCAGACCGAGAAGCTGACATCATCCACGGCGCGCACGTGCCCGACGATCTTCCGCCCAAACCCTTTGCGGATCGGAAAATGCATTTTCAGATTTTCAACAGATAACAGAATATTCGGGCTGGAGTCAGCCATGTCATTCTCCGTAAAGGACGCAGCGGACCATGCCGCCCGATTTCAACTTCCGCAGCGGCGGCTCCTGCTGGTCACACAGGCCCGGCACGAATTTATCGCAGCGCGGGTGGAAGCAGCAGCCGTGGGGCCGGTTGTACGGGTCGGGGACCATGCCTTTGATCGGATCGAGGCGTCCCCGGCGGCGCTGTCCGATCTTGGGGATGGAACGCATCAATGCCTGGGTATAGGGATGTTTGGGGTCATTGAACAAAGTTACTGTATCGGCCTGCTCGACGACCTGGCCCAGATACATGACCACGACCTGATCGCACATCTCCGCGACCACTCCGAGGTTGTGAGTGATGAGCAGGATCGACATCCCGAAGTCATTCTGGAGTTCGGACATCAGTTCGAGGATCTGCGCCTGGGTGGTGACGTCCAGGGCGGTGGTCGGCTCATCGGCGATCAACAGGCTCGGGTGGCAGGAGAGCGCCATGGCGATCATGGCGCGCTGGCGCATCCCGCCGCTGAGCTGGAATGGATAGTTATCCAGGCGCTCTTCAGGCCTGGGAATGCCCACCCGCTGGAGCATTTGCACTGCCTGGCGGCGAGCTTCCTCCTGGCTGACCGGTCGGTGCAAGCGGATGGCTTCCACGATCTGGTCTCCGATGGTGTGGATGGGCGAGAGGGAGGTGAGCGGCTCCTGGAAGATCATGGCGATCTCGCCGCCCCGGATGGCATGGATCTCGCGGCTGTTCGGCTTGAGCGCAGCCAGGTCGAGGAGGTCGCCCCCGGTTGCCTCAGGCCGCTGCCAGAGGATCTTCCCCGCGACGATCTTCCCGGGGCTTTCGACGAGCTGCAGGATCGAATAGGCAGTGACACTCTTCCCGCAGCCGCTTTCCCCGACGATCCCCACCGTGGTGCCGTGCTGAACCATCAGGTCGGCGCCTTCGACGGCCTTGACCGTGCCTTCATCCAGGAAGAAGTGAGTCTTCAGCCCGCTGATCTCGAGAAGAGGAGATGTATTCATAAAAGCCTCCATCAGCGGGTATAGGGGTCGGCGGCGTCGCGCAACCCGTCGCCGAGGAAATTCAACGCCAGGACCGAAACCACAACGGCGATCGCCGGAATGAGCAGCCAGGGAGCGGTAGCGATCGAACGGATATCCTGCGCGTCCTGCAGCAGGACCCCCCAGCTGACGACCGGCTCGCGCAAGCCCAGGCCCAGGAAGCTGAGCGAGGTCTCCGAGAGGATCATGCCGGGGATCGCCAAGGTAATCGAGGCGATAATGTGACTGGTAAAGGCTGGCAGCATGTGACGAAAAATGATGCGCGGCTGGCTGGCGCCGTCCAGGCGGGCCGCGGTCACGAAATCTTCTTCGCGCAGCGAAAGGAACCGGCCGCGCACGACTCTTGCCAGGCTGGTCCATCCGATCAGGGAAAGGATCACCGTAATGGCAAAATAGACTCTTTGCGCCGGCCACTGGAGCGGCATGGCAGCCGCCAGCCCCATCCACAAAGGGATGGAAGGGATGGAACGCAGGAAATCGATCAGACGCTGGATGAGCTGGTCCCAGCTGCCGCCGTAGTATCCGGAGATGCCTCCTAAAAAGATGCCCAGCACCAGACTGAAAAACACGCCGACCAGCCCGATCGACATGGAGATGCGCGTGCCCATGATCATCCGGCTGAGCAGGTCTCGGCCGAGGCGGTCCGCTCCCAGGAGGTAGGCGGGTTGTGCCGGGTCCGCGGGACCGAACAGATGCAGATTCGTCTTGAAGATTCCCAGCAGCTTATACTCCCAGCCCCTGCCCCAGAACTTCAAGGGGATCACCTGCGACGGATCGATCGTGAACTCACGGCGCAGTGCCACCGGGTCAACGGTGCTGGTCACTCCGTAGACATAGACGCCAGGCTTGCCCTCTCCAAAGTCAGCGTGAATGGACTGGGGAGGCACATACAGATAGGTCGAGTTGGTCAGGCCGGGATCGAAAGGCGCCAGGAAATCGGCAAATAAAGCCACGAGATAGATCAAAATCAGGATGACCCCGCTGACCATTGCCATCTTGTGTTTGCGGAATTTCCACCAGACCAGCTTCCATTGCGGAGCGACAAAGACCTGCGCCTCGACTTCCCGAGGGGCTTCTACGCGGGGAGTTGGGATGGATTGCGGGGCTTCAGTCGTCATCGTTGGTCAGCCTCATATAACTCATTGGGTCACCTGCGTAATTTCACCACGGAGAGCACGGAGTTCACAGAGATTTAAAAAAAGGTTTTCTCTGTGTTCTCAGTGCGCTCTGTGGTGAAGGTTCTTTGCCTGTGTAACAGCAACTATTGATACCGAATGCGCGGATCGAGCAGCGCCAGCAGGATGTCGGAGACGAGCGTGCCGATCACCGTGGCTACGCTCAGGACCAGGATCATGGAGCCTGCCAGGTACATGTCCTGCGACTGCAGGGAACGCAGCAGCAACGGTCCCGTGGTGGGCAGGTTCATCACCTGCGAGAGGATGATCGAGCCGGAGATCAAGCTTGGCAGGATCCATCCGAGCGTGCTCACGAAGGGATTCAACGCCATGCGCACCGGATATTTGAGGATCGCCTTCCATTCCGGCAGACCCTTGGCGCGGGCAGTGATCACGTAGGGTTTGCGCAGTTCATCGAGCAGGTTGGCGCGCAGGATGCGGATCAGCTCCGCGGTCCCGCCCAGCCCAAGGATGAGCGCCGGCAGCCAGAGATGCGCAAGCAGATCCTGAATGCGCGCCCAACTCCAGGCAGCCGCGACGAACTCGTCGGAGAACAAGCCGCTGGCAACCTTCCCGAAGTATTTGAACTGCAGGTACATCAGCACCAATGCCACCAGAAAGGCGGGAATGGAGACGCCAAAGAAGCCAATCAGTGTGAAGATATAGTCGCCGGCGGAATATTGCCTGACGGCGGAGTAAATCCCGATGGGGAAGGCAATCAGCCACGTCAGCAGGACGCTGACCAGCGAGAGCCACATCGTCAGCCAGATGCGCTCCCAGATGAGCGCAGACACTGGCTCGCGATGTTCGAAGGAGATGCCGTAATCGCCGCGGGTCAAAATACCGCCCATCCACTTGAAATATTGAACGGCAACCGGTTCGTTGAGCCCATAGTCTGCGCGCAGGCTCTCCAGCGCTTCCTGGCTGACGATATCGCCGTTGGCAGCCAGCCCGGCGACATAGGCAGTGGCAAAATCGCCTGGCGGGAGCTGGATAATGACAAAAGCTACGATGGAAGCCAGAAAGAGAGTGGGGATCATGGCGAGAATACGTCGGAGGATGTAACTGCGCATTGCCCAAGAATTCCTTCAGGTTCGTGAAGTATGTGGTGTGCAGCTCAGACCAAAGAGCTGCACACCACAAGCGAGTCTTTCCCGGATGATCCGTTATTTGAAGAAGAATGTGAAGGGATTGACCGGAGCCGGGGTCGGATAGCTCCAGGAGTTGATCATCTCGTCCGGGACGTTGTGCATATTATTCTTGGCGATTCCGTAACTGGGCGGGACGGTCGAAATGCCGATGCAGGGGAAGAAATCGGCCGACATCTGCAGCAGCTCATTCATCTTCGCGACCTGCCCATCAAAGGTGGTCTCTGCCTTGACCTCGTTGTATTTGTCGATCATGGCTTTGATCTCGGCCGGGGGCTCGATCGCCAGGGGGTCGGCCGGGTTCTGATACCAGGCTGCCCAGCCGACTGCATAGCCCGATTCGTTACCGTTGGGGAAGAAGTTGCGCGGATCGAGGATCGGATTCATCCCGCCTTCTCCGCCCCAGATATAGGCGTCATGAAGATAGTTGTTCTTGTTCTCGTACATCAACGACCGGTCTTCCGACTTGGCTTCTGTCAGGATTCCCACCGCATTCCAGTATTTGGCGACCAGGTTGCCTGTATCCACCTGTTGGGTGAAGGCATTGGCGATCTCGATCACGATGGTCATCGGTTTGCCATCGGGGCGCAGGCGGATGCCGTCGGCGTTCTTGTCGGGCAATACCTTATCGAGGTATTCATTTGCCTTGTCGACATCGTATTCGATGTATTGCGTGGCAAGCTGTTCGTTGTAGAAGGGAGTGCCTTCCTGGGCTGCCGGCTGGGAGGGTTTGCCCACGGTCACGTAGACCGTGTTGATGATGTCCTGGCGGTTGATGGCGTACGAGAGTCCGATGCGGAAATCCTTATTCTGCAAAATCTCGCGCATCACCGGGTCTTTATGATTCAGGTTGAGCATGATCACGTTGGTATTCGAACCGGCTTCCTTGAGATTGAACAAATGATAATCGCCTGTCACCATATTGTCATACAGGACAGCTTTGTTGAGCAGGGTGTTGAAATGGCGCATCTGGAAATCGATCTCGCCGTTGAGCGCCTTGAGCAGCATGGTGGGGATATCCTGATATACGCCATAGACGAGCTTATCGATATACGGATACTGCTGCCCGTTCTGATCGACTTTCCAGTAATAGGGATTGCGCACCAGGGTGACCTGGGTGGCATTCCCGGAGAACGGCTCTTCCACCATCCAGGCAAAGAGCGTGGGACGTCCGGCCACATTATACGGGCCCATACCACCGCCGTCCGCCTGTACCACTTTGGCGACGAACATATCCTTCCAGGCTGTGTAACCGCCCTCTTTGAGCATGGCTTCAAGCTTGGCAGCATCGACATATGTTGCGTGATACTGGACGGCATAATGCTTGGGCACATTGGTCAGCGAACGCGCGTCCGGTGAAGCCAGATTCTGCAGGAACAGGCCGTTGGGTACCTCAAAGGTAAACTTGATCGTGTACTCGTCCACCTTCTCGAACTTGACCGGCTTGCCGCCGGAGGTCAGCCAGGCAGGCATGGTCGCCTGCAGATCGGTGTTGGAGACCACATCGTTGAACCAGAAGTCAATGTCGTCCGCGGTGAAGGATTCGCCGTCAGACCACTTGACGCCCTGGCGCAAGTGGAAGGTGTATTCCGTGGCATCGTCGCTGACTTCCCAGCTTTCCGCCAGGTTCGGGACGATCGAGTCCCAGGCGGGGGTCCAGCGCACGAGGGTCTCGTAGCCCAGGATGCGGTAGAAGCTGACGTCGTCCGTGCCGCCGCGCATGCCCATGCGCCAGGTGCCGCCGTACTCGCCGACTTCCGCAGCCTCGACGATCAGCGGATTCGCAGGCAGGCGTTCCTCGACGGGGGGCAGTTCTCCGGCTTCGACCATCTCAGCCAGAGCGGGCGCTTCGGAATATTTGGATGCAGGAACGGGCGGCTCAGTCGCGACCGGCTTGACGGGAGCTTCTGTGGGTTTGGGAACTTCCTGCGCAGGCGTGGGTGTTGCCGCGGGACCGCAGCCTCCCAGCAAAAAGGCAAAGAGTATTAGCAGCGACGCAAAGCGATATAGAGTTTGATGTGACATTTCACTCCTCCAGAAGTGTTGAATGGGGGCTTGGATATTCCAACAGGACAATCACGTGCAATTTGACCGATCAAAAGACCTGACACCTCCTGTCTGACTTGTGAGCTATTTGTCTCAGCCCAGGAAAAAAAGTGAAACGCTGGCTATTAAGCTTTTTGTCAATAATCGTGAAATCGTGTAATTACACATCTATTTTACAACAGTTACAGAAAAAGTCAATATACTACTTGATTATTTCATGTAATACTGTATAATACCTATGTAATTACATTTTGAGAAACTTATTCCAATTCTGATTACCCAAAGGGAAAAATATGTCTCCGAAGCAGTCGCCTACGAAAATGTCCGAAATTGCCGAACTGGCGGGGGTTTCCATCGCTACGGTCTCCCGGGTGCTTCACAATACCGATACGGTAAGTGAAGACACCCGCAGGCAGGTAGAAGATGCCATCCAGACCCTTGGATATCGCGTCCGCCGCCGGCCGAGGCCCTCCATTCCAAAGCCTGACCCGGAGAAAATCGTACTTCTATTTACCACAGATATCGTCAACCCCTTCTTTGCAGAGGTCATCCGCGGCACCCAGGAAGAGATCGAGCTTCAGGAGCATCCCAAACATGCTTTGAGCATTATGCATCTAACGAATGCCTGTGAGGAACTCGTCCAGGCTGCCCGGCAAATGTCCGCACTGGGAATCATCTTAACCGGCGCGTATCCCTTCCCCGAACTGCTCAAGTTTCAAGAAGCGAGCAAGATTCCGCTGGTTGTAATCAATTACCGGATCACAGGACCCAGGGTCAGCTGCATCATCGTGGATTTCAAGGATGCCTATTTCCGTGCGACCCGCCACCTGATCGACCTTGGACACCGGCGGATCGGTTTCGTGGATGACACCGGCCATTCCGAGATCGGTGTGGCGCGTCTGGACGGGTATAAGAACGCGCTGACAGAAGCCGGGATCCCTTATCGGCCGGAGTTATATACCTCCATTGCAGCCGATGCACGGATCAGTGGTGGTTTCCAGGCGACCAGCCACCTGCTGGCGCTGCCGCCGAATGAACGCCCGACGGCCATCCTGGCGTTCAACGATCTGTTCGCCCTCGGCGTGATGCATTCCATACGTGCGCATGGTTTGCGTGTGCCGGAGGATGTCTCGGTCATCGGCTGCGACGATATCCCGATGGCTGCCTATGCCTACCCACCCGTGACGACCATCAGCCAGCCGAAATATCGGATCGGAAAACTGGCTGTCCTCACTCTTTTGAAAATGCAGCAGGATCCCCCGGAGCAGATGGGCAGTTTCACTCTGATGGAAAGCCCGCTGATCATTCGTGAATCGACCGCGCGCTGCTCCGAAGCCTGACATCCGCCGGCCGGTAAACCCTGTGGGATTCCTATGCAACTCCATCCAAGGATCTTTCAGCCCCAGCTGCCTCCCGACTCTTTGATCGCGCAGTTTCGCAGTTCGCCTGCCCGACAGGCAGTCAGCGCGTACCTCTGCGAAGCTGTGCCTGGCATCCATGCTGCCAGGCCGGACATCCCACAGACGCCCTACAGCCTCTACCGGCAGTTCGCCCGCAGCGGCGATCGAGACGGCTATGAAAACCCCTATTTCGAAAAACGCGCCATGCTGACCCGGGCGGTCGTGGGATTGATCCTGGGAGAAGAAAGCAGGATCGATCTTATTCAGGACCTGCTCTGGAGCATCTGTGAAGAGACCACCTGGGTCTTGCCCGCCCATGAAGATCGAGGTCCGGGCTTTGGGTCCCCGGATGCGCCTGACATCCGGCAGGGCGGCGCAAATACCGCGCTGACGCGCGAGCCTGATTTTATCGATCTGTTTGCCGCGGAGACCGGCGCCAGCCTGGCGGAGACGCTTTACTTTCTCGACGATCAGCTGGCTCCCGAGGTTGCACAGCGGGTACGCCAGGAAATTGAACGGCGCATTTTTCATCCGTATCTGGCTTACGGCAGAAAGTTCTGGTGGCACCGCGGCGATCTGAACTGGAACGCCGTCTGTAACGGCGCGGTGGGGCTCGCCTTTATGCGCCTGGAAAGAGATTCTCACAGGCTGGCAGAAGCCTTGACGATTGTCCTGGAAGGGTTGGAGGCTTACGTGGCAACCGGATTCGAGTCCGACGGAGGTTCACTGGAGGGGATCGGTTACTGGAATTATGGGTTGCTGTACTACGTGACCCTGGCGGAACTGTTGAACGAGCGCACGAGCGGGAAGATCGATCTGATGACGAACCCGCGCCTGCGGGAGATTGCCCGCTACCCCCTGGCAATCGCCCTGGCTCCGGGACGATATTTCAACTTTGCGGACGCGGCCGACGAAGATATGTTGCAGCCAGGGATCATCCAGCGCCTGGCAAAGCGCACCGGCGTCGATGACCTGACCGGGCTCATCATCCCCTACGACACAAAAGTATGGCGCGGCTTCTTTGCCTCCAAGCTGGCGATCGTCCTGCGGGACCTGGCATGGTGGGATGGAGAGATCCATCCTTTTCCCGAGGCTGCCCGCCAGGATGTCTACCTTCCGGACTGTGCGCTGGTCAAATTCAACGGGCACACCTCTCAGGGTCAGCCGGTCATCCTGGCAGCCAAGGCCGGTTACAACAGCGGTCATCATTACCATCTGGATATCGGACACTTTATCGTCAGTGTGGACGGGGAAAATCTGTTGTGCGACCCCGGCCGGGGTTTGTACAGCCAGGCATACTTTCGCGCAGGACGGTTCGAGAATATCTTTGCCAACTCGTTCGGGCACAGCGTGCCGCACATTGGCGGGCATCTGCAAATGCCGGGACCGAAATTCGGTCAGGGCAGCCTGGAACACGGTCAGATCATTTCGCAGGGCAAGGATGGCGCGAAGAAATCGGTCGTGATGGATATCCACCCGGTTTACGGTCTGCCCCAGTTGTCCCTGGCGCGGCGAACGCTGGAACTGGACGAAAAAACGGGTGAGATCCGCCTGGAAGATAGATTCGAATTCAGCGGTGATCCGCTCGAAATCGAAGAAGCCTTTGTGACCTGGTGTTCCGTTTCGGTGGATGGTCCCGGGGCATGGATCGTGGGCCAGCGCAATGAACTATCTCTGACGATTTTGGAGCCGGGCGGTGCCGCCTTCGCTGCAGACCTGCTCACGGAGGAATGCCAGGCGAACCAGCGCGAGCAGACTCTCACGCGTCTGTCAGCTCGCCTGCCGGTGGGTTCCCGGCAGTTTATATTAAAGATAACGATTCACAATCTCCCAACACTTTGAAGAGAACAAGGATGCATTTCAATGTCTGATCAGGTGGTTCCATCGGAAACAAACGCAGCCTCAAAGGTGGATGAGCGCCAGTGGGTGCCCCGGGCTCTGGCTTTCAGCATCGGACGCATCAGCCAGAATATGATTCGATTGCCTCATTTCCCGGAATATACCCGCGGCGACCGCTGGGTTTTCGTAAAGGATGGCGGCTGGGTCGGCGGACATTGGGTTGGGCTGCTCTGGCTGGCATTTGCTTATACCCGCGACCGGGAGATGGAACGCCAGGCTCGAAAATGGGCGGCTCGTTTGAGCGCCCGCCAATCCGATACGACCACTCACGACCTGGGTTTCCTGTTCGAATTGTCTCATGTGCTGGGCGCGAACCTCACCGGTGATGAAGCCCTGAAAGGTCCCGCACTGCAAGCCGCTCGCACCCTGACCCGGCGTTTTAACCGCCAGGGAGGATTTTTCCAGGCTTGGGGCGGCCTCGACGCCTCCGCCGCTCAGCGGGGCGGCGCGATCATCGATACCATGATGAACCTGGATCTTCTGTTCTGGGCCAGCCGGGAGGCAGCGGATTCTTATTTTGCCGAGCAGGCGCTTGCCCACGCGCGGACCTGCCTCAGGCATCAGGTCCGCCCGGATTTTTCCACTGCCCATGGCGCGGATTTCGACCCCGAGACAGGCGAGTTCATCAAGTTGAGCACCTACCAGGGTCTCAGCGCCGCCTCGTGCTGGAGTCGCGGCCATGCCTGGGCGGTTTATGGATTTGCAGATTGCTATCGCGCGACCAAGGATTCGCTTTTCCTTGCCACCGCGCGCAGCCTGGCTGAGCACGCGCTGGGCCGCCTGCCTGAAGACCTGATTCCGTATTGGGATTATGACAGCCCGCTGATCCCTCACGACGTCCGCGACAGCTCGGCGGCAGCGATCCTGGGCAGCGGACTGCTCTATCTGGCAGCCCTCGAACCGGATTCCGCCCTGGCGGAACGCTGGACCTGCACCGCGGGGAAGATCCTGCGTTCGCTCTGGGAAAACTACACCAGCCGCGCATCCCTGGAACCGAGCCTGCTCATCCACGCGACGCGCTCGAAGCCTGAAGGCTTCATGGACCATGGCTTGATCTACGGCGATTACTATTTCGTCGAAGGGCTGCTGCGCTTGAGCGATCCTGTCATGGCAAGCAACCTGCACTAGTGAGAAGTTTGATCTCATCTCCTCGATAGTGTGCATGTTCGAATAAAAAAGAGTCACCAACCGGATGACTCTTCTGTGCCCCCAAGGGAGTCAGGTGGGAGAGACGATGAGGAGAAAGGCAGGGCATAACTCTTATCTAGGTTACTTGCCAACTGAGACGTACAAGCGTATGACGGTCCAGGCTGAAGCCGTTGGAAAGCAGCTCAACAACTACAGCGCCTATCTAAAACGCTCCAAACAAGGAGAAAAAGAAATGCCGCCGGGGTATACTATCCGTAAAGAATCAGAACCCTGTCTCTCCGACAACCCAGACCGAGACTCTCTACACCATTAACCATGATCCATCACCCATTGCCCACCTCTATTCTCTTCCTATGACCCTCCTCCAATCCATCCTCCTCGGCATCATCCAGGGGCTGACTGAATTCATTCCCGTTTCGTCCACGGCACATTTGCTTATCGCGCAAAACCTGTTTGGTATCCCTGCCAGCGATGCCATGTTCTCGTTCCTCGTGATCGTCCAACTTGGAACGCTGGTTTCCCTCTTCGCATTCTATTGGAAAGACCTCCTTGCAATTGCACGCGCTCTGATAGATTTTCGGCGGTCAAGCCCCGAAAGAGACCTCGGCATTTACATCATCATTGCTACGATCCCGGCATTGCTTGTCGGTTACCTGTTGAAAGATGTGATCGAGACTTTGTTCAAAACCCCTTTGCTGCAAGCCTCCATTCGATTACTCTCTGCAGCCGTCCTGCTTACTCTGGCAGAATGGCTGACAAAGAAAAATCGCCAGCTCGATTCAATGACCTGGTTCGATGCATTGATTGTCGGTGTATTTCAGATCCTCTCGGCATTCCCAGGGGCCTCTCGCAGCGGAACGACCATTTCAGGCGGCATGTTCCGCGGCTTCGACCGACCGTCTGCGGCACGCTTTGCCTTTCTTATGTCTGTGCCGGTGATGCTCGTCGCGGGCGGCTACGAAATGCTGGATGTGCTCAAAATGCCGGACCTTGGCGAGTTCCTGCCTCTGCTGGCAGTCGGGTTTATCGCCGCGGCGTTTGTCGGCTGGTTTGCCATCCGGTGGCTGATCGATTATTTGAGCAAACGATCGCTCTATGTGTTTGCGATTTATTGTGCAGTTGTTGGAACAATTATATTTTTTCTAACCACCTGACAGTTTCAAAACGGGACGCAGAAAAACGCTGAAAGCGCTGAGAAAAGGACTTAAAGATCGAGAAGCAGTCCCAAA
>JAFGCG010000174.1 GCA_016932715.1 Anaerolineales bacterium
AATCTTGGTACCGGGCTTGGACATTGGCTTTGGTCTCCTTGGTCGGAACCAAGTTAACCATGTTCAAGCCCTTTCGTGAACTACTGAAAATAGATGAAATGCCTTGTTCCATACCCTCTTGTTTTGATCGCAGCAATTGTTCTCGACCGCGTTGCTATCTCTTCATCTCAAATTGGTATCGATCAAAGTCTGCGCGCCCTGTTTGTTTTGCTTCTATTGACTATCCTGGCTGTGTTGATCATTCAATATCCTGTAAAAGACTGGCACTATACAAATTTCATGGTGATGATGATACCCATCGCACTGATTGCTTACCGGTCTTTGTTCAGATTTCTCAAAATTAGTTTTCCACATCAGGCCAATTACCTTGGCATTGCTCTCCTGGTGCTGCTTGGCATGTTATATGCAGTGGTTGTACATCGCAGGGTCTGGAAGTTTATCCGCAACCCTGCCCGGATTAGCGCCTATTTCAACATTGTATTCATTGTGCTTTTGAGCTTCCAGCTTGTGAGACTCGGGCCGGATGGTTATCATATGCTTACAAGGCTGAGTCGCACAACGGTCATTCCTGCGTTGGGACCAGAATTCACATTGAATAAGAGATCTTCTTCTCCTGACATCTATGTGATTATCCTGGATGGTTATGCGCGCCAGGATGTCCTGCAGAGTATTTATAAGTACGATAATTCAGAATTTATTGACGGGTTAGAGAAACGGGGCTTTTATGTCGCCGACGGCAGTCATAGTAACTACGTTCAGACACTCTATACCATGGCTTCGTTCTGGAATCTCGATTATCTCACGACCTGGGAGGACTCCGATCAATATGTACAATACCTGTTCGAGCCAATCCAGAATAACCGCGTCTTCCGCTCATTGGATGAGATCGGTTATACCACTGTCAGTTTCGAGGGGTCAGTACACTATGCAGGGATCAAAGATTCCGATGTTCATTTATCCAACTTCCTGCCATTGAATGATTTCGAGACCCTCCTGCTCGTTGATAGCCCCATTGAGCCGCTCTCGAATATTTTCGACCTGGGAATACCGGTCCAGACATATAAGACCCATCGCCAGCGCGTGTTATATCAGCTTGATACGCTTAAGGAAATCCCTGCCGCTATCCCGGGGCCGAAAATCGTATATGCTCACATTCCGGTTCCGCACCCTCCCTTTATTTTTTATCAAAATGGCGACACCCGTGAACCACCGCAGCCCTATACTCTGGCAGAGGGAATTGGACCCCAATTGAGCATGCAGGAATACTGGGATGGCTATCAAGAACAGGTCAAGTTTATCGACAGGGAGACCATCAGGGTGATTGATGCCATATTGCAGAAATCCGAGTCGCCGCCGATCATCCTTGTGATGGGTGACCATGGTCCCGCTTCACTATTCAAGTGGACGTTTGAGATTCCCGGATGTCTTTGGGAAAGGACCAGCATTCTCTATGCTATGTTCCTGCCCGGGCATGAGAATGATGATACTCTATATTCTTCGATAAGCCCGGTTAACACTTTCCGTGTGATTTTCAACACCTATTTTGGCGCCGACTTGCCGCTTCTCGAGGATAGAAGTTACCTGATGTATTGGTACGAGCCAACACGGAAAGTAGACATTACAGACGCAAGAGACAACTTTGATGGCTGCACAATCCCGGCGGAGTAAAGGCTCGAGAAAGTTGCCCCATAGTCATTTCGAACCTTCAAAATTCGAGATTTCCTGTTGCATAATTTCGACCGGGAAGTCCGGTCCGTGCGCAGGGTAGACTCGTTTAATTCCCGCGGGCAGAATCTTTTTCCAGCTTGCGACCACCATGTTGATATCATCTGCCAGGACCGGCAGTCCCGGAGTGAGGCGCAGATACCAGTCGTTCATAGCCATGTCGCCGACAAAGGCTTCCCCCGAATCAAGGACGATGCTCACGTGTCCCATCGAGTGCCCGGGTGTGTAAAACACCTTGCCCGGGATGCCATACTCCGCGAGCGACATGCCATTATCGTCGATGACATGATCCACTTTGACATGCGGGAGCTTGGGATGGATGAGCCGATCGGCAAGCCAGATCATTGCCTTGCCATAGGGGGTCACGCCGCGTGGAAACGCCGGGTTTCCGTTCTCCACCCAGGGCTGATCACGATAATGGATTGCGACCGGCGCGCCCGTGACCTGCTGAATGGGGTGTAAAGACCCGATGTGATCCCAATGCCCATGTGTGAGCAGGATCAGGGAAATTTCTTTCGGGCTTACATTCAACTTTTGCAAACCGCGCTTGAATGCGTTGATCCCTCCCTGCGCGCCGGCATCGATCAGCACCGTCCGTTCGCCGCGCAGGAGATAGCAGTTACAGATTCCAACGGGGATGCGCTGAAAAGAGAAGTTCATTCCTGATATCCTTTGGGGTGTGATTTATGCCATTCCCAGGCACTGGCAATGATTTCGTGAAGATCATCGTGTTTGGGCTTCCAGCCAAGTTCGCGCTTTATTTTTTCGGAGGAAGCGACGAGACGCGCGGCGTCGCCTGGGCGCGGCGGCAGTTCCTTTACCGGGATCGGATGGCTCGTCACCCGGCGGGCGGTCTCGATCACTTCGCGGACCGAGTAGCCGTTCCCGCTTCCGAGGTTGTAGATCAGCCGGTCGCGTTTCCCCAGGCTGTCCAAAGCCAGCAGGTGCGCGGAGACCAGGTCGGCGATGTGGATGTAGTCGCGGATGCAGGTCCCATCGGGGGTGGGATAGTCGGTGCCGTAGATCTGCGCCGCGTCTCGTTGACCGAGCGGGACGCGCAAAACCAATGGAATGAGATGCGATTCAGGCTGATGCGCTTCCCCGCGACCCGGCAAGGCCCCGGCTGCATTGAAATAACGCAGCGCCGCGAAGTGCAGACCATGGATTTGCCGGTACCAGTCCAGCGCCTGCTCGACGACCAGCTTCGTATGCCCGTAGACATTGCCTGGACCGAGAGGCGACTCCTCCGTCAACGGCTCCTCACTGGATTGATAGACCGCGGCGGTAGAGGAAAGGACAAAACGCTGGACCCCCGCACGGACAGCCGTTTCCATTAAAGCGAGCGAGTTCATGAGATTATTATGATAAAAGCGGGCCGGCTCCTTCATGCTTTCGCCCGCTTCGATGAAGGCTGCGAAGTGCATGACCGCCTCAAAGAATTGATCGGTCAATGCTTTCGCGAGGGTATGACTGTCGGAAAGATCGCCTTCGATGAACGTCGCGCCCGCCGGGATCGCGGCGCGGTGGCCCGTCACCAGCGAATCATACACCGTGACCGAGTGCCCGGCTTCGAGCAATGCCTCTGCGGCCGCTGAACCAATATAACCTGCTCCACCCGTGACGAGTATGTTCATGAAGTCTCCTGAATGCGGCGATTATAAACGGTTATAGCACCGCCAGCCGCCCCCGGGGGAAAGAGTCTCCGAATCGCAATGGAAAGGGTGCTGCCGCGCACACAGGGTCCTCTTCCGGTGAATGACCTAAATCCTTTATGGGCTGTGATTCCACCCCTCGGCATACCACTGGATGTATTCCTGCACATGCGCGCCCCAGTATTCCTCGGTGTGGCCTCCGGTGTAAAGATGCCATTCATGGAACAAGCCGAAATCATTGAACTGAGCTTCCACCTGGCTTGCCCTGGCTCGTTCCGGATCGTTGTCGCCCAGGTCCATAAAGACGCGCGGGCGGGCGTCCGGCGGGATATCTGCCAGCCAGCGATTGATCTCAGACGCATCCTCCTGAAAAATAGCCAGGGAGTGCAAACCGATCGTTCCGAACAAATCCCAACGCGTGAGTCCCAGGCGTAACGCCCAGCCCGCTCCGCGCGACATGCCGCCGATGGCGCGGTGGTCCCGGTCTGGGAATGTTCGATAATTGGTATCGATGTAGGGAATGAGTTCATCCACCAGGCGCCGGCCAAAGCCCGGACCGGGCGGCAGGTTCCAGTAATGGTCATCCGGGAAGACGACAATGAATGGCGTCGAACCGCCGGAGAGGATCAATTGGTCGACGGCACTGACCGCGCCGAGCCGGATCCACTGATCGTCGCTGTAGGTCTGCCCATGCAAAAGATAGAGGACGGGATAGCGCTGATCCGTTTTTTCGTTATAGCAGGGAGGCAGGTAGACGCGGAATTCCTGCGGAGGGGTTATCGATGCCAGGCTGCCCTCTTCCACGCGGCCCGGATTTGTGAGACAAGCCAGCGGCGTCACCGTGGACGTGGGAGCCGGGGAGGGGGTGATTGTCGCGGAAGGTACCGGCGAAGCGGTGGGGGGAAGAGATGTGGGAGTGGGAATAGGCTGTAACGGTGAACAGGCATAAAGTGCCGCGAGAAGCGCGCACAGTGCCGCCATCCGTTTTATTGCTTGACGGGTTCTCATCCTTCGCATTATACTCACACACTGCCGCGGCTTGGCGCGGCGTATATCGGGGCGTAGCGCAGTCCGGTTAGCGCGTGGCGCTGTAGCGCCAAGGTCCCGGGTGACTATGCCCAAACAACTTATCAAGATCGGTCAATCCATATCGCCCATCGGGGCGTAGCGCAGTCCGGTTAGCGCGCTTGCTTTGGGAGCAAGAGGTCCCGGGTTCGAATCCCGGCGCCCCGACTTGGTTTATTAGCGATTAGCTGTCAGCGATCAGCGTCCAGCTGTCTGATTCCCTTTTCTACGGACCAACTGGCAACTGTCAGCCGTCATGTCAGAAGATATGGCGGCTTTTTGTTTATCCGGGCGAAACCTTTAGGGTCTTTCTTGTTTAGTGCTAAAATTAACAAGGAGAAACTTTATGGCGAAGAAGTTTGATGGCGTTATCGAAGCTGTCCGCTACAAGAATGGACAAATCGCGGTTGTGCGTGCGTTCGAACGACGCGGCAGCTCATTTTCAGATCGCGTTCTGATCGACCGCAAGGATCTTTTGGAACGACTTAAAAAAGGGCAAACCTATGTGGTCGGGAAACGCAGGGAACTACTGGCCAGCACATTCGAAGTCCAGGAAACATCCCTCCAGATATTGGAACAGAACGGCCGGGAGATCATCTCGACCCGCCTCGATGCAGATCACGATGAACTGGAACAAGCGCCAGTATTCTAGGTCCCTATGAAAATCATAGATAAAACTCCTCTTGTCGATGAAAAGGGCGAACTAGCCCCCATGCAGCGCATTCAGGGGATGCTCAAATTTGGTTTTAACTGGCCCAACGAGTTACAGGCGCAAAAAGCGATCGTTAGCTTTTTTGAGCGCCAATTGGAAAAGGGCTATACCCTCATCCGCAATATGCCGCTGGGCGCCAGCGGGATTACAGTCCCAATCATTTTGCTGGGACCCACCGGGATCTACGTCATCCATGTGACCTACCTGCGGGGGAGGTATGAAGCCAAAGGCAATGCATGGAATGAGGAGTCCGGAAGTGGTTTCAAGCCGGCGGCCATCAACCTGATCCAGCGTACTTCCCGCATGGCAAACGCGGTGAAGGTCTTCATCGAGCGCCAGGGAGTCAAACTGCCGGTCGAGATCGAACCGGTTCTGATCGCGGGCAACCCGGGCCTGCACATCGAATCGGTCAGGCCAGCCATCAAAGTCATGATGATCGATGGCATCAAGTCATTTGCCGCGGGACTGGTGACCGGGCGGCCGGTGTTGAGCATCGAAGCTGTGCATGAGTTCACGGACCGCATCATCAACCCGCGGCCTCCGAAGAAGGAAACCCCTGCGCCGCCAGTTCCTGCCGAGCCTGAGCCGCGTGCCCCGTGGGATCAAGAGACGCTGCCGCCGCCGCAAATGCCACAAGTGTCACGGGCGCGCGCGATCTTCAATGCCTCGGAAGAGGCAAAGCCTTTCAACCCCGCGGAGCTTGACTTTGCCATGCTGGATGAAGGGCAAGCCGCGCAAGCCCCGCCGGCCTCCATCCGTGAGACCAGCCCTGCACAACCCCTGCCGCGCCCAACCCCGCAGGGCAGGAGCAAAAGAACTCTTGGCATGACACTTCCGCAATTGATTCTCGTTGCGGCACTGGCGCTCACCTTTTTGTGTCTCCTGATCGCTTTTGCGATCCTTTATTTCGCCGGACCATCCTTCCTACTCCCTTGAACCCTTTCTTTTCGATCATTATCCCTGCTCATAACGAGCAGAATCGTCTGCCCGGTACACTGGAACAGATTTTTCACTTTCTCGAACAGCAGGCTTTTACTTCGGAAGTGATCGTTGTTGAGAACGAAAGCAGCGATCGGACCTATGAACTCGCCAGACAGTTTGCAAAGCAACATGCCAACCTGCATGTGCTCCAGAGCAAAAAAGGAAAAGGCGCTGCCGTCCAGCGTGGAATGCTCAACGCAAAAGGGGAATATCGCTTCATGTGCGATGCGGATCTCTCCATGCCGGTGGAGGAGATCATCAAATTCATCCCCCCGCAACTTCAGGATTTCGAGATTGCCATCGCTTCGCGCGAAGCCAGGGGCGCGGTGCGCTATAACGAGCCAGCCTATCGCCATTGGGGCGGCCGCGGCATCAACTTCATTATTCAAACCCTGATCCTGCCCGGACTGAACGATACCCAATGTGGATTCAAATGCTTCCGTGCAAACGTCGCGGAAGATATCTTCCAGCGGCAAACGCTGCCGGGCTGGTCATTTGACATCGAGCTGCTGTACATCGCCCGCTGTTACAAGTATCGTATCGTCGAGATTCCCATCCATTGGTATCACTTTTCAGACAGCAAAGTCAGTGCGTTGCGCGATGCCGTGCGCATGATCCGGGATATTTTCCGTATCCATGCCAACGCGCGGCGAGGATTGTATGACGCGAGTTAAGCCCGGCACCTTTTTTGAATCAAAACTCTGGAAAAGCGGCTTGCTCCACATCGCGGGATTGGATGAAGCGGGACGCGGAGCGCTGGCAGGACCCGTCGCGGTGGGAGCAGTGATCCTGCCAAACGATAAAACGTTTCTTTCCCGGACCCTGGCCGGGGTGCGCGACTCCAAGCAGCTGACTCCCCGCGAACGTGAGGCGCTTGCGCCGCGCATCCGGGCGGCCGCCTTGACCTGGAGCGTGGGCTTCGCCTCTGCGGAGGAGATCGACGCGCAAGGCATCGTCTGCGCCACCAGACTGGCGGCCTTGCGCGCCCTGGACGGGCTGTCGCTCCCCCCTCAATATTTGCTCACCGACTTTCGGCTCGAACTTCCGCAACTGGACATTTCGCAGACGGCGCTGGTCAGAGGCGACGCGCTGTGCCTGAGCATTGCCGCAGCCTCTGTGCTGGCAAAGACCGCCCGCGATCAACTGATGTGTGAGTTAGATGTGTGTTACCAGGGCTACGGGCTGGGAAAACATAAAGGATACGGCACGCAGGCACATCGGTCAGCATTGGAACGGCTGGGTTTCTCCCCGATTCACCGCAGGTCATTTCAAGTCAGGGTACACAAGTAGACGAGTACACAGGTATATACTTACCTGTCTACTTGTGTACCTGTTTACATCTTGCCCCTTCGCAGGAAGAACTTCGTGATCTCTTCTGCGATCGCCGGGATGATTGCCAGCCCGATGATCACAGTCCATTCCCGCAGGGAGGGAAAGTGTGTATTGAAAATCGGCTGCAGGAACGGCACTGAGACGACCAGCACCAGCAGGAAGATCGACAGCCCCACTGCATACTGCATATAACGGTTCGAGAACACGCCGATCTGGAAGAGCGAGGTGCGCTCTGACCGGACGGTGTAGGCGCGGAAAAGCTCGCACAGAGACAGCGTCACGAACGCCATGGTCTCCGCGGTCTGGACATCGACGCCGCGCCAGTCATGTTGTATCAAAAATGTGATTGGATTTCCGGTGAGGGTCGTGCCCGCATCGAGGTGCCAGATCAAGCCGAGGGCGAAGGCGGTCAGCACGGCGCCGGTCTGTGCAAAGGTTTGAACGATCATCCCCACCATCATGCTGCGGTTGACGATCGGCTCCGACTTGGCGCGCGGTTTTTGCTCCATGATGTCGGGATCGCCCTTTTCGACAGCGAGGGCGAGCGCCGGCGCGCCATCGGTGATCAGGTTGAGCCAGAGCAGCTGGATGGCGGTCAGCGGCGCGGGGAGTCCTGCCAGCGTGGCGAGGAAGATGATCATGATCTCAGCCACATTGGATGACAGCAGGAAGAACACGAATTTGCGGATGTTGCTGTAGATGATGCGGCCCTGCTCCACCGCTGCCACAATACTCGCATAGTTGTCGTCGGTGAGCACCATGTCGGCGGTTTCCTTAGCGACGTCGGTGCCGGTGATTCCCATCGCCACGCCGATGTCGGCGCGCTTGATGGCGGGCGCGTCGTTAACGCCGTCGCCCGTCATCGCCACCACCTCGTCGTTCGCCTGGAGGGCATCCACGATGCGCATCTTGTGCTGCGGGGAAACGCGTGCAAAGACATCGGTATCCTCGATGATGCGCTTGAGTTCTTCGTCGCTGGTCCCGTCGAGCTGAGCACCTGTCATCACTTTTTTGCCGGGCCGCAGCAAGCCAATGGTATCCGCAATGGCACGCGCCGTGTTGGGATAATCGCCTGTGATCATGACGGTCCGGATGCCAGCCTCACGCGCCTCTTCGAGCGCAGGCTTGACTTCCTCGCGCGCCGGGTCGATCATCCCGATCAAACCTACAAAGACCAGGTCTTTTTCAAGCTCTTCCGCTTTGAGTTCTTCAGGATTATCAGGCGCATTCTCAAGCAGGCGGTAAGCCAGGCCAAGTACGCGCAAGGCGTCTTTCGTCATTGTATCGTTGGCATCCAGGATGCGTTTGCGGACCGCCTCATCCAGTGGGCGGGGATGGTCATCAATATCCTGATACTGCGTACAGAGGTTCAAGACAATATCTGGAGCTCCCTTGACATCGATAACCTCCCAGTCCTTTTGTTTCTCGTCCATAAATGGAGACGGGTCATCGGGGCGCGGTGCTGCCACCTCGTGGATGGTGATCATGCGCTTGCGTTCGGAGTCAAAAGGAACTTCGCTCTCACGAGGATAGGCTTCCTTGATATCCACATACGTAGCGCCTGCTTTTGCGGCTGCAACCAGCAGCGAGCCTTCGGTCGGGTCGCCGACGATGCGATAGGTCTTTTGTGAATCTTCCTCGCCGGTGGTCTCGATGGAGGCATCGTTATTTAAGATTCCCAGCCAGAGAGCCGTCAGGGCAGCCGGGTATTTCGAGATGACCACCTTTTGACCGTCGACGAGGAAATCGCCTTTCGGCACATATCCGGTCCCGGTCACGGTGATGAATTGTCCGTCCACCCACAGGCGGGTGACGGTCATTTCGTTCTGGGTCAGGGTGCCGGTCTTATCGGAACAGATGACGGTCGCCGATCCAAGCGTCTCGACGGAAGACAGCCTGCGGATGAGGGCATGGCGTTTGATCATCTCGCGCATGCCAAGGGCGAGGGAGATCGTCACCACCGCCGGAAGCCCTTCTGGTACGGCAGCGATCGCCAGGCTGATGGCAATGATGAAGATTTCCGTGATGTCAGCCGCATATTCGCTCACATAAGCCAGGGGACCCGTGAAAAGCTGGTTGATGTTCGTGGAGTTGATGAGTGCAACAATAAAAACGATTGCGACCAGGAGGAGCGCCGCGATACTCAACGATTTTCCAAGCTGGTCCAGCCGGCGCTGCAGCGGAGTTTCTTCGGTATCCACGGTCTGAAGCATGGTGGCGATGAGACCCAGCTGCGTACGCATGCCTGTGCTGGTGACCACGCCGCGTCCGCGCCCATAGGCAACGACGGTCCCCATAAAGGCTGTGTTCTTACGGTCACCGAGCGGGACATTCTTTTCCAGGACAGTCGAAGCGTTCTTCTGCACCGCCAGCGATTCGCCGGTCAGCGAAGCCTCCTCGACCCGCAGATTGACCGCCTCCAGCAGGCGGATGTCGGCGGGGATAAAATTTCCCGCTTCCAGAAAAACCAGGTCCCCCGGCACAAGCTCATAGGAAGGAATGGATCGCCTGTGCCCGTCGCGCATCACTTGCGCCTCGGGCGCAGCCAGTTTTTTGAGCGCTGCCAGCGCCTCCTCGGCGCGGCGTTCCTGGACGATCCCCAACACGGCATTCAGGACGACGATTGCCATGATTGCCGCCGCTTCCACGAAATCTCCCAGCAAAGCCGAGATCACGGAGGCGACGATCAGCAGGATGACAACAAAACTATTCAATTGTGCCCAGAGCATCTGCAGGAAAGTCGGACGCGGCGCTTCCTTCAGTTGATTGGGTCCATAAAGCTCCAGGCGCCTTTTCGCCTGCTCCGACGTCAATCCGTTTTCCTGAACCTCGAAGTGCCTGAGGATCTGTTCGGCCTTCAAGGTATGCCATTCATGTTCGTGCTCTTTGATCACATGCGATGCTTCGGGTTTGTCGTTCTTTTCAGGGGTCATGCAGACGTCTCCTAATAGAGTATTGAGAGCCGGTGATCTGACAAACTAAAGAGACCACCACACACCTCCGTGATGGTCTCGCCAAACGCTTTGCATGCGTTCGAGCCGCCGATGGTCTGCCTGCGACCATGTCTTGACGACAACTCGCTGGCGCCAGATCAAAGATCCCGCCCAGGCGGGGGCGCCATGGCTACTCCCCAATCGCTGCCTAGTGTATTCGTCAGACAAGAGAATGTCAAGGCAGGTTCCGTACAAATGTGTTGGTTCATCAGGGCGCGGGCGGCATGATCTTCGTGCCCGCGGGAATCTCGGTATCTTTTGCAATCACGACAATTCCATCCCGCACAAAATAGAGGTCCGTGTCGATATCCTGTCCGCGCGGGAAGGGGCGGATGGCGACATCATCGCCGATGCGCACGTTCTTATCCAGGATGGCGCATTCGATGTGGCAGTTCCGGCCGATCCCGATCGGCAGGTTGCCGCGCGGTCTTTCGGCGGGGTAGTAGTCCGCGCCCATGAGGATGCTGTCCCTGATGACCGTTCCTGCCGCGATCTGGCTGCGAACGCCGATGATCGAATGGGTGATCTCTGCCTTGCGGATGCGGCAGCCTTCTGCGATCAACACATTCTTCAATTCACTATCTTCCACGGTCGAGCCCGGCAGAAAACGCGCATGCGTATAGATGGGTGATTTGGGGTCGTAAAAATTGAACGGTGGATTTGGCAGTGTCAATTGCAGGTTGGTCTCATAGAACGAACGGATCGTCCCAATGTCCTCCCAATAGCCGTCGAAGTCAAAGCCATAGACTTCATGCGAATTGATCGCTTCGGGTATGATCTCGCCCCCAAAATCGTCATGCCGCAAGTGATAATTCAGCAGTTCGATTAGGACCCTGGTTTTGAACAGATAATTTCCCATGGAACCCAGCAGGGGCCGCTCCGGATCGTCGCGACTCACAAACCTGTTTTGGACGTTGGGGTCCTTGGGCTTTTCGACAAAAGCGGAAATCTGACCGTCTGCCTCGCGCTTCAAAATCCCCAGCCGGTGCGCTTCGCTCTTCGCGACGGGCTGAACGGCTACCGTTATATCGGCGTTTTTCTCCCAGTGATATTCTGCCATGCTGGAATAATCCATGCGATAGAGATGGTCCCCGGCCAGGATCAACACGTATTCCGCGCCCGTTGCCTGGATCTCGAACAACTGCTTGCGGACCGCATCGGCGGTGCCCTGATACCAGGTCATACTTTGAGGCGTTTGCTCCGCCGCCCAGATCTGCACCCAGCCGGTATGGAAGACATCGAAGTTATAGGTTTGGGTAATATGGCGGTGGAGGGAAACAGAGTTGAACTGGGTCAGGATTGCAACGCGGTAAATTCCCGAATTGATGCAGTTGCTGATGGGAATGTCAATGAGACGATATTTGCCCGCGATCGGGACAGCCGGCTTCGAACGCGGCTTGGTCAGCGGGTGCAGGCGTGATCCTCGCCCACCTCCCATGATGACACCCAGAACATCGTCCATTGATGGCATGGCAACTCCTTTACCTCAAGTAGACAGGTACACACGTACACAGGAAACAAACGATCCGTCTACTTGTGTACCTGTGTACTTCACAGCTATTATCTCTTAATTTTTAGAAGTTGGCGCATCTTCCCTGAGATGAATACGAAGGGATATGCCAATAGAATTAGCAGATCGATCAGGACCAGGATTAGATTCAATTTCATTTCTCACCTTCAGGCAAACGTTACAGGTATTTTTATTCTATAATGTAGAATATCGAAAGTCAACCATTGCAGGGCTCATTAAATACAACACCCAACTAAGCAAACATCCTCCATTCCGGAGGATGTTCCTCTTGAGATACTCTTACGAGTATAATGCATGCAAAACGAACGAAGTGAGTGCCGAAGGTGGGAATCGAACCCACATTCCCGAGGGAACACGATTTTGAGTCGTGCGCGTCTGCCTATTCCGCCACTTCGGCTAATTTGTCGAAGAGCCCGCCTCAGCGGGGCGCCCCAAAGTATACCACTCCCAACCCGTAGTGCAAGATGTCATCCTGCACTGCAGATCAGGAAAATATGAAACTCGGAATCATTGGATTACCTCAATCAGGCAAGACCACCATTTTCAACGCATTGACGCGCGGCAACGCCCCCACGACAGCTTCGGCAGGCCGCTTCGAAGTCCATACGGCGGTAGTGGAGGTCCCGGACCCGCGCGTGACCCGGCTCTCGGAGATGTTCAAGCCGAAGAAGACGATCTACGCCAAAGTAACCTACGCCGATATCGCCGGGCTGGAAACGGGTTCCGCCAGGAGCGGCATCGCCGGCCAGCTGCTGAACCAGCTGGCCCAGATGGACGGCTTTATTCTGGTGGCGCGCGGCTTCGAGGACGACAGCGTTCTCCACACGATGGGCAGCATCGATCCCGGGCGGGACGCCGACGTCATGCTCAGTGAACTGCTTTTGAACGACCTGATCGCGGTGGAACGCAAGCTCGAGCGCCTGACGGAGGAACGTAAAAAAGGCGGCACCGATAAGGTGGAGAATGAACGCCAGACCGCCCTCTTCCAGCGCCTGCACGCTGCCCTCTCCGAGAATACCCCTCTGCGGAAGGTGGAAGTCTCGGCTGAGGAGGATAAAATCCTTGCCAGCTTTGGACTGCTCACACGCAAACCGGTCCTGATCGTCTTCAACATGGGCGAAGGACAGACTGCACCCGTCTGGGAATTCGAGACCCCCTCGGTGGTGCTGCAGGGCAAGCTCGAAATGGAGATCGCCCAGCTCTCCCCGGAGGATGCCGCTGTATTTATGCAGGAATATGGCATCGAGGAGCTTAGCTTGAGCAGGATGATCCGTCTCTCCTATGACCTGCTGCAGGTGCAATCCTTCTTCACCGTGGGTGAGGATGAGGTCCGCGCCTGGGAGACGCCGCGCGGCGCGACCGCCCAGGAAGCCGCCGGCGCGGTCCATACCGACCTGCAGCGCGGCTTCGTCCGGGCGGAGGTGGTGGCTTACGACGAGCTCATCAGCCTCGGCGGGATGAATGAAGCGAAAGCCAAAGGCAGGTTAAGACTCGAAGGTAAGGAATACATCGTCAAAGACGGCGATATTGTGCACATCCGGTCAAGTTTATAAATTGTGGAGTCAGCTAGCTTGCTGGCGGGTTTGCAGGAGCACGCCCTTCAGGCAGTCCTGCGTAAGCGGAAGCAAGTGTCGCCACGTCGCCACGGCGACGCTTCCGCAAATCGAGGAGAGAATTCTTTATGGCGTACTCGGTCAATACCTATTCAGTTAAGAAATGGAATCTGGGGGAACTCTTCCCCGGCTTCGACAGCCCGGAGCTGCAAGCCGCCTTCGACAACGTCGAAGAGCAGGTTGCGTCCTTCGAAGGCGTGCGCGGCAAACTCAAAGCGGATATGGATACCGGGACATTTCTCGAGGTGGTGCGCGCCTCGGAAGAGACCCTGCGCATTGTCAATCGAGTCTATGCATTTGCAGAGCTTTCCTTTGCGGCGGATACCCAGGACCAGGAGGCGCAAAGCCTGTTGAGCCGCGTCCAGCAGTTCGTGGCGGAGATACAGAATCGCACGCTCTTCTTCGATCTTTGGTGGAAGGACCTGGACGATGCGAATGCCGGGCGTTTGATGGCTGCCTCGGGGGATTACCGCTATTACCTCGAAGCCATGCGCCATTTCAAACCGCATACCTTGAGCGAAGCGGAAGAAAAGGTGGTCAATCTCAAGGATGTGACCGGTTCGAATGCGCTCATCAATTTATATAATGCGATCACGAATCGCTATGTTTTCAAACTGCAGGTGGATGGTGAAGTCAGGGAATTGACACGCGGCCAGCTGCAGCCGTACATCCAGGGATCGAACCCGGACCTGCGCGCGCAAGCCTATCAGGAGCTTTATCGCGTCTATGGGGAGGATGGTCCTATTTTGGGGCAGATGTACCAGACGCGCGCCCGCGACTGGTACAACGAAAACATCACCATGCGCAGGTTCAGCGGTCCCATCGCCTCCCGCAATCTCGCCAACGATATTCCGGATGAAGCCGTCGATGCCCTGCTGGATGTGACGAAGAAGAACGCCGGGGTCTTCCAGCGTTACTTCAGGATCAAAGCCAGGCATCTCGGTATGACCAGGCTGCGGCGCTATGACATTTATGCGCCCGTTGCAAAATCCGATAAAACCTTTGAATTTGGCGACGCGGCGCGCAGGGTATTGGATGCATTCCGCCTCTTCGAGCCGCGCCTGGGCGAACTGGCGGAGCGCGTCTTCGAGCAGGACCATCTTGACAGCGAGGTCCGCAAAGGCAAGCAGAGCGGCGCCTTCTGCGCCTCGATCAACCCCGAAATGATCCCCTATGTGCTGGTGAACTATACGGGCAGGGCGCGCGACGTGGCAACCCTGGCGCATGAACTCGGCCATGCCATCCACGCCATGCTTGCCTCGCACCACAGCACGTTCACCTTCCACTCGTCGCTGCCGCTGGCGGAAACCGCTTCCACGTTCGGTGAAATGATGCTGACCGAAAAGCTGCTCGCCGAAGAGACCGACGAAGCCGTGCGCCGCGATATTTTGTTCAAACAGATGGACGATGCCTTCGCCACCATCCTGCGCCAGGTCTATTTTGCGCTCTTCGAGCGGGAGGCGCACGCGCGGGTCGTGAAGAACGCCTCGACCGACGAGCTGTGCGCGGCCTACATGGAAAACCTGAGGGAGCAGTTTGGCGATTCCGTCGAAATCAGTGAGGAGTTCAAATGGGAGTGGGTTTCCATCCCGCACATCTATCACACGCCCTTCTACGTCTACGCCTATGCCTTCGGCCAGCTGCTGGTCTTCTCGCTCTATCAGCAGTTCAAAGCGGAAGGCGAATCCTTCAAGCCAAAGTATCTCAAGATCCTGGCGGCCGGCGGAGCGGAAGCGCCCGAGAAGATCCTGGCGGAGGCCGGCATCGACATCCGCTCGCCGCAGTTCTGGCAGGGCGGCTTCGATGTGCTGAGCCGGATGGTGGCTGAGCTGGAGAAGTTGTAGATTCAAGGAAGAAGTAAAAAGGTAAACAAGTATATGGCTTGTTTACCTTTTTACTTCTACTTATCCACAAACAATGCAAACAAATCCTGCGGCAAGTCCTTTGTCGTCTGCTCGAATTCGATCCTTGTCCGTTTGAGCGCAGCCTGGAAGGCATAGTCAAATTTCGGTCCGCGCGCCGGGGAGTCGAGGTTCATCCGGGCGTGGGAATCGCGCGGCAGCAGAGGCATGATCAGCGGTTTGAGTAGGGGAATGAAACTCAATAACTCCAGCGGATAGATCCTGCCGGAGCGCAGCGCCTCAGCGTGGAGCAGGTCCGGGTGGACGGGATCGATGTCGGGTGGAGTCCGACTCGCACCCTCCGGCTGGCGGGAAAGCCACAGGTCAACATAGTTGCTGTGGGCGTAAAAATCCTGCGCCGTGTGAGTCAGTCTTCCAAAGGCAGACCAGGCAGAGGAAACATCCTGCCTGCGCAGTGCGGAGGTCGTCAGGAGACGCTGCTCCTCGATGTAGGCGTATGATTTTTCGAAGGCATTATTGTCAAAATGATATTCATCGTGACCGATCTGTCCGCGTATCCGGTCCTGGTGGATGTTTGCCGCGCTGATTCTTTCCAACGCACGCGTGCTGAAATGATCGCCCAGTGCGACTGCGATCATTTCCCGATGGATCGATGTGAGCATTTTGTGATTATACCTGCGGGTATAATCACGGCATGAGTTTTTATACCTCCAAAGGTGATGACGGGACGACAGGTTTAATGGGTGAGGGACGCGTGGCGAAGTATCATGCGCGCATCGAAGCCGTGGGGACGCTGGACGAATCGACCGCGGCGCTTGGGCTGGCGCGCGCCCAATGTCGTGATCCCCACTCGGGCAGAATCCTGCTCGAGGCGCAGCGCGACCTGTACAGGCTGATGGCAGAGGTCGCGGCGACGCCCGAGAACGCCGAGAAATTTCATTTTATCGACGCGGGGCGCGTGACCTGGCTCGAAGAACAAACCGATGAGTTGAGCAGGCTCGCCGAGATGCCGAAGGAATTTATCCTGCCCGGCGATTCGGCTGCCGGCGCGGCGCTTGCGTTGGCGCGCACCATCGTCCGCAGGGCGGAGCGCCGCGTGGTGGAGTTGTTCGACACCCAGGAAATCAAAAACCCGGAGCTGCAGCGTTATCTCAACCGCCTGTCCTCCCTGTGTTTTGTTTTGGAACTGCTGGAAAATAAAGCCGCAGGCCATAAGACCACCCTGGCAAAATCGTAGGGGCGAAGCACGCTTCGCCCCTACTGCTGCTCCTGCAAGGATCAACATGACAGGCACACTTCTCAACATCGCCACGGTTCTGATCGGTGGAATGATCGGCTTGTTTTTCGGCGCGCGCATCCCCGATAAATTGAAAGCAACGGTCATCGCCGGCATGGGGCTTTTCACGGCTGCAATGGGATTACAGATGTTCCTGAAGACGGAGAATCCGCTGATCGTTTTGGGCGCGCTGCTGATCGGCACGCTGCTCGGAGAGTGGTGGAGAATCGAAGATGGATTGCAAAACCTGGGGAGATTCCTGGAACAGCGATTTTCGAAAGAGGCTGAGGCTGGCTCGAACAAATTTGTACGCGGCTTCCTGACTGCCTCCCTGCTCTTTTGTGTCGGCCCGCTGACGATCCTGGGCTCCATCCAGGACGGTTTGACCGGTGATTACAATTTGCTGGCGGTCAAATCCGTGCTGGATGGTTTTGCCGCCCTGGCTTTCGCTTCCACACTTGGCGTTGGCGTGCTGTTCTCCACGATTATCATCCTGGTCTATCAGGGGGGGATCAGTCTTCTGGCAGCGCAATTGAACTCTATTGTTAGCGCGTCCATGATGAACGAATTGACAGCCACCGGCGGGGTGATCCTGTTGGGACTGGCGATCAGCAGCCTGCTCGAGATCAAAAAGATCCGTGTGGGAAATATGCTGCCCGGGCTGGCGGTCGCGCCGCTGATTGTGTGGGTATTGACGTTGTTCTAGCGGGGTTGGAATCCGAAGTTATCGAACCAAAGTTCTGCGGAATTGTTATCCCGTGCGTCTGGTCTCCCACAGTGTGGTTTTCCTGATTTTACACGCTCATTCACTACCGGACAGGTTTTGTGGCGTCATGCGTTTTTTACCACACACCGCCCCGGTGATTCGGTGCCGGGGGGTGCCGGGGAAGGGCACGAAGTATCACGAAGGGAGAGCCTTAAGATTTGCCTTTGTGCCCCTTCGTGACCTTCGTGGTGATGATTTTGAATTTTGTCCGGTAGCAAAACACGCTCAGCCAAACAGTGCGATCGTGGATATCCCTGCAAACATGACAATGGAGCCGAGCAGGCGTGTGCCTCCCATCTGTTCCCCCAGGAACTGCCAGCCGAGAAACGCCCCGATGACCACGCTCACCTCGCGGATGGCGCCTGAATAACTCAAAGGCGCAAAGGTATAGGCGAGCAGGGCGAGCAGATAAGCAGCCACGCCAAGGATCGCCATGAGGATAAGATGGAGGCGCGGTCCGTTCCAGGCTGTGGCAAACTGCTTCCACCCGTAGCGGCGGAGGTTGTAGGCTGTCGTGAAGAAAGGGACGCCCGCGAACATGGTCAGGGCATACGGGAGCGGGGGACCGCTTTTGACGGCTGTCCCGTCGACCAGCGTGTACAGGGAGATCAGCAAGGCAACCGCCAGTGCGACCATCACGCCTCTGGCATGCAGCCGGCTGCCGCGCGTTTGAAGCAGGTTGGTCATGCCGATGATGACCATGCCAGATACGATCATCGCGACGCCCAGGAGTCCGCCCGGGTGGAGCGTCTCATGGAGGAACAAAACCGACCACAGCACGAGAAACGCGGGCGCCGTCCCACGCGCGATCGGGTAGACCAGTGAAAAATCATGGTCGCTGTAGGCGCTGGAAAGCAGGATAAAATACAGTGCCTCCAGTGCGATGCTGATGGCGGCAAACAGCCACAGGGCGCGCGGCGGAAGGCCCGTGAAGAGCAGCAGGAAGAATGCAAGGATGCCGCCGAGGATAACCTGCCAGCCCATGGCAATGTATTTTTCCCGGGACCTTTTGAGGAGCAGGTTCCAGAGCGCGTGCAGGCTGGCGGACAGGAACAGCAGGAGAATGGCGAGGAGAGGCATATTGCGAGTGAATGTATCATAAAAAAAGAACTCAGGAACCTAGCTGTTTTGTATAGTCAGGTACCATTGTCGGATATTCTGGTTGCAAGGGTGGCGTGCTATACTACAAAAAACAATCAACAAAGGAGAATATCATGAAAGTGCCACGACCCCTGTTCCTTTCTATTTTGCTGCTTCTGATTGCCGGGTTGGCTTTTGGATGTCAGTCCGCCCAGGACGACTCTACGGGTCCCAAAGCCGTAGTGGAAAGACCGACCGAAACCCCTCGCCCGACAGAAACGCCGGCGCCTCAACGAGAAGGAGGCGAAGCTCAGGCATTCTTTGCGGAAGAGTTCGATGATCCTCTCTCCGAGGATTGGACACCGTTCATGATCTATGACGAGAACTCACTGACAGACCCTGACAGAGTCAAAGTGCAGGCCGAGGGTGGAGAACTGGTCTGGAATCTTGACACGAAGGACCTTGCTTATTACCTGTTTTACAAAGCCTATAGCTATCAGGACGTGAAGGTAGAGACGCGCGTGGATAACCGCGGCGTGAACAACAACCCCGTCAGCCTGATCTGCCGGTACGACCCGGACGAAGGCTGGTATGAGTTCAATATTGCCAGCAATGGCTTGTATAACGTCTACTTTATGGAAATCCTGGGTGGTGGTAAGTTCCGCTATAACCGGGTAGTCAATGGCGGCTCTCTTGCCATCAAACAGGGCAAGGGCGTCAACGAATACACCGCGGTCTGTCAGGGCGACAGCCTGACCCTGTACATCAATGGCGAAAAAGTAGCTTCGACAAAGGAAGTGAAATATGCCCTGAGTGAAGGGCAGGTCGGCGTTGGAGTAGCGTCACAGAATTCCGTGCCGGTCGCGATCGAGATGGACTGGTTCAGGGTCAGCGAACCGTAGTGAAAGCGAGAAACAGGAAATAAGAGGAGAGAAGAAAGAAGAGACCTCCGAGTCCTGCTCGGAGGTCTTTGTTATTAACTCACCTTACGCAGGAAACAGGAAATTCGAACCGCGAAGGAACGAAGCTCGCGAAGCTCCTCTTCCTTCGCGAAGAAAAAGACGTCCTTTGCGCCTTCACGTCTTTGCGGTGAAAACAGGGGTAGTGCGTAACATCAGTTATTAATGCATTGTCGATGTCTCATGGACACCCGGGGGACTGGCTGCCTTTAATGGGGAGTACATTCGTCGGATATGTGTGTTTCAAATGTGACGTATACTACGGCAGATATCTAATCCAATAAAGGAAAAGGAGAAAGTCATGAAAACTGTACGGCCCCTGCTCTTTTTTGTCTCATTGCTGCTTATCGTAGGACTGGCTTGTGGTGGAAACGGTACGCCGACGCGGGTCCCGGCGACGGAGCAACCCATAGACATTGATGAACCAACGTCTGCCCCCGAGCCTACCGAGCCGCCGGCAACCGAGGCGCCCGCGACCGAAGCGCCGGAACCTACTGAACCCCCCACGCCAGAAGCGCAACAGTTCTTTACAGAAGAATTCGATAATCCTCTCTCCAGCGATTGGACAACACGGATCGACTTTGCCCACCCTAATATTACGGATTCAAGTAAAGTGACCGTGGAAACCGACGATGGAAGGCTGGTCTGGGATTTTGGGAATAAATATGTCTATTACTACCTGTTTTACGGCGCGCATGAATATAAAGATGTTGTCCTGGAGGTTCATTCTGAGAACAAAGGCAAGAACAATAACAATGTCAGCCTGATCTGCCGCTATGTCCCGGAGGTTGGCTGGTATGAGTTCAACATTGCCAACAGTGGTTTGTACGAAATCTCGTTTGCCAGAATATTGAGTAACGGCAGGGTAGAGTATAACAGGATCGCCAACGGCGGTTCGACCCATATTAAAGCCGGACTGGCCGTCAACGAGTATTACGCCAAGTGCCAGGGGAACGAACTCACTTTGAAGATCAACGACATGGATGTGGCCAGTGTTCAGGACAAGAAGTATGGAGAACTGAGCAAGGGACAGGTCGGTGTCTCTGTGTCTTCCTTCAATGTGCTCCCCATTCGGGTCGAGATGGATTGGTTCAAGATCAGCGAACCGTAGTTGAAGTAGGGGGGAAAAGTAAGAAGAAAGAAGAAAGAAGAGACCTCCGAGCCATACAAGGCTCAGAGGTCTTCGTTAATGCAGACTCAGCAATAGAGAAGCAGTCTGGCTCCGTTGATTCTCGAGGCGTCATCTGTGAACAGGTACAGCATGGCGCTGGCGAGTGTCTCATGGAAACCCGGGGGACGGGCTGCTTTTCAATGGGGAGTACATTCGTTGGATATGTATGTTTCAAATGTGACGTATACTACGGCAGATATCTAATCCAATAAAGGAAAAGGAGAAAGTCATGAAAACTGTACGACCCCTGCTCTTTTTTGTCTCATTGCTGGTTATCGTAGGACTGGCTTGTTCTTTCTTTGGTAATGGGGATACGCCGACCCAACCCCCGCCGTCGGAGCAGCCCATAGACATTGATGAACCAACGTCTACCCCCGAGCCTACCGAGCTGCCAGCAACCGAACCGCCAACTGAGATGCCTCTTGTTCTAGATTATTTCACAGAAGAGTTCGATCAGGATCCCGGAGCCCTCTGGCTAAGCAAGATTTTTGGACCGGGTGCTGATGCGCATGCGAGTTCGGTAAAAATAGAATTCGCCGACAGCAGGATGCGGATCGAGTTACCTGAAAGGGATCTTTATTTTTACTATTTTTACTTCGGCAACGTTTATGAGAATGTACGTCTTGATTTGCGCGCCGATAACCGGGGTGTCAACACGAATAATGTCAGCCTTATTTGCCGGGTTAGCGATGAAGGCTGGTATGAATGGAGTGTTGGCAGCGGTGGTGACTGGGTTTTGTATGCTCGCACTGACAAATATAATATGATGGCTAAGGGCGGAACGACTTACTTGAAACAGGGCAAGGAAGTCAATGATTATGGCTTGGAGTGTAAGGATAATGTAATTCGCATGTTCATTAACGGTCAGGAAGTCAAGCAAAGCCCGTTTACAGATAAAAAATATGGACTCGGTGATGGAGAAGTTGCCTTCAACGTATCCTCCCTGCATGTCACACCCGTCATTGTAGAAGTAGATTGGTTCAAGATCAGCGAACCAGACTAAAAGAAGGAAGAAAGAGGAAAGAAGAAAGAAAAGACCTCCGAGCCATACAAGGACTCGGAGGTCTTCGTTTTGATGCAGACTCGGTCAATAAAGTGGTAGTCTGGCTCCGTTGATCTTCAAGGCGTCGTCCGAGAAGAGATACAGCATCGCCGCGACGATCTCGTCTGGCGTGGTGCCGCTGCCCTTGCCCTCCACGTCGATCGCCCGGACCTGGATGATGTTCGCCGTCACGCCTTCGTCCTTCAGTTCGGCTGCCAGCGTCAGGACCAGATTTTCCTGCGCGGCCTTTGCAGCCGCGTAGGCTCCTGTTTTGCCGGGCGGCTGGGGCACCGTGGAGGCGGAAACGATGATCACGCGCCCCCATCCACTTTTGGCGAGATGGGGCGCAAACGATTGGAACAAATGGAAGGTCGTCCACACGTGCTGGGCGAGCATGAAGTCCAGGTCTTTGGCATCCGCCTCGACGAGGGTCTTGCCGCCGATCCAGCCGCCGACGAGATGGATCAGGGCGTGGACTCGGCCGAATTTAACGGTGGCAGCCTCGGCTGTGAGGCGCAGCGCATTTCCATCGCGCAGGTCGACCACGGACGCGAAGAGACGCTCGGCCGGCAGGTGCAAGTCGCGGGTCAGGGCATCCAGCTTGCTTTGATCGTTATCGAGCAGGACCAGCGAATGCCCGCGCCCGGCAAAGGCCTGCGCGGCTTTGTTCCCCAGCGCACCGGTTGCCCCGGTAATGACGATTGTTCTACTCATTGATTTCCTCGATCTGAGCTACGCTCATCCCCTCCACAATGGGACGGTCGGATTGTTCCGCCAAATGTTCCTTGCCAAAAAAATCGATCATGTGTCCGGACTTTATCGCCTTGGTTTCCAAGTAAAAGCGGTTGTGGTCGTTCGGCTCCATGATGTGCGGCACACGCCCAATCACCTTGATGCCATAGCTCATCAGTTGATCGATCTTCTTCGGATTGTTGGTCATCAGTTGGACCGATTTGATCTTGAGCGACATCAGCATGTGTGCAGCGACGGCATAATCACGCTCATCATCGCGAAACCCAAGCGCAAGATTCGCCTCCACTGTATCCAGTCCCTGATCCTGCAAGCTATAGGCACGGATCTTGTTGATCAGACCAATCCCGCGGCCCTCCTGGCGCAGATAGAGCACCATGCCTTTTTCCAGCTGGCCGATCTTTTTGAGAGCGGCTTCCAACTGGTCGCGGCAATCGCAGCGCAGCGACCCCATCACATCGCCCGTCAGGCATTCGGAATGCAGACGCACGGGGACATCGGAGGCGCCGATCACGTCGCCCTTGGTAATGGCAACATGTTCCTTGCCATCGCGATTGTTTTCGAACGCCACGATATGGAACTGCCCAAACAGGGTGGGTAATTCCGCCATGGCCACCACGCGGACGCAAACCTTGTTTTTCCCCAATCCTTCACATTCATGATCGCCTTCTTTTTCAAGAAGCATTTCGAATTTTTCATGCATTGTCGTCGTCATAGTCACCTCGTAAAATGATACTTTAATAAGACACCGCCGTCATCCCATTTCTCAACGTTAATCAGCTTTGCCGGGATCGCTGCGTTTCTTTCCAAGCCTGAGCCCGCTGCCATTGTCGGAGCGGAGGCGCCCCCGAAGATCAGCGGCGCCACATAGGCGGTGAGTTCATCCACCAGCCCGAGGCGCATCAATTCGAAATTGAGAGTGCCGCCTCCCTCCACCATCAGGCGCTCGACGCCCATTCCTTTTAAAACAGCCAGGGCATGCTGCAAATCGACCTTCTCTGCCTCGGCGGCATAAACATGTACGTGCCGCGCTTTCAGCAGGGAAAGCTGCTCTTTAGATGTTCGACGTGTGGTAAATATTACGATCTCTGCCGGCCCCGTATTGAGAAAGTTTGAATCGGCTTTAAGGTTCGCTTCGGTGACGATTCCCACTTTGACCGGGTTTGGCGAACGTCCCTGTGCAACTCGTTCTGCACGCAATGCTTCCGATTTTACTGTCAATTTCGGGTCCTCGCCAAGCAGGGTTTTCCCGCCCACCATGAGCGCGTCGGCGCTGGCGCGCAGCCGGTCGACGCGTTCCTTGTCCCGCTGTGATGAGATGGCTGCCCCCCTGCGTTCGAAAGTATCTATTTTGCCGTCGACCGTCATCGCAATATTGATAAAAACAAATGGGCGATTCATAATACAATTGTATATCCTTATGTTAGAAAAGTGACGGTCACTTTTTTGCACAGGTGGAGTCTCGAGGAGATTTTATGCGCCAATCCATGCTTAGCGATGAACAAGCCCGTTTCCTGCGTGAGGAAAAGGAAGCCCTGGCGGAGATCCGGCTCGCGCTGACAGATGTTGATCTGCCGCGCGAGGCGCTGACGACCCTGCAGGATGCCATCCTGCAGCTGGATGAATTGTTCCTGGTCGTCGTTGTGGGGGAATTCAATGCGGGCAAGAGCGCCCTCGTCAATGCGCTGCTGGGCGAAAAAGTGCTGCGCGAAGGCGCGACCCCCACAACCTCGCGCGTCACCCTGGTGAAATGGGGCGAACAGGCTGCCGAGCAGGCAGTGGATGAGAACTTCGCCATCTATACCTATCCATTGCCTCTTCTCAAGGAACTGAATATTGTCGATACGCCGGGGACCAATGCGGTCATCCGCCACCATGAGCGCCTGACCGATGAATTCGTGCCGCGTAGTGATTTGGTGTTGTTCACCACGTCCGCCGATCACCCCCTCACCGAAAGCGAGCGGCAGTTCCTGGAGCGCATCCTGGCCTGGGGCAAGAAAATCGTCTTTGCCCTGAACAAAGCAGATATCATCGAGAGTGAATCCGCACTCGAGGAAGTGCGGTCCTTTGTCCTCAAACATGCCACGCTCATTTTGGGAGATACCCCTGAGTTCTTCCCGGTGTCCGCGCGGCTGGCGCAACGCGCCCTCGCTGAAGCTGACCCCGAACAGCGCCAGCGTTTGTGGGCAGACAGCGGTCTCGATGCTCTGGAGCAATACATCAATTCCACGCTGGATGATGCCACGCGGCTCCAATTGAAGTTTGGCAATCCTTTGGGCGTGGCAGATCACCTGGTCTCGCAGGCTGCGAATGTTAACCAGACCCAATCGGATGACCTGAAAGAGGATTTGCAGACCGCTGCCTCTTTGGATGCCACCGTGAGCGATTACGAGCGCGACCTGCAAAACGAGCTGAAGCCGCGCCTGGCAGAGGTGGAAAACATCCTGCACAAGCTGGAGCAGCGCGGCCTCGACTTCTTCGATAGGACCATGCGCCTGACCAGGATCCAGGAGTTGATGCGCGGCGACAAGGTCCGGGCGGAGTTCGAGAAGCGTGTCATCGCGGATGTCCCAAAACAAATCGAAGACCAGGTGCAGCGCCTGATCGATTGGCTGGTGCAAAAGGATTTACAGGAATGGCAGCGGGTGATGACATATGTCCAGCGGCGCAAGGCGCTCCACGCGGAGCAGATCGTTGGCGAAGGCATCGAGCCGCGCGAGCTGCGCCGCCGTGAATTGATCGACAGCATGGGAAAGACCGTCCAGCGCATTATCGAGACCTATGACCGGGACAAGGAAGCCAGCGCATTGGCGGCTCATGTCGAAACGGCTGTGGCACAGACGGCGCTGCTGGAAGTGGGCGCGGTTGGGCTGGGAGCCCTGGTTACTGCCGCGGTGTTATCTTCGAGCCTCGATATCACCGGCATCCTGGCGGCCGGCACAATGGCGATCCTCGGCTTTTTTGTGATCCCTTACAAGCGCAAGCAAGCCAAGGACAATTTCAAGAAGAAGATGATCGATCTTCGAACGAGATTACTTGATACTTTGACGACCCAGTTTATGGACGAGTCTGGCAAGGCGGTCGCCCGCCTGAAAGACGGCATCACGCCATATATTCGCTATGTCCACGCCGAGCGCCAGCGGGTGGGGAGGAACGAAACCATCCTGACGAAGCTTCGGCAGAGGATCTCTGCGCTGCGCGTTCGCAGTGAGGCGGTTGTTGGCAGAATGTAAATTCAGTAAATCACAGATTCAGTTTGTAGTAGCGACTTCAGTCGCTCTTTAAGCAAAATGTGCCTTGGTTTTGATGTGTAAAT
>JAFGCG010000175.1 GCA_016932715.1 Anaerolineales bacterium
GCTCATGTCGAAAACTGTCCACGATGTCTTGGACCCTTACAGTTAGGAACAAGCAAATTATGTATCGACTATTGATCCTTATTTTCGTTTCGATCCTCGCTGCAGCATGCATGCCAATGCTCGAACGTGCAAATACTCTCACAGAGTCGACTCCGACTGTGACAGAACCTGTCTGCCAGCCATCTCCAATTCAAGAATCCCCCGATAGCTTTCCTGAGGTCCAGGCAACGATGCATTCAGAGGGTGAGATCTGGGCTTTGCTGTTTTTCGGGGAGGCACATGCAAATAAGGAACTAAAAATCGTCTGGCGGATTACAGTTACTGAGGGCGACACAGAAATCAATTTTCAGGCTCACAATGAAGAGGGGACCATTGTTCAGCCGATCTGGGGACCTACGTTTCATCCAGAGTCCACCTAGGAGCGCCCGGGCCTGGAATGGGGAACGGGCTTCAACTTTCCCGAGTCAGGCTGCTGGAGGATCACGATCAAGCTTGGCGCAACGGAGGGCGAAATCGCGCTTGAGGTGTTAGATTCGTAGTAAAGAATTTGTCATTCACGGACGCGACCTGATCGGTTTTGCCGAGGAACATCACGCGCGCTGGCAGGGAATCGGCGGGATAAATCTTTTTCTTGCCACGGATGAGCACGGATTTCCACTGATTTTCAAATTATTCATCCATGGGAATCCGTGAAATCGGTGACTCAAAATGAATTATCCACCCCTGCTAATTCCGAAATGATCCCCCTGTTGTCTATTGACAGGCGCGCGTTTTCGAGTATTCTATGGATACTGGCTGTCCGGTTTTGCCCAAAACATGTTTATTCAAGTTCCAGCCAGGAATCAAAGGGAGAGTGCCATGACGAAAAAAAATTTCCAAATATTGGTCATCCTGGCGATTCTGGTCGCCTCGTTCGGCTCGACAGGCGGCGCCTCCGCCTGGTCGGGTTGCCCCAGCTACCTCACGGTCCAGTGGGGAGACACGTTGAGCGGCATCGCGCAGCGCTGCGGCACGACCGTGACAGCCATCCAGGCCGCCAACCCTGGACTCGGCTGGTGGCTCTATGCAGGCCAGGTGTTATACATCCCAACCGGCTACACCTCTGATCCCGGATACCATCCGCCGTCCGGCGGCACCTATATGGTGCAATCGGGAGATACTCTTGGCAAAATTGCGGCGCGCCTGGGAATCAGCTGGCGCGACATCCTGGCGGTTAACCCGCAGATCAAGAACCCCAGCCTGATCTACGCCGGACAGGTGATCAACCTGCCCGCCGGGGTGAGTGCTCCCCCTCCAGTGTATACCCCTCCGCCTGCAAATCCTCCCTGCACCTGTTGTAACTGTCCACCCTCTGGTGTCGATTCCTGGGCGACCCTGAAAATTGCCTACGGACCCGGGATGTTCATTCGCAGCGAACCCGGTGGACCCGTGCTGCTCGCCTCGGCAATGGATAAGACAACCTGGTATTACAAACTAAATTCCACCTTCACCGATAAACGCTGGAAGGTCTGGGTGGAAGTCAAACTCTACCCGCCTGTCAAAGGATATTCCACAGGCTGGCTGCTGGTGAAGGACCAATATGGCAAATATTTCACTTCACCCTCTATCGATAATTAGACCGTCAAAGCGGTCCAATTCACCCTGACTCCTAAAGAGAAGCCCCGTTATTGCGGGGCTTCTTTGCTCATGCGCTTGGCGAATCCCGCGCCGATGAATTATCATGGGTGTCATCCAAATTACAGAATCCCAAAAGGAAGTGACCATGCCTGCTGCCCTCCCCCGCTCGAAAGTTAAAAAGAGTCAGACCTGGAACGCGGAAAGCGTCTTTGCTTCGCCGGAAGCCTTCGATGCCGAAGTGAAAAACATTCTTGAAAGCCTCCCGGCGGTCAAAACATTCCAGGGACATCTTGGCGACAGTCCCGATACATTCCTCGAAGCGATGAATGCAATGGACGCATTGTCGCAGCGCGCCATGAAAGTGCAGGTCTATGCCACCATGTCCAGCGCCGTGGACGCCGCCGACCCGCTGGGCGCGGCGATGAACGGCAAAGCAACGAGCGCGCTGGCACAAGTCAGCGCGGCGACCTCCTTCGTCGATCCCGAACTCCTGGCGATCGGGGAAACCAGATTGCGCCAGTGGCTGCAGGACGATCCGCGCCTGAAGCTGTACGAACATTACATCAACGATCTTTTCCGCAAACAGGCGCATGTCCGCAATGCCGAGGTGGAGGAATTGCTCGGCATGCTGCGCGATCCGTTCAACAGCACACGCAACACGACCAGTATGCTGGCAAATGCCGATTTCAAATTCAAGCCGGCGCGGGACAGCAAAAACAAGCCGATCGAGCTCACTCAAAGTACATACCTGTCGGTCCTGGGTGGAATGGACCGCAAAGCGCGCCGGACAGCCTGGGAGAACTACCATGACAAATATCTGGAATTCAAACATACGCTCGCAGGGAATCTCGCCACATCCATCAAACAAAATGTGTTCAACATGAAAGCGCGTAATTTCAGTTCATCGCTGGAAGCTACGCTATTCAATGGGGATGTCCCTGTGGAGATGTTCCACAACCTGCTCGATATCTTCAAAAAGAATTTGCCCCTGTGGCATCGCTATTGGAAGCTGCGCCGCAAAGCCCTCGACTTAAAGACACTGCACCCCTATGACGTGCAGGCGCCTCTCGCGAGCAAAAAACATAAAGTTCCCTTCGAGAAAGCGGTGGAGTGGATCTGTGACGGGCTCGCGCCGATGGGCGATGAATACATCAGCGTGATGCGCAAAGGCTGCCTGCAGGATCGCTGGGTAGATTGGGTGCCCAACGCGGGCAAACGCGAGGGCGCCTTTTCGACGCGCGTCCCGAGGGGCATGCTCTGCTTTATTATGATGAGCTATACGGACAGCGTCGTCAGCATGAGCACGCTTGCGCATGAACTCGGTCATGCCATGCACGCCTACTACGCCAGCCGCGCCCAGCCGATGATCTATTATCTGTACCCGTCCATTGTGGCAGAAACGGCTTCCAACTTCCATCAGGCAATGGTGCGGGCTCACCTGCTCGAGACCAATCCGAGTAAAGCCTTTCAGATCGCCCTGCTCGAGGAAGCGATGAGCAACTTCCATCGCTACTTCTTCGTCATGCCCACGCTGGCGCGCTTCGAACTGGAGACGCATCAGCGCATCGAAAGAGGGGAAGCGCTGACAGCCGATTCCATGATCGAGTTGATGGCAGACCTCTTCAGTGAAGGCTTCGGCGGCCACATGGATCTGGACCGGCAGCGGGTCGGCATCACCTGGGGGACGTTCACCACCCATCTTTACATCGATTACTATTCGTTCCAGTATGCCATCGGCATCTCCGCCGCGAACGCCATTGCCAAACGGATCCTCAGCAGCGCGCCGAATGCTGCGCAGGATCATATCGATTTCCTGAAGACAGGTTCGTCAAAGCCTCCCATGGAGGTGTTCAGGATCGCCGGCGTGGATATGACCAGCTCAGGACCGATCGAAGATGCCTTCGAAGTCCTGGAAGACTACATCGACCGGCTGGAAACGCTGACGAGCAAATAACAGAAAGGGTGAATATATGCAGAGCGTCGTTGTGACCGGTGTTTCGACCGGGATCGGCTGGGCGATCACGAAGATTCTTATCCAGCATGGCTTCCGCGTGTTCGGAAGTGTCCGAAAGACACAGGATGCTAAACGGCTGTCAAAAGAGTTTGGAGAAAATTTCGTCCCGTTGCTTTTTGATGTGACGGATGAACCGGCCATCCAGGCCGCCGCGCGGCAGGTGCGCGAGCAGCTCGACGGGGAGACGTTGTTTGGGCTGGTGAACAATGCCGGGATTGCAGTACCGGCGCCGCTGATGTACCAAACCACCGCCGATTTCCGGCATCAGCTGGAAGTGAATCTGGTCAGTGTGTTGACCGTCACCAAAGCATTCGCGCCTCTCCTGGGCACAGACCGTTCACTGCGAGGCAAACCTGGACGGATCGTCAACATCAGCTCCACCAGTGGAAAATTTGGATTTCCGTTTGTCGGCGCCTATGTCACCTCGAAGCATGGCTTGGAGGGCTTCTCAGAGAGCCTGCGGCGGGAATTGATGATCTACGGCATCGATGTCATTATCGTTGCTCCCGGTTCTGTGGCGACTCCCATCTGGGATAAGGCAGATCAAGTGGATATCTCGGTATATGCGGATACGGAATACGCTGAACCCGCCCAGCGCGTGCGTGAATTTATGGTCCGGAATGGGAGAAACGGTCTCCCGGCCGAAAGAGTGGGTGAGGCGGTCCTGCGTGCGCTGACGACGCCCAAGCCGCGCGTCCGCTATGCCCTGGCGCCGGGAAATTTCGTCATTCGATACCTTCCCAGGCTTTTGCCGAAGCGCGTCCTGGACAGGTTCATCGCCAGGGATTTAAGACTCAGGCGAACAGGGTAAATGGACCGCTATGCAAGAAGCAGATCGTATCGCTGTTCTCGCAGCGGTTTGCCAAAGGCGGTCGATTGCTTCTCCTCGGTCAGTTTGAAGCCAACCCGTTTGTAAAGGAATGCGGCAGTGCTTAACTCGTGGGTCGTCCACAGGTAGGATGCCGGATACCCGCATTCCCGTAGAAAATCCATGTACAGGGACATAAGCTTCGAACCCAAACCGATCCCGCGATATTCCGGCTGGATCAAAAAGTATCTCAATTGAGCCGCTTTCCCTCGATCCATGAGCAAAAGGAATCCGACCATCCTGTCATGGTGTTCACAGACCCAGACCCGATTTCTTCCCGAGTGGTACTTTTCATAAAACTCGCACAAGCCTTTGGCAACATAGGTTTCGAACGAAATGCCGTAGTCGTATTCCTTTTTGTAGAGATCTCCATGCATGTAAATGACATATCCAATATCGCCGGGCCGCAGTTCTGTGCGAATGGAAATATCTTCCAACGAGGGACGCTTTTTCATTGGGCACCATCTCCTTGTAACATAAAGACCGCAAATTCACCGACGATCAATCTTGATGCAGCAATTCATGGATTTTCTCCATCATGCTGGTGAGATCTGCAAGTTCCTTCTCCGATAATTTTTCGATCAGTTCAGAAATCAGCCGGTTCGAATTGTCGTTCAGCTTCGAGAACTCTCGGCTTCCTTTTTCAGTAAGCAGGATCAGGTGCAGGCGTTTATCTTTCGCTGATGGAACTTTCCTGACCAGACCCCACTTTATGAATCTGTTGATGATTCGGCTCAGATAACCTTCGTCGATTACAATATTCTCCATAATTTTCCTGGCAGAGCATTCCTGCATATGATAGATTTCATACAATACCCGCCCTTCCGTAAGTGAGTACGGGGTGTCGAGAAAATGCTGGTCGAGCAAGCCAATGACGTTGGTATAGAAACGGTTGAACTTTCTGATTTTTTCAATGACTTCCTGATTTTGTGTCATGCGCCCATCATACGCAAAATACTTGACTTTGTCAAGTATTTAACCATTGAGCAGGGGATCGTAACATCTCTTGACAAATAGACAAACCTCGATATAATCTCAAATAGATAAACGTCTATGAAACTCAACCCAGTCCTGTTTGCCAAAGCGATTGCCGATGAAACTCGCCAGAAGATCATGAGCGAGTGCTGCTGCGGTTGGCTGTCGGTCAATGAGATCGTCGAAAAAATCGGCTTATCGCAACCGACGATCTCGCATCACCTCGCCATCCTGCGGGACGCGGATCTTGTCGATATTCGCGAAGAGGGCAAGCAGACTTTCTACACACTGAAACAGGAACGCATTGCGGTTTGCTGCGGGCAGATCATGCTCAAGTTTGCCCCCGAAACAGAGACAACCGAAGTCGTCAGGAAAACCATGGAAAGCTAAGTGAGTGGGATTTCACTCTGTGTGAATCCCACTTATTTTGTCTAAATACATAGATGAACGTCTATATGAAAGGAGGTGAAAGCCATGAACAGACTAAACGTATTCAGCAACGATTGCGGTTGCGGAGAAGGCGAATGTGGGTGCGGCGGTGGCTGCTGCTAAAGAAAGACCTCTGCGGTGCGACATCGCTGCAGAGAGAACTTATCCGTAGGAAATTTTTTTTACACACTACACGAATAGGAGAAAAAATGACCCAGACCCCAACCCCCATCCATGAGACCGTGCAAAAGCACTATGCCGAGCGGATCAGGAGCAGCGCTTCCTGCTGCGGCGATGCCTCCGACTGCTGCAGCACCGACAGCGGTCTCTACCCGGCAGATCTGCTTGCCACGCTTCCCGAGGGCGAATCCAGCGTCAGCTACGGGTGCGGCGACCCGATCACGCTCGCCTCCCTGCAACCGGGACAGACCGTCCTCGACCTCGGCTCGGGCGCCGGTCTCGATTGTTTCTTCGCCGCGCAAAAAGTCGGGGAGACGGGACACGTGATCGGCGTGGATATGACTCCCGAAATGGTCGCGCGCGCCCGGTCCAGTGCGAAGCGGTTGAACCTCCGGAACGTGGAATTTCGCCTGGGTTATCTCGAAGACTTGCCCGTCGAAAGCAAGACAGTGGATGTCATCATCTCCAACTGCGTGATCAACCTTGCGCCGGATAAATCCAAGGTCTTCACCGAAGCGTTCCGGGTCCTCAAACCCGGCGGCAAGTTCGCCGTCTCGGATATCGTCACCGAGGGTCCCCTGCCGGAGTCGATCAAGAAAAGCCTGAGCGCCTGGGCAGGTTGTGTGGCGGGCGCGCTCGAAGCAAAGGAGTACGTCGCCATGATGGCAGCCGTCGGCTTTACGAATATTTCCATTACCCCCGTCTTCTTCGATAAGGAAACCGTCGACTCGGCGATCGCCGAACTGGGCGATGCCAGCGAGCTGAAAACCATTCAACGCGATGATATTTACAAAGCAGTCTACAGCGCAAAGATCACGGCGTATAAACCTCAATAAGACAAAATGTAAGTCGATTTGCCCTGGGAAGAAATCATACATGATTCTGAGTTCCCAAACCTCAAAGTAGGGATTCCCCATCTTGACAGGACACTCATTTGGCAGTAAAAACAAACCGACTGGTCGGTTTTTTTACCACCACCCTCTCCCCTCGGGAGAGGGCAGGGTGAGGGCACATGCAGCAACGAAGCGAAGAAACCCGTTCCCGAATTCTCGAATCAGCGATCAAGCTGTTCTCGAATCGCGGCTACAACAAAGCCAGTGTGGACGATATTTGCACAGAAGCAGGCATCAGCAAAGGGGCGTTCTACCACCATTTTGAGAGCAAACAGGCGCTCTTCCTGGCGTTGCTCGATGGCTGGCTGCAAACCATCGACAATGCCATTGAGGCCTCGAAGGAGAAGACCGCGCCTGAAACATTTCGGCAAATGACCGAAGCTTTCCCGTACATCTTTGAAACGACAAATGACGGTCTGCCGATGTTTCTCGAGTTTTGGCTGCAAGCCAGCCGCGACAAAAAGGTCTGGGAGGCGAGTGTTGCTCCCTATCGCCGTTATCACAAATACTTTACATCGTTAATTAAAAAAGGTCAGAAGGAGGGTTCGTTCGTCGAAGTGGATCCTGACCTGGCCGCGCGCATGATCGTCGCCACAGCCATGGGACTGCTGCTGCAAAGCCTGCTGGATCCGAAAGGCGCAGACTGGGAGAAGGTGGCGCACGGGAGCACCACGATGCTGGTGAATAGTCTATTGAAAGACGGAGGCAATTGAGCCATGTGGCTGGTGACGGGCGCGACGGGTCACATTGGAAACGTCCTTGTGCGGAAACTGATCGAGCGCGGGGAAAAGGTCCGGGTGCTGATCCTGCCTCATGAATGTCGCGCGCCCCTCGACGGCCTGGAGGTCGAAGCGTTCGAAGGCGACGTCCTGAACGTGGCTTCCTTGTTCGAAGCCATGCGCGGGGTCAAGGGAGTCTTTCATCTCGCCGGCCTTATTTCGATCATGCCGGGCGCAGACGAACTCGTCCGCCGTGTGAATATTGAGGGAACGAAGAACATTTTGCATGTGGCAAAAGAAGTGAAGGTGGACCGGCTGATCTATACGAGTTCGATCCACGCCATCAAGCGGGTGGAAGAGGGCATCATCGATGAGAGCCTGCCTTACGATCCCGACAATCCATATGGCGAATACGACCGCGCCAAAGCGGAGGCAACCCTGGAAGTGGAACAGGCGGTGCGCGCGGGGCTCGAGGCTGTGATCGCCTGCCCCACAGGTGTGATCGGCCCCTACGATTTTCGCGGCTCCCTGATGGGCAACGTGATCCGCACCGCGGCCGAGAACAAGCCGACCTTGTATGTGGATGGCGCCTACGACTTTGTGGATGTGCGCGACGTCGCGGATGGCTTGATCGCGGCAATGGAAAAAGGCCGCCGCGGCGAGAGCTACATCCTTTCGGGACAGAAGATTTCGGTACGGTATTTGCTCGAAACGGTGCGTGAGATCAAGGGAAGGTATTTCTTCAAGATGAAAGTCCCCCTCGACCTGGCAAGGTTTGCGGCGATGTTTACGCCCATGTACTACAGCCTTGCAAGAGCAACGCCGCGCTTCACTCCGTATGCGCTGGAAGTGTTGAGGAGCAATTCGAACATCAGCCACGCCAAGGCGACCCATGAATTAGGTTATCAGCCGCGCCCGCTCTACGAAAGCATTCGTGACGCGGTGAAGTGGTTTTTGGAAAAGAAATAAATCGATCAGCCACTGAGCCCACAGAGTTCATTGAGTCTCAAAGCCTGGTTCTCACAATCTCTGTGATCTTCGTGGCAAATGAACAAGCCAAAAGAGGAGAATCAAATGAAGATCGTAACAGATTGTGCAGCCGACTTGTCGGCCCGGGAACTGGAAGAATTGGAGGTGATACAGGCGCCTCTCTTCATTCAATTCCCGGAGGGCGAGGTAAACGCCATCGAAATATCCGCAGATGATTTTTACAACCGCCTGGAGGCCATGCGGCCCGCCATCCCAAGCACAGCCCAACCGTCAGGCGGCATCTTTGCCGAGTTGTATCGCAGGATCGCGCAGGTGGAAAAGAATATTCTCTCGATCCATATTTCGTCCGGCTTGAGCGGCACGATCAATTCGGCGCGCGACGGCGGCGAACAGGTGAAGGCCGAAGCGAATGTCAGCTTTTGGGATACGCTGACCCTCTCCGGGGGCGAACGTTTTCAGGTCATGGCGGCCGCCCTGGGCGTGAAGGCAAACTGGGCAATGCAGGCTATTCAGGAACGACTCGAAAAGATCCGTGAGAAGACAGAAGTCATTTACACGCTCGATACGCTGGAGTATCTGGCGCGCGGCGGGCGCATCGGGCGGGTCAAAGCCATAGCCGGCGCGCTGCTTAACCTCAAGCCGGTCATCCGCGTGGACACCGACGGGAAGTACAGCACAGTGACCACCGGACGCACCATTGGAAAATCCATCAATGCCATCGCCGAACATCTCCTCCACAAGTACGCTCATACACCTGTATGGGTAACCGTTCTCCACGGCCGTTTTGCAGAAAAAGCGGATGTGCTGGCAAATGAGTTGCGATCGCGATTGAATATCACGAGACTGGAAGTAACCCGCATTTCGCCGGTACTGGGTGTGCACACGGGTCCCGGAATTGTTGGCGCAGCCGTTGTCCCGATGGAGCTGATGGAAGATCTGATCAAGTAACGAAAGATGATGAGAATCAAACAATCCCGCCCAGGCGGGATTGTTTGACTTACTCTCACGCGATCAATTTATGCTGCTTGGCACTTACTCCACATAAATCTCTACGTGCTCCCCATCCTGCTCATCGGTGACGTCGATGATCTTGCCCACGACTCCCGAGCGCACCGCTTCCATGACATTCGACATATCTACGCCTTCGACCTCTGGCGCATAATGCGCGCCGATCTTCATGCCTGCATCCACCAGCGCCAGGGGGATCTGCACGGAAGCCTTCGAGCGGCCCGTGCGCAGGTCTGTCACGCGAATGCGCAGCCAGCGCGCGCCCCCCGACATGCCTGGTGGGCGCGGCGGAGTGGAGGCGCGCTTCTCGCTCAACGCCGCAAGCAGTTTTGTCCCTTCCTCCGCGCTGAGTTTTCCCTCTTCGATCATTTTTAAGATCTTCATTCTTTCTTCAGAACTCGCCATCTCACACCTCCTTACCCGATGTAAACCCGCATATGTTCGCCGTCTTCCACGTCATTTGCATTGATGATGAAAGGTGCACCAGATTTCCCCGTGGCGTCCAGGATCTGGATGATCTCATCCACACTGATGTCTTTCATACCGTGGATCATGTGTCCGAAAGTGCGCAGGAACCAGGCTGCCAGTCCCAACGGCAGAGGAAATGCAAGCGTAATATTCCTGGGCCAGTCCCCTGCATTGTGCCGATCCACATTCACATACAACCATTTGGAACTCTGACCACTCGCCGCGCCGAGCGCGATCAATAAAACACCCAGCAGGAACGGAACCATCAAACAGAAAAACCAGAAGTTCATGCCCGCGTTCTGCTGAACCGCATACATGCCCCAGGCGCTGAGCACCGTCAGGAAGACGCCGATCCATACGGGGATCATGGCAAAGCGCCGCGCCCGCCTCTTGACCGCCTCGAACTCGGGGTCAGCGCTTCCTTCGCCGCCGTAGCCTGCACCCGTTTCGAGGACCTCGACCTCCGCCCCCTCCGGGTCCGCGTCGAGAGCACGCATCAGGCTCGCGGCTTCCTCAGCAGAGATCTTGCCATCCTGCACCATCTGCAAAACTTTCCTGCGCTCTTCCGAGGACATTATTTGCCTCCTTCCAGAGCATTGAGCAATTGCTCAGCCTGTTCGGCCGTGATCTTCTTCTCAGCCAGCATCTTCAAAATTGCCATCCGTTCTTCTTCCGCCACAGGCTCGGAAGGAGGTGTGGGGAAACCCTCCGGCTTGAGATCCCAATTCCAGGGATCAACTTTCACATTGCCTCTCCAGCGGCGCGCCTGGCGTTCCGCGTGTCGCCCGATCCGGCGGGCAGCTTCCTCGGCACGCTTGGCTGCCCGGGCGGTCGCCTGTTCCACCTGGCGCGAGATCCGCTCCCCGAAGCCGGACCAGTCGAAGTTCAAACCGGCGAAATTCCCAAAGTCCTGGGCCGAATTGCCCGCTTCGGCATCACTGGTCACGCGGATATCTCCGCCGGCATGCAATGTGATCCTTGCCGTTCCATCGCCCAGCACCAGGACCCGTTCGGTGACATCCTCCTCGTTTTCAATGCCGGGCCAATCCACGTTAATTTCATCGCCGTGCATCGTCAGGGTGACATTCGCAGTGGGCTTCAAAACCAGCAGGATATCATCGCCGGCTGCGATGGAATATTCGCCATCCGCTTTTGGCTCGAGATAAACAATCACATCCTCCCCAACGTTGACCGTCACATTTCCGCGGGCGCCGCGCATGGCGAGGTCATCTGCCACCGAATCGAGGGTCACGCTGCCTTCCACATCGCGAATGGAAACATTGCCGCCCGCATTCTTCACGTAGAGGTTCCCTTTGGCACCGCGCAGGCTGAAATCAGATTTGACTGTATCGATCGCCACCGAACCAGCCTCGCGAATGGAAAGGTCGCTACCGATTTCTTTGATCTCCACATTTCCCGTCACGCTGCGCAGAGCTGCATTCCCTCCAATTCTCTGAACGAAGAGAGAAGCCTCCCTGGGGAGGCGTAAGGAAACATCATCGGTGCAGGAAAGCACGACCTCCTCGCCATTCTGCTGCAGGCTAAGTTCATCGTCGTCAGCTTTGATCAGGATCTCCTCCGCATCCCAGCCGACCACGCTCAGGTCGCCGTCGATGGCATCGATTCTGATCTTTGGGAATTTTCCGGCAGAAATTGTCCTGGACATGGATTACTCCTCTTCGCCGCGCAGTAAACGCATCGCTTCGTCGGCGGAGATCTTGCCCGTCTCCAGGTCCGCCAGGACGGAGCTGCGTCGTTCCGGGCTGACCTCCAGCACTTCCTCTTTGCCGGGTTCGAAGCCGAGGGCGCGAATCACCTCATGTAAACGGTTGCGGATCGTCGGGTAGGAAAGACCGAGTTCCTGCTCCATGCGGTTGATCTTTCCTTCGCAGCGGACGAAGGTCACGATAAAATCCAGGTGTTCAGCAGTCAAATGAGCAAATGGACCGCCGGTGAATTGTCCCTCAAGCGAAGTGTCACAGGAGGGACAGTGTAAGCGGGTGACCGTCAATTCCGAACGACAAACGGGACAACGAGTTGGTGCAGAGTACATCTTGGATCTCCTGAAATCAATCTTAGAGAGTGTTTTGAAATTCTGCGGAGGCGATGTTGAACTCCCTTTCGGACAAATTTGAGCCGCGAATTTCGCGAATTCGCACGAATTGTTCCTTTTACGGACCCAACCTTTGTGCTCTCACCTGCACTCCCCGGCACTTGCGCCCGGGGCAAGTGTGAAGCTGAACGCTTCACGTTCAGGTGCAAGTGTTGTGTCCTTTGTGGTGAATTAAGAAACACTCTCTTACGGGCTGAGAAGGCTTATAATGAGAAGGATAAATTCAAAATTACAGCCAGATATTTCTCTAATCTTGAACAGTTTATCAAATTTTAAAAATATTATAGGTAGAATCTTCATTTTGTCAAGTATTAATTCAATTTATCCAATCCGCAATATAGATAATTCAAGTTTCCTGCCGGAAAAAATCAAGAATAGTGATTTTGAAAAAGTCCTTCCGCTATCAAGGTGCCTATGATCCGTTCGCTCTACTATGCTCCCGGGAAACCGGTCCGAAAAGACATTCCTCCCAAAGAGTTTCCTGAACTGGTCCAAAACCCAAAAGGACTCCTATGGGTAGATTTTGTCAGTGAAGCGCCTGAAACCTGCCTCCCCATCCTGCAGGGTTTCCAGTTTCATCCCCTGGCAATCGACGACGCATTGCAGGAAACGCATGTGCCCAAGCTGGATGACTGGGGCGATTATCTTTACATCGTGTTGAATTATATGAACGCGCAACAAAATGGCGATGCCTGGGAAACCGATGTGGACGAACTGGATATTTTCCTTGGGAAAAACTATATTGTTACCCATCACGATCATCCGATCACTGCCCTGGATGAAACCTGGGCGGCCTGTGACCGGGATATCCGCAACCTGCAGGCAGGCGCCGACCATCTTCTTTACAGGATTGCTGATAACCTGGTGGCAGGCTACATGCCGGCGGTCGAGCAAATCGACGATGCCATTGACCAGCTCGAGGACCAGATCTTTGATCGGCCCGAGCCGCGGACGCTCGAAAAGCTGTTCGCGTTAAAGCGAGTCTTACTGGCAATGAGGCGGATCATTCTCCCCCAGCGCGAAGTGCTGAACAAGCTCGCCCGCGACGATTATCAGGTGATCGATCCCAAGGACCGCATCTTCTTCAGAGATATTTATGATCACCTGGTCCGCCTGCATGACATCAATGAGAGCCTGCGCGATCTCGTCGGCGGTGCGCTGGATACGTATCTGTCGGTCATCAACAACCGCATGAATGAGATCATGAAGACCCTGACCATTATCACCGTCCTGTTTATGCCGCTGACCTTTCTGACGGGTTATTTTGGGATGAACTTCTTCGAGCCTCTTGGCAACCTGAAAGCCTGGACAACCAGCCCCGTCTTCTACTTGACCCTGGCCGTTATATTTATGATGCCAATTGGCATGTATATCTGGATGCGCCGCCGGACCTGGATTTAGGGAGAAATTCGGTCAGATAAAGCTTGACACAGAACAGACGTTCGGTTATCATTCATAGCACAAATGAGCGAAGAATGCTCACCTGTGCCCAGGTTTTTGGGCAGGAGGCAGCTATGATGATGGTTCGTAAAAGCAAAGGTCTCGGAGAACGTCACCAGAGGATCCTTGAGTTCCTGCAGGTGTACCAGCGCGAGAACAAGTATCCTCCCTCAATTCGTGAAATTGGTGAGAAAACTGGTATCTCATCCACTTCTGTGGTGAATTATTATCTTGATCAACTTGAAAAACGGGGATTGATCGAGCGCGACCGCAAGATCTCACGCGGCGTGCGTTTGGCGGGTTTCAATGGAACGGCAGATACACTTCGCATTCCGATTCTCGGTCCGATTGCCGCCGGTCTCCCCCTCCCTGAGCTTGATCCGAACGTCAGTTATATGACCGACAGTGAAGCCAATGCAGTGGATATTGCGCGCAGTCTGCTCCCTGCGAAGGAAAAAGGCGTGGGCTTGTATGCCCTCGAAGTCAAGGGAGAATCAATGATCGATGCGATGATCAACGATGGCGACATCGTTGTCCTCAAGCCAGCCACGGATGCGCGCAATGGGGAAATGGTCGCCGTCTGGCTGCCGCGCGATAACGAAGCGACCCTGAAGTACTTCTTCAAGGAAAAGGACCGTTATCGCCTGCAGCCTGCCAACCCGACCATGAAACCGATCTTCGTCCGGAAGAACGAACCTCTGGAGATCAAAGGCAAAGTGGTCATGGTCATCCGCCGGATGGAAAAACCGCTCGCTGCCTGAACAGGAAGCCGATCAGCAGGAGACGACCCAATCAATCGGTCGTCTCTTTTGATTCAGCAGAACCGGTGACGATATAATCGCAGCCAAAAAGGAGATTTATATGTATGGAACGATTGCGCGCTTCCGCATCAAGCCCGGGGTAAAAGATGAATTTATCAAAGCTATGGACGGTTTCGGCGAGGCGGTCATCCTGGGCTGGGTCGCGGATTACTATTTCCAAATGGAGAATGATTCAGACGAGTTTTATCTGGCGGCGATTTTCAAAAATAAGGAAACGTATCAGAGAAACGCGGACAGCCCTGAACAACATGAACGCTATCTCGTCTTCCGCTCTTTTTTGATGGATGACCCTGAGTGGCACGATGGGTTTATTGTGTCGGCGACGGGCCCGGGGTCCGGAAGATGAAGCGCCGGCATTAACTCAAAAAAAGACGGTGGTGCTGTGAGCGCCACCGTCTTCCGTTTACTTGAGTTTGATGCGTCCTCTGCCTCGAGAGGATTTCCCAGCGCCTGAACTTCCCTTCGCACCGCTGAACGCTCCTCTGAGGAGACCAAACAGTATGGGCACAAACAACAGGACCAGCAGCCCCGCCAGGATGACTCCAAACATGTTCCATGACCTGTTCGAGACCTCCGGCAGGACGCCGCCGGGATTGTACTTCCCTTCCGCGGAGACCGGAGCGCTTGTCAAAGAAACGGTAATGTTCCGGTTGATGCCGTCTCGCAATGGCGAAGGTGAGACGTATGTGATCCGGTACTCGCTCTGCAGGGCGCGGCTTTGCTGCTGATACAAAGCTTTGAGGACCTCGGCATTCGTGGCGTACCCATAGACGCCACCGCTCTTTTCAGCCAGGAACTGGAGCGCAGGCTCATCGAGACCGGTCTGCCCGCGTGTGCTCGCGTCACCAAAGCCAACGGCAGAGATGGTGAGTCCGCTCTCACCGATTCCGTTGATGACATCCTCGGCCGTACTCTGGCTTTTGTTATCCAGCCCGTCAGTGAGCACGATGATCGCTTTGCGGCCCGAAACACCTTCCAGGGCTTTTTCGGCCTCCATCAGGGCGTTGTACATGGCCGTATCGCTGCCGGTTTTTAATCCATCGATGGCAGCGGTCAGAACCGCAATATCTCCGGTAATTGGCTGGACCGTGTACACCTGAGTATCATACGTAATCAATCCGGTCTGATCGCCAGGGCGCATTTGAGCGACATAGCTTTTCGCAGCTTCTTTCGCCGCTGAAATCTTGTCGTTTTTATCCATGCTGCCTGAGATATCCATCACCAGCATCGTCGTCACGGGGATGGATTCCTGCCCTACCACTTCCCCACCACCCTGGACATCCACCACCTGCATTAACTGGCCGTTCTCATAGATCTGGATCGAGCCAGCCTCCACTCCCACAGGTTCGCCGGCTGCGTTGGTGGCAGAAACATAGACAGTGACATTCGGAAATTTGGAGTTATCCACCTGCGTGATCCGAAGCTGCGGCGTTTCCTCCTGCGCCGAAACTGCGGCGACCGGCCACACACTGATCGCGACCAGCAGGAGAGTTGTAACAATGTAGTTTAATTTGCGCACGGTTACCTCCTTTCGTGGTAAACCATTTCCGTATTCCCCATACGGATTTTTTGACCATCTGCCAATTGCACACGTTCGATCTTGCGATTGTTAATGAAGGTCCCAGAGAGACTCATATCTTTCAAATTGAAGGACATCCCATCTCCGGTCAACATGGCATGCTGTGGCGCGATATCGGGGTCGGGCAGCACGATCTCGGATTTCAGGGGAGAACTTCCGATCGCAACCGAAGGAAAGCCCTTGGCAATGAATTTGTCGAGCATGAATTCAGTACCTTTGAGCTTGCCCGATCTGACCTCCAGCCAGGCGCGGGAAAGCAGGACTGCAATGAGCGAGATGAACGCTCCCACACAGGCACCGAGCAAAACGAGGCCGACTGTTTTGCCGGTTGCCAGGTCCGTTCCGAACCGGACTCTGGCCAGTTCGAGCAGAGCGCCACCGATCGCGCCGCCGATAAAACCGCCCAGCATCCCTTTCCAGGCTTGCGTTCTTCCAACCATGCCTTCAGCCAACCCGATCAGCAGACCAAAAATTCCCAGACCGAGCGCGCGGCCAACAATCCCGGCCCCAACAGATTGAAACAAGAACTCGCTCAGTGGCAGTCCGATCGCTCCAGCGGCTAAACCCAACAAGCCGCTGAACAGCCCAGATTTCACTGCCTGGACAGGATTGCGCGTCAAAGCGCCTTCAGTGAGGCCGATGAACAGGCCCACACTGAGACCAATGAGCGCGCCTACGAGGGCTGAACTCAGATATATGTTCGGAGAAAACGAAAGACCCAGTTGATTGCTGACCCAGGAGCCAACTAAACCGCCAAATGCTCCCAGCACGGCATAGAAGTACGTACGCATGTGTCTATTCATTGTGAGGACCTCCTTCAGATTCGGCTTCAGCTTTCACAAAGTTTTGCCAGCGGACAATACTGCGGCCGTTGGCTCCATCCATTTCATAAAAACCAAAATAACGGGTGGGATCAAAAATGCCATCTGCCTGGCGAATAAAGAATCCGGCAACGGATGAAAATGGTTCCACCACCAGGGCTACCTGCCAGGGTTCGGGAAAGAAGTTATGATGCAAAAAGGTGTCGAAATGAGAAAGAAAAATACCCATACGGGGATGCGTATGGAACCAGCCCACGATCTTTTCGCCCTCGAAACGCTTATCGATCTGGGCATGAAAATCAATGAGCGTATCCTGCGTAAACGTCAAATAGACGGCGCCCTGCTTGGTATAGCGCGCCGGCAGCACATGCTTCACCACGATATATTGCTCACCTGTCTGATCC
>JAFGCG010000020.1 GCA_016932715.1 Anaerolineales bacterium
CGGCTTGCAGCAGCCGGATGGGGACTGGTACCGGCATTTTTCCTGCCTGCTGGGCTATAACATCCGGACGTTTGCGCGCCTGGGCTACCGGGAGGATCCGCGTTTGAAACGTGCCGTGCAGCTTCTGGCGGATACATCACGAGAGGATGGCGGTTATCTGTGTGATATGCATGAAGGAAAATACCGGCGCAAAGCTGTGAAAAGCTGCGTTCGGGGTTCAGTCAAGGCGCTTTTGGCTTTTTCCGAATTCCCGGATTATTGGGACCACCCGCGCTGCAAGCAACTGGTAGATTACTTTCTGCGTCGAGGCGGTATTTTTCAATCAGCGCATCCGGGCATCCCGGTCAACCAGGACGTGCAAAGACTGTCCTTCCCCATTACCTGGCGCGCCAATGGATGGGAAGTGCTCTATGCGCTGAGCAAAATGGGCTATGGCAGGGATGAGAGACTGCAAGCCGCATGGGCAGAGCTGGAGAGCAATGCCGATGCAGACGGGCATTTTTATTTAGACTGGACTCCGGCACAATGTCCCTGGAAGGTTGGCAGGCGCGGAGAGGAGAATAAGTGGATCACCTTCTATGTGGAGGCAGCCAGGAAGCATAAAGCAACCGCCTGACGACGAGGAAACAGTGAACAAGAACATCAAAAAGCACATCGGGAACCTTGCCTCCACCGACGACAAAATCCGGCTGGAGGCGCTGCAAAGTTTGTTGAAGGTTACAGAAGCCAAAGTTGACTGGGTATACGAAGTTTGGGATCTCCTGCTCGAAAAACTGGATCACCAGAATTCCTACCAGAGGTCGATCGGCGTCATGCTATTATGCAATCTGGCAAAAAGCGACGTTGAAAATCGCCTTGATACATCCCTTGATCGTTTGCTGGCTCATACCCGGGATGAAAAGTTCATCACTTCGCGGCAGTGCCTCCAGAACATCTGGAAAGCAGCTGCGACGAACAAGCCCAACCGCGACAAAGTATTACAGCATCTTGGCAAGCGATTTACGGAATGCACGAATGAGAAACACTCCAACCTAATCCGGCAGGATATTATCCAATCCATGATCTCGCTCTATGCGAAGGATGGCGATGATGGACTGTTGACAAAGGTCCGGACACTCATCGCAAAAGAAAAAGAGGCAAAGTATCGCAAACAATATGAAGCTCTGCTGAAAGCCAAATCAGGGAACCCGGTAACTCAACCATGAAAATGTATACCAATATCCCTGCGACCATGCTGGCGCCCTGTGGGATCACCTGCGCGGTCTGTTATGTGCATTTGAAAGAAAAAAAGCCCTGTTTGGGCTGCCGCGGGCAGGACGCCAGTAAACCCGAACATTGCAGGAAATGCAAGCTCAAAGACTGCGCAACCAGCCGGGGGGTTGATTTTTGTGTCGAGTGTCCTACTTTTCCCTGCGCAACCATCAAGCGCCTCGACAAAAGTTATCGGCAAAGATACCAGGTCAGCCTGATCGACAACGCTGTTCGGATCAAAACCGTTGGTGCAAAAGGGCATTTGCTTGAAGAAAAGGAGAGGTGGACCTGCTTGCATTGCGGAGGCATTATCTTCCTGCATGACCAGGTCTGTTCTGAATGTGGAAAGGGTATCTAGGTAGGCTTAGCGCCGATTTCACCACAGAGAGCACGGAGAACACAGGGCTTTTCTTTTATTTTCTCAGTGGACTCTGTGATCTCCGTGGTGAAGGATTCGCGAGCCCGTTTTTTAGCCACTCTCAATGCGGAAAAGAGCTGGCGTGGGCTGCCTGAAAAGATATAATATCTCTATGCCCGTAAAAAATTTCCCCCTTTCCCTCAGCACTCGCGGCGACGCGGACATTCATGACATCACCGATCAAGTTGCAAATTTAATTTCAAAAAGCGGACTGGCATCCGGTACCGCAACGGTTTTTTGTCCCTCCTCCACCAGCGCCCTCACAACCATCGAATATGAGAGCGGCGCTCTGAGCGACCTGCGACGGCTCTTCGAGGAGATCATCCCAGTGAACCGCGAGTACGCCCACAACGCGCGCTGGCATGACGGCAACGGTCACAGTCACGTGCGCGCCGCCCTGCTCGGTCCCTCGCTGACGATCCCCTTTGTGGACGGCCAATTGACACTGGGTACCTGGCAGCAGATCATTTATCTGGACTTCGACAACCGCCCGCGCCAGCGAAAACTTGTCGTGCAGCTGATCGGAGAGTAGGAAAATAAATGGGCACATGGATATCCCATCTGCGAATCGCAGAAAATTTACTTCCCTATTTCCCGGAACTGGATGAAGTCACTTTTGCGTTCGGCAATCTCTCGCCTGATTCCGGCATCCCCAACGCGGACTGGACGGAGTTCGATCCGCCAAAGGAAGTGACCCATTTCCTGAAAAAGGGCGAGGGCGAGCACGCCATTCACGACCTGGTATTTTACGAACAATATGTCGCTGACCTGCGGCCGGAAGATGACATAAAACTGTATAGTTTTCGCCTTGGCTATTTCTTTCACCTGATCTGCGACCTGATGTGGGCCAAGCGGATCGGCGCGGCGACAGAGCGAGATTTCAAGGAACAGTTCGATCAGAATCCGAAGGAAACCTGGGGAAAGGTCAAAGACGATTGGTATGGCCTGGACCAACTCTACGTGCGCGAGCACCCTGAGCACATCTTCTGGCGCGTGATCCTGCCCAGCCCCAACCCGCCATCCTACCTGCCTTTTGTAAAGAATGAGGCGCTGCATCACCAGTATGCCCACATTCGAAAGTTTTACAGCCAGCAGGAAGACAAGTGGTTTTTATCGATTCCTTATCATTATCTGAATGAACAAACAATGACCCGCGTTGTGAACGATAGCATAGAAGCCATCCTGCTGATCCATGAAAAACTGCGAAGCATGCGAAGCCTCGATGGGCTCAAAAGCAGCGTGAGTTTGCTAACAGAATCGTTAACTTCGCCGTACGACGCGCCTATCGGAAATTAATTTGCAACCTCCTGCACTCCCTTGCGTATGCTAGGTAGAAATCGTTGAAAGGAGTGCAAGATTATGAATACCGGCTACAAGCAACTGACTCGCAGTACGTCCAACCGTATGATCGCGGGCGTATGTGCGGGACTGGCTGACTATCTCGGCATCGACCCGACGATTGTCCGTTTACTGACCATCCTGGCTTTCTTTACCGGCTTCGGCGGCATCGCGCTGGTCTATCTGATCATGGCGATCGTTGTACCTGAGCAGCCGACTGTCCAGCAATAAACGTTATTAACAGATTAGCAGGTTGGAATGTTCGAACG
>JAFGCG010000176.1 GCA_016932715.1 Anaerolineales bacterium
AACGCTGATTTTCGCTGATTCAAGACAAAAAATCTGCGTTTTCAGCGTGAATCAGCGTCCCGATTCTGAAAGTGTAAGGTAATCAATACTCGAATAATTTAAAACTGCAGGGGAATTTATTCAATTTATCGCCTGAGTCACCATCCAACTTAAGCTTGTTGGAGTACTAGCGCCAGCGGGGAATACGCAGTGGAATCTTCTCATCTCCCAGCCTGTGACAGAACTCCATCAGCCGTTTGTGAGCGCCCTGCCATTTCAGGTCGCTGAGTTTCTCTTCGAGCGGGACATCTTCACGCACAGTCGCCAGCTTTTTGTACAGCAGCGCCTCTGCCCGGCGCTGCGCCAGGCTTGCAGTCAGGCTCGCAGCCCGACCGGGGCTAATGGAACCCAGTTTCCATTTTCCAGGATCATCCGGGATGGATTCCATATGTTTGAAATGAGCAAGCACCACCGAAGCGGACTTGGCTCCCCAGCCGGGGATGCCGGGATAGCCATCCGCAGAATCGCCCACCAGTGCCAGCCAGTCCGGCATGGATTCTGGAGGCACGCCATACTTCTCCACGACGCCGGCTTCATCGATGAGGATGTCCCGGCGGCGGTCCCAGCACACGATCCGGTTCCCGTCCACCAGCTGCGCCAGGTCCTTGTCGGGTGAACAGATGAGGATCTGTTCCACGCTCTTATTCTTTTTGAAGCGCCTGGCAGCCGTGGCTAATGCATCGTCGGCTTCGAACTCCACCATCGGCCAGACGACCAGCCCCAGCGCCGAAACCGCCTCTTCGGCGAGTGGGAATTGCGCAAGCAGGTCTGGGTCCACGCCTTGACTGGTTTTGTATCCGGCAAAGAGGTCGTTGCGGAAGGACTCGATGACGTGGTCAAAGGCGACCGCGATGTGCGTCACGCCCGGACTCGTCACCAGCATCAGCATGCTTCTCAAAAGGCCAAGGGTCGCGCCCACCTCGCGTCCATCGGGAGCCTTCTTCGGCGGCGCGCCGAAGTGGTTGCGGAACAGCTCGTAAGTGCCATCCACCAGATGGATCTTCATTTTATTTCTCCGGACTTCTATGCCTGCTGATTATTTCCTTTTGCTGCCAGCTGCATTATAGGCGACGGCTGCACGGATCAGCTCCTTCAAGGCCGGCTCATCAATTTTACTGCCTGCGTGGAAGTCAATGGCACGCGTCGCCTTCGCCGCGAGTCCGGCGTTGAAAAGGCCCTTTGGATCCGCCAGCGAGGCGCCCTTGAAAAAGTTGAGTTTGACGTGATCTTTGAAAACGCCGCCAGCGACGACATTCCCTTTGTACGCCCAAACCGGTGTATCCCACTTCCATTCTTCTGTGAGTTCGGGAGCGCTCTCCAGGACCAGCCTTCGCAGCCGGGCAAGGGTTTTCCCGCGCCAGTCGCCCAGTTCACGGATGTGGTTGTCGATGTGTTGAGATGGAGTTAAATTATTCTTCGAGCCCGTCTTTTTCATGCCAGGTTCCTTTCTTCACTCATGCCGGATCCGGATAGGCTTCCGCCAACTTTTGATCTTCGGCTTGATTCTGGTAATTTGCCGACAATGCCCGATAGGAATAGGAGCGCATTGCCAGCAATGTGACGATCAATCCGATCACCCCCGCGACGGTAAACAAGAGGGCGAGACCTCTGTCTGTACCCGTCCCAAACCAGGGACCCAGCAGATCGACGCCCGCGCCGGTTGTCATGAACGGGATGAAGATCAGCTGGGCGATCGGCCCGATCAGAAACGCCGTGACGGGCGAGGCAGCCTGTTCCACGCTTTGGGCAAAACCGAACACGCGTCCCTGGCGTTCGGGCTGGACCACTTTTTGCAGAATGGTCTGCTCCGCGGCTTCGACCGCCGGGATCAGACATAACCAGACAAACATGCCTACCGCCAAAAGGACAATGGATGCCTGGAGGGTAAAGACACTACAGATCGACCACATGGCGATATTTGCCAGGAAGAGCGTCCGCAGAGGACTCTTGCCCAGCCCCTTCCTCGCCACAACTATCCCCCCGACGATGAAGCCCAGACTCAACACTCCCCACAGGAAGCCCCAGGCCTGCACCGACACCAGCAGCAAGCCATAAGCATCCATGAGGGACATAAAGATCCCGCCCAGGAAGTTGTTGAAGGTGTGGAAAAAGATCAGCCCGAAAAGCCCGGGGACCAGTTTGATGGCAGCGATCGTTCCACGCAGATCGATACGATTGTCCTGCTGATCTTCGTGCTCGTGTTCCGGTTCACCATCGTGGGCGTGCCGCAACTTCTTCGGCAGATCCGGGATCGTAAGCGTCAAAAGATGGGCAATGACCAGCACGGTCAATGTGACAGCGATCATCAGCAGCCAGAACATGCCCAGGTAGCCAACAGCCAGGCCGCTGAATATGGAAGCACCCAGGAACGACACACCGTTGGCTGTGCCAACCAGGCCGTTAGCCTTATCCCTGCCCTCTTCGGGGACCAGGATGGTTACAAGGGTCGCGAGGGCGATCGAGCGCAGATTGCCAAAGATCGCGCCCACCAGCGCCAGCACGATGAAGATCCAAAGTCTGACGCTCGCTGCATCGCTGAAGACCTCGGGCGGCGTAGTGACATAAATAAAGCTGGCAAGCGCATACAGGACAAGAGAAATAACGCTCGACAGCAGCATGACTCTTTTCTTTGGATACCGGTCGACCAGGGACCCAAGCAGGAATCCGGAGAAAGCCACGGTCAGGGTGAACACACCGGCCATGACCGATGTTGCGATCACGGACTTGGTTTCAAGGAACACCCAAAACGTGACCGCAAACCATACTGTTGAATTGATTAGAAAAGCGGCAAGTGAGTTTGCTAAAGTTACGTGAAATGTTTTCATAATCGAATTTATCTCTCCATACTTCTAAAGATCGAGACGCCAGTCATGAAATTTTCAAATATACACCCCACTTCCCTGCATGGTTGCTGATCAAATCATGCAGGGAAATGGTAACTATCTCTTTTTCTTTTGTTCTCGCTCCAGGTTCTCTTTCACTCGATACACTACGATCCTGCGGATTAACGGCAAGGGGAGCGGTTGATCGATCGGGAATTGGACCGAGCCTTTGGCGCCTTGGTAAGGAGCCAATTCCTTCTCGAACGCTTCCATGCCGGTTGGAGTGGGATAGAAACCAATGTGATTCTTGAAGGCTGCAAAATGCACCAGATTGCCGTGCAGGGTAAATGTGGGTATTTGATAGTTGATCGTTTCTTCGGCTTCCGGCGCGGCATCTTTGATGACCTGCCGGAGTTGATTCAGAATGCTTCTTGTATCTTCCGAAAACGTCTTGATGTAGTCATCGATGGTCTTGTAGGCAGCCATTCATTGCTCCTTGAGTTACTTGCCCGCGGGCGGGATGTTTTGATTGAGGCGGAAGAGGTTGTCCGGGTCGTAGCGCCTCTTGATCGAGCGGAGCCGGTCCCAGGTCCGGCCCGGATAGGCTGCACGGACCGCGGCAGCCCCTTCGTCGCCGAGAAAATTGACATAGACACCGTTGTCGCTTTGCCGCAGGGTGGCTGCAAAGTTGCCGACCCAGGCCTCGTGAGTCGGTTTCTCGTCCGGATTTTGGTAAAGCGCGGCGAGGTTCACCATGATGCGCGCGCCGCGGTGAGCGAACGCGGTCGCATCCACAGGGATACGTGCCATCGCCCCACCGAGCACTCGCAATTGAGCGACAGCCATCGAGCCGGTCGAAGCCCGAAGATAACTCAGGATCGTTTCGGCGACGGGCCGATCGATCGAGTCAACGAACAGCGTGCGCGCTGCCGCGACAGGGTGGTAGTCGCCACCGCCTTCTTCAGCAGGATAGATTTCCGGATAGCTCATCGGACGGACCATGTCTGCCAGCGGTTTCGCCAGCGCCCGGAACGGCGCAATGACACGCTCGCCGGTCTCAACGTCACCCGCATAAACCAGCATTGCCATGACAATCAGCTTGCCGTGAACCTCCGGGGGCAGGAACGGCATCGGCGGCGCGGTCATCACGTTTGCAATCGTCGAGAGTTCCTCCGGTGCGGCATCTGCCTGCGCGATGAACGAGGCAATGACGTCGGGCGTCGCCGGCAGGATCAACATCCCGCCCAGGATCTTATCCACGTCGTGCAGCCGGTACTGGAAGCGGGTCGCGACCCCGAAGTTGCCGCCGCCCCCGCGGATCGCCCAGAAAAGATCGGGATGTGAGTTCGCATCCACGTACAGCAGTTGACCGTCCGCGGTGACGATCTCAGCAGCCAGTAAGTCGTCGATCGTTAGCCCATACTTGCGGACGAGATAGCCGATCCCGCCGCCGAGCGTGATGCCCCCGATCCCAACCGAACCCGTGTCGCCGAACCCGGTCGCGAGTCCATGCGCGCTCGCCGCCTTTGTATATTCACCGGCTGTTAAACCCGTCTGTGCCCAGGCAGTCCGGCCCCTGACATCGATCTGCAGGTCGCGCATCTTCGCAAGGTCCAGCACGATCCCGCCATCGGAAACGCTGTGACCGACGCTGCTGTGGCCGCCGCTGCGGATGGCAAGCTCCAGGCCGGTCTCGTGCGCCAGCGAAACGACGCGTGCGACATCGTTGGCATCGGCAACTCGAATAATAGCTGCAGGCCGGCGATCGATCCCGCCGAGGAAGACAGCACGCGCGGCATCGTAGCCGGGATCACCCGGCGCGATCACCCTGTCGCTGAAGTCGGCACGAAGCTTGGAGATCGAGATGAACGCGGAGTTGAAGGCCCGCTGCTGCGTCTGAACATCGGTCTTGTTTTCCATTTGAAACTCTCCTCTATTAATAAATTGGTCTTTCTACCTGTAAATCACGTTGGGTCCTCAAGCCAGTGCGTGATGAACTGCTCACTAACATGGATATCGATCTGCCTGAGTCGACTGTGGCTTGCGTTCATAAACTTATGATTTGACGCACATTCCTGTTTATCGGGTGGGTAAGGCTGATGATTTGAGCTTTCAATGAGCCTCTCACAAGGAGATCGCGGCAGCTTCGTTACGATCTGTCATGCTGGTTTCTCCTTTTTAGTGAGGTTCCTGGCAAGCTTATCGAAGGATTCGTTCCAGCCAGTCCCGGTTTGTTCGCTCATTTCTCCAGCCGGGAGATCGCTATGCCTCAGGGTCATTTTTGTTTTGCCGTCGTAATCTTCGAAGGTCACTGTCACCAGCGTTTCGCGCGGAAAGTCCGGGCTCATGCCGTAATACGCAGCGGAAACCACATTTCCCTCTTCGTCTCCAAAGCTATCGGTGTAGACGAGTTTCTCCAGCGGAACAATTTCCCGATAGACCCCTGTGGTCCAGTACTCGTGCCCATCAGGGGACCTCATGCAGTTGAGATACCTGCCTCCCACGCGCAGATCGATCTCGCAGAAAGGCGCTGTGAAATCTTTGGGTCCCCACCAGCGCATGAAATGCCTGGGATCGGTCCAGGCTTTCCAGACCAGTTCTCGCGGCACATCGAAAATACGGGTAATGACAAGTTCGCTTCGCGCGGACCTCTGAGTGGATTCCGTTTCACCGATCATTTTCTCTCCTTGGCTTTTGCCGCTTGTCTCATTAGTCAGTAAGCTTATTGAGTTGTCTCGTGAGTCTACAACTAAACTTCAAGCTACTCATCTATCCGGCACTTCGTAATTCGCTTAGATATTCATCCAGACGATCCAGGCGTCCTTCCCATGTTTTCTGCTGCTGCTCGATCCAATTCGTAACCCCGTTCAATTTATCCAGGCGCGCTTCGCAGAATCGTTCGCGGCCCTTCCGGTGGACGACTACCAGACCGCATTCCGTCAGGATCTTGACGTGCCTGGAAACGGCCGGCCGGCTGATGGGGAAATGTTCCGCCACAGCTTTGATGGTCAGCCTTCGGTTCGCTAACAGGCCGATGATGGCTCTTCGGTTGGGGTCGGCTAATGCCTGGAAAACATCTCTTCTCATGGTCTTGTAACCGATCGGCTACATATTATGACCAATTTTAGAACATTTGTCCTATTAAGTCAAGATGGGATAAAGCATTCTAACCTTACTAAAGCCCACTAACATTAACCGGATTTTAGATTTTGAAAATAGCCATTCCCCCATTTGGTGCTGAAATCCGGGAATTATTTCCTGCCTCTACGTTTGAACAACCGATGGAAGAACATGGCGAACAACATGCCGAGCAATGAGCCTGAGGCAACATCGCCCGGATAATGGTCGCCCAGATAGATGCGGGAAAACGCGACGAGACTGGCAACAAAATATCGAAGTCCGCGCGCACGCGGGAATTTATGGTTAAGCAGCCATGCTCCAGCAAAGGCTCCGGCAGAGTGACCGGATGGGAACGACCACGTCCCCGGCTTTTTACCGATCACAATTGCCTGGATGATCGTAATAAAGGGACGCTGGCGCTTGAAGTACCACTTAATTGGATACTCTACGAGCGCAGTTGTGATCGTCAACGGCAGAGCCACCTCGCGCAGAAGTTCACTAAATCTGCGGCGCTTGTACAGGGTCGCGAGCGCTGTTACAGCATACCAGGTCGCCGCGCCATTGAAAGCCAGCGTGATGCCGTAGAACAAGGTATTGAGAAAACGTGTATGCGGCAAATGATTGACCAGAAGAAAAAGGTTGGCGTCCAGCGCATCCAGCGATTTGAGCCTTCGAAGAACCGCTGCACGTAAATACTCACGCTGCGGTTCATCGGAAGCTGTCGGAGGCGCACCCTGTTGCTCGGGGTTAAAAACTTCCTGCGCTGCTTCCGAGACGATCTCGCGCTGGCGTTTATCAGGCGTAGTGAGGGCGCGAGCGGTCGCCTCCAGCGTCTTTTTCGTTTTCTCCCCATCAGGCGCGGTCTCGGCTGTCTTTTTCACTTGCCGCGCCAGGGAAGCAGGCGTTGTGGTTGGCCGCTGAGTTTGCTCAACGTCTTCCGCAGCCTGGTCGGCCGTATCCGCTTCCAACTCCTCGATCACTTCATCAGCTTTTTCCGGCGAGTCTACATCGGCTAGCGCCTCTTTTAAGGCTCGTTTGACAGGCTTGGCTTGAGCCTTTTCCTCGGGCGCAGGCATTTCCCAGGGTGGAACAGGTGTATCCCCCAACCTTTGTTCAGGTGAGTCAGACGATTTCTGTTTCTTATCATCCGCCGGAATACCCATAGAATTTATCTCCCATACTCGAAAAGCATTTATTTTCAAATACAATTTCTGTTTAAAGATAAAACGAAAACGCCTCTCGAATGATATGGCGCGCCGCCCTCATGAAAGGATTCTCACTGTGCATCCCGAACGGTCGAGCTGCGCGCATCCCGCCAGGGATTACTTGTTTTCTTTTGCGAGTCGGATCGTTTCCCGGATGGCCGTCACAAGAAAGAAAGACAACAGGAGCAGTGCAATTACGGCAATCATCAGGTCATACGGGGTAAAGATGATCTGACCCAGCGTTCCAAACGTCAATGAAGATATCCGCACACCGCCAAAGTACATGGCGATATTCAGCAGGATGGCAAGCGCACGGATCTCGGTGGGTCCAAGTTTGCTATAAGATATTTTGAATTCACCCACTACGCTTGTACGCACAAAGACAAGTACACTGAGGAGCAGATAGGCGATCAATGCCAGACAGGCGATATTGAAGCTGATATAGGGAGTCATACCGAGCCCCAGAAAGATCACCGTCACACTAAACGCGTCGGTTGTATGGTCCACGAAAAACCCGAACCTCGGGCGTTCGGTATGTCGATAGCGTGCCAATGTACCATCCAGGCTGTCGCCAAACCAATTGATGATAAAACCCAGCGAGGCAAGCCATAGGAACGTTTTATCATAAATACTCAACACATAACTGAACGCGACGCCGAATGCACCCGATACTCCGATAAGGGTGCAGATATCCGGTGTTATCCAGGCTGGCATGTGAGCTGCCAGCCACCGCAAGGTGGGTCTCTCCAGCGGACCCAGCAGGATATCATTCACCCTCCGATGACGCGTAATATCACTCATTGCGTTCTCCTTAGCCCTGCAAATTTGATCCGGGGTTTCGCTTTACTTTGGAATCAGATCCATGACCTGGGGCCAGACCGGTAATGGCACAGACCATTGCTGCGGAGATTGTCGAATAAACTTCTCTGCTACTGCCAGTACTTTTTCGGCATTCCGAAGCGCCGCCACTTCCCGGTCAGGAGCAGGATCCATTTCGATCAACTCCGACGCAAAAACATGGTATCTCTCATCTTCCTGGAGATGCGCGACCACGACGATGACAGGCACGTGAGCTTTCGTCGCAAGAAAGATATGGTGCATGGGAAGGGCAGCCGGGCGGCCAAAAAAACGCGGAGACACTTCCGGGTTCGGGATGGGCCGGTCGATCCCCGTTGCCACCATGCCTCCCTGCTGAAGGTGTCTGATTGCCTGTCGGAACGCGCCTACTGAAGCAGGAATAAGGTTCATCCCCGTTCTCCTGCGGATTTCATATTCCATGCGGCGCCCGCCTCGCGGGTCCGGAATGGTAAGTGCCAGTGGTTTCATACCTTGCCCGCCAAGCCACTGCAGGACCAGGTCGAAGTTGCTGAGGTGCAGCCCAACGATCATCAGGCCGCGGCAGCCACCACGACGCTCGAATTCAGGTCTCCGCGCCAGCGGCTGAAAGGAGGGTTCCAAAACGATCAATTGCTTTGCCGCCTCTGGATCTTCAATGTAATGATACAGGTCGAAGATGCAGCGCGCCCAATGACGGAACGTCGTGCGAACGACCAGATCCAAAGCCTCTCCCCGTAAAACTTCTCCAGTGACAACCCATTGATTGGCACGCACCGCCCAGACCAGTTTGGAATTGCGCTGGCGCGCGATTTGCTCTGCCACAAAATCCGCAACGCGATAACCCGCCCGCGACGACAGCCTCTGTGCCAGGGCAGCGACAAAGCGCAGGCTGAGAGAACTGTTGATTACTTGTTGGAGATCGAACATCGCACCACGCCCGGAGTCTTCGTTTCCAAGTCAGGACTGCACTGCTGAGAGAGTGTTTCTTAAATCGTTGTCGCTTGCTTTTTGGTACACGGATTTCGCGGACAACACGGAAATGGGCGGCTTTTTAGGAATTTTTCCGTGAAACTCCGTGTAAAACTGTGTTGTCCGTGTCCTGAGAAGTCTTTAAGAAACAGTCTCTTAGAAAACAGTCATTCAGAATCGTACCATAGTTGCCACGGGTGATTGGCTGCAATTCCTCCACTTCAACAGGGATATGACTTCCGATTATTCTCTTCCTCCTCCAGGCTGGCACATCGTTAGGTCGCTGTTCGATTTTTGGAAATGCTTCTATTTTGCGATCGGCAGTGTAAAAGTAATTGTGCTTCCTTCCCCCTCCCCTGCCGATTCGGCCCAGATCCGTCCGCCGTGCGCTTCGACCAGGGCGCGGGCGATCGTCAGGCCGATACCGCTCCCGCCCCCGGCGCGGCGCGAGCGCGATTTATCGGCACGGTAGAAACGGTCGAAGATGTGCGGCAGATGTTCGGGCGGAATTCCAATGCCCGTATCACGGACGGAGATCTGCAGTTCAGTATTCATGCGCTGCGCGGCGATGGTCACTCTGCCATTTTCAGGTGTGTACTGCAACGCGTTCCCCGTCAGGTTGGTCAGCACCTGCACGGCGCGGTCCTCGTCAGCCAGGACACGCGGCAGGTCGGGCGCCAGGTCGAGGTCCAGAGAGATGCGTTTCGATTCCGCCTGCGGCGCGAGGCGTTTGGTCACCGTCTGCACGAGGGAGGGCACTTCCACCGGGCGGAGATCCAATTGATAGGCGTTGCTTTCGACGCGGCTGAGCTCCTGCAGGTCATCCACGAGGCGATTCAGGCGGTCCGCCTCCGCATGGATCTGCTGATACGTTTCCTGCGTGGCCGGCAGAACCCCATCCATCAAGCCTTCCATCGAACCTTTGATGGCGGTGAGGGGCGTGCGCAATTCATGACTGACATCGCCGATCAGACGCCGCCGCATGGATTCGACCTGGTCTAATTTTTCCGCCATTTGATTGAAACGTATGGCAAGGTCAGCGAGTTCATCCTCACCGCGCACCTGCACGCGTTCATCATAGCGTCCAGCAGCAATGCGCTGTGACGCAAGCGACATGGCGCTGATCGGCGCGATCACACTGCGGCTCAAATACAAACTGATGATGACTGCCACCACGGCAGCCGCCAGCACCGCATAGAGCAGGGCTTCATTGAAACCGGCGCGGAAATCGGCAAAGAGTTGTGGCATGACACCAGAACGACCCAGCCCCTGCCCCTGGCCTTGACCCTGTCCCCCCCCCATCATTGATCCCATCCCAGCCATGTGACGGTCGAACGAGGCAGGCAGAAGAAACTGACTGGCAACGATCAACACCGCCACCCCGATCAAAATGATCACCAGATACGAAAGCAAAAGTTTTGCGCCCAAATGACGGCGGAAATAATCGATCATGCTGCCTCACTTACAGAATGTTCTTGACCACAGATGAACGCAGATGAAAAGGATTTCTTAAACAACCGCATTCATCCGTGTTCATCCGCGGTCTAAAGCGGTTCATCTTCGAACCGATAGCCCACGCCACGGACTGTGACGATCAGTTCCTCGCGTCCAAGTTTCTGGCGGACATGACCAAGGTGCACGTCCACCACGCGCTGTTCGCCGAAATATTCACCGCCCCACACTTTTTCGAGCAATTGCTCGCGCGAGAGGACCCGCCCGCGATTTTCGACCAGCGCCTTCAACAGGTCAAACTCGATGGCGGTCAACTCGATCGGCTTTTCGTCCACGCTGACGATGCGCGCCCCGACGTCCATCCGCAAACGCCGGAAGGAGTACACGCTCGCCTCGGAGCCGGAACCTGCTCCCGCCTGGATGCGCCGCAGCGCCGCCTTGACGCGCGCCGTTAATTCGCGCGGGCTGAAGGGTTTCGTCACGTAATCATCCGCGCCGACCGAAAGCCCCACGACCTTGTCCGTCTCCTCTGTTTTGGCGGTGAGCAGAATGACGTATACTTCCGATTCGCGGCGCAGGCGTGAGAGCAGCTCGATGCCGTCCATGCCGGGGAGCATGATATCGAGGATAACGAGATCAGGTTTGAAGGCGCGCGCGGCTTTGAGTCCCGAGGGTCCATCCGTAGCCGTGTGGACTTCGTAGCCTTCGGGCTTGAGATAGGCCGTGACGAGATTTACGATCGAGGGTTCATCATCTATGACGAGGATTTTTGCCATAATTAGCCTTTAGCGATTGGCGATTAGCTGTTAGCAATCAGTGATATTGTAACTGTAAATGTTATGCTGCCAGTATAGTGATACAGCTTGAAGCGGTAATAAAGCAAATGTAAAGATTCGGTAAAGTTTATTTGGATAAGCAAAAGGAGACCAAGATGTTCCATACCCTACCACCCGCCATTGCAGAGCGCATGAAAGCTCTGGAGGAGATCGATACAAAAGACCGCCTCGATGGCACGCCGCGCCTCCAGCGCCTGCGCCAGATCCCGCCTGAGACCGGAAAGTTCCTGGCATTGCTGGCAGCCGGCGCGCCTGAAGGTCCCATTCTCGAAATCGGCACGAGCGCGGGATATTCCACCCTCTGGCTGGCAATCGCCGCGCGCGCGTTGGGGCGGAAGGTCGTCACATTCGAAGTCCTGCCGGAAAAAGTGAAACTCGCCCGGGAAACCTTTCACGCCGCAGGTGTGGAAGAAACGGTCCAATTGATCGCGGGCGACGCGCGCGAACATATGGCATACTACTATAATCTTGCTTTTGTATTCCTGGATGCAGAGAAGGAAGTGTATGGCGATTGTTACGAATTGGTCGTTCCACGCCTGGTACAAGGCGGATGGCTTGTGGCAGATAACGCCATCGATCACCGCGAGACGCTGGCTCCCATGCTGGAACACGCCCTGAGCGATGAACGCCTGGACGCGCTGATCGTGCCCATCGGGAAGGGAGAACTGGTCTGCAGGAAAATCTGATCTGTTTACTACAGAGCACACGGAGCGCACAGAGATTTTTAAAAGATTCTCTGTGAGCTCAGTGATCTCCGTGGTAAAATTCCGCCCAATCCAATTATTCCGGCTTACCCTATGAGAAGTATGAAAACCATCTCGAATTGCATCTGTATGGGGCGGGGTCTCTAAACCACCGCCTCTCGTACAGAGACCAGAACGGCTGACTGCCGCAAACGGTGGGCTTGACCCCGCATATGACAAAAGTCGTCCTCCGACGACTTAAACCATGCGTCCATCGTTTGCACCAGGAAAATTTCCTGGTGGCAGACAGCCGTTTTACTTATTTAAAACAAACACAAAGGATAAAGCAAAATGAACATTGCCAGTGATGTTACAGCACTTGTGGGCAACACCCCGCTCGTACGTCTGAACCGCATCACAGAAGGAGCGAAAGCGGAGGTCGTGGCAAAACTGGAGTTTTACAACCCCGCCCATTCGGTCAAGGACCGCATCGGCGTAGCGATGATCGATGCGGCAGAAAAAGCGGGCCTGATCGACAAAGACACAACCCTGGTCGAACCGACCAGCGGCAACACCGGGATCGCGCTGGCGTTTGTTGCCGCGGCGCGCGGCTATAAACTGATCCTGACCATGCCTGAAACGATGAGCAGGGAACGTCGCATGTTGCTGCGCGCATACGGCGCGGAATTGGTCCTCACCCCGGGACCCGATGGTATGAACGGCGCGATCCGCAAGGCGGAGGAGATCGCGGCTGCAGATCCAAAGAAATACTTCGTTCCACAGCAGTTCAAGAACCCAGCCAACCCGGAGATTCATCGCAGGACGACGGCGGAGGAAATCTGGCGGGATACAGACGGTAAAGTGGATTATCTCGTGGCGGGCATCGGCACCGGCGGGACGATCACCGGCGTGGGCGAGGTTATCAAGTCGCGCAAGCCGTCCTTCAAAGCCATCGCGGTCGAGCCGGATGCTTCGCCGGTACTTTCCGGCGGGGTGAAGGGACCGCACCCCATCCAGGGGATCGGCGCAGGCTTCGTACCGGAAGTCCTCAACACGCAGATCTACGACGAGGTCATCCGTGTGAAAAATGAGGACGCCTTCGAAACCGCACGCCGCCTCGCCCGCGAAGAAGGTCTGCTGGTCGGCATTTCCTCCGGCGCCGCGACCTGGGCCGCCCTGCAAGTGGCGAACCGCTCCGAGAGCTCCGGCAAGCTGATCGTGGTGATCATCCCCTCCTTCGGCGAACGCTATCTCTCCACACCGCTGTTCGCTGATCTGGCGGAGGAAGCAGCCAGCGCATAATTGGCAATAACCCATTGGTCGAGTAAGCCCGAGTGCATTTCGAGGGCTGTATCGAGGCCAACAGGTTACATTCAAACAAAATGTTTCCTGGAAATGTGATGGTCGCGATACGCTCTTCGCAACGAGCGCTCAGCGCTACTCGACCACCAGAATTGAAGGAAAGAGCAAGTTCGATGTTCAAGACAATTCATGATGATATTCAATCGGTCCTGGACCGCGACCCGGCCGCTCGCAATGTGGTCGAAGTCTTGTTATGCTATCCCGGCTTGCATGCCATCTGGGCACATCGCCTTTCTCACCGGCTTTGGAAAAGCGGGCTGAAACTTTTCGCGCGCTGGATATCCCACCTCATGCGCAGCCTGACGGGCATCGAGATCCATCCGGGTGCGACCATCGGCCATCATTTCTTCATCGACCATGGCATGGGCGTGGTCATCGGCGAGACTGCGGAAGTTGGCGATCATGTCACGATCTACCATGGGGTGACGCTGGGCGGGACAAGTTTACACAAGACCAAACGTCATCCGACCATCGAGGCTGATGTCGTCATCGGTGCGGGTGCGAAGGTTCTGGGAGCCATCACGATCGGCGCGAACAGCCGCATCGGCGCGAACGCGGTCGTGGTGAAATCTGCGCCGCCTGATTCAGTGATCGTCGGCGTGCCGGGGCAGGTAGTGGTGCGTGATCAGATATCCCATGTGGCTGGTGAGAAAGCCGACCTGGAGCATGGCAGCCTGCCCGACACCATCGGAGAAACGCTGGCAGCTTTGATCGCACATGTCGAATCATTAGAGAAGCGCGTCAATGGCGGCGGCGGTTACGGACCGCCACTGCACACACCGGAGCACGGCATCTGGCATTGGGGAGATTTCTCGATCTAGCAGCTTCTCCCATGTGCCCGTCGGCGCAGGAGCGCGCCGACTATGCTATCGGATTGGACTCGCCACTCAGTGAGTCAGGACCCGGCGCTCAACGAAAAGTTGTTGTGCCGAGGCAAACCCCAACGTCACTGCCTGCCCCTCGACCTCCAGGGTAACCGTCTGATTGAACGGCAGCACTTCCCGGACGATGGCTTCGGCGTCTGGCTTAAGTCCTTTACTCTCCAAAAATTCCAGCAACTCCGCGTTGTATTCCGCGAGTTCATGGATGCGTCTGATAACGACCACATCGTCCGGAGATGTCTCCGTGATGGGAATCCAGGCTGCGACCGCCTCTTCGCACCCCGGCAGCGGATTCCCGTGCGGGCAAGTCTGAGGGTGTCCCAGTTCCTCGAAGAGCGCCGTTTCCACTTCCGAGGAGATGGCATGCTCGAGATTATGCGCTTCGCGGTGCAGTTTCGACCACGGCAGGATCCGCGCCATCATCCACTCGGTCAACATGTGGCGGCGGACCACCGTCCGCGCGGATTGTTTGCCGGCCTTCGTCAGGCGCGTCCCGTTCTTGTCCATGGTGATCAAACCGTCGCGGACCATGCGCTTGAGGGTATTGGTGACGGTCGGAGGGGTCACATTCAAGAGCTGAGCCAGGTGGACGCCCAGGACCGGTTCTTTATCCAGCTCGAGCACGTACATGAGGGAAAGGTAATTTTCGATTGTGGGGCTAATTTTGTCCACTAATTTTGTCCAAATTCATGATATTTGTCACCCGGGAATGGGTTCCTTTTTCATTATACTAATTACCAGAATTAGCATATACTAATCATGGTTGGACGATCACAGCGTCCAACTGTATTTTGAAAGCTGCTGCAAAAAGGACCGATTCATGGATCATACCCGCGCCATTTCCCTGACGGAACTCTCGGTTGACAATCATGCGACTATTTTAGCCTTTAATGTTGGAACTGTCGAAGCCACGCGCCTGGTTTCGCTGGGATTCACGCCCGGTGCGGAAGTCAGTATGAGCCAGAACTATGGCCGCGGTCCGTTGATCGTGACCGTGCGCGGCACACGCGTCGCGCTGGGCCGGGGTGAGGCGGCGAAGATCGTTGTCGCGCGGAGCGCCGAATGAGCAACTGCCACTCCACCTCTGCTCCATCGCAGCCGGTCAGCCTGCGGGTGCGGGAACGGATACCGCTGCTCGCGCTGGCTGGCCAGCCAAACGTGGGCAAGTCCACACTGTTCAATTTCCTGACCGGTTTGAATCAACATGTGGGCAATTGGCCCGGCAAGACAGTGGAGCGGCGGGAGGGGAGTTTTTCAATTAATGGCTGTGAATACGGAATTGTCGATCTGCCGGGCACCTACAGTCTGACAGCCAATTCACCGGAGGAGGTCATCACGCGTGAGTTTATCCTGCGCGAACGGCCGGACCTGGTGATCGCGATCGTCAACGCGGCAAACCTCGAGCGCAGCCTTTATCTGGTCGCCGAACTGATTTCATTAGATACTCCCCTGGCTGTCATCCTCAACATGATGGACGTTGCCAGACAGGAAGGCTTCCGCATCGAGCCGGAAGTCCTGGAGGCTGCGCTGGGCGTCCCGGTGATCCCCATGACCGCCACACACGCCACCGGAATGCAGGCATTCTACCAGGCTGTGCAGGAAATCCTGGACGGCGGCCGTATCTTCACGCCGCGCCTGCCTGAGATCCGCGCCGATCATCGTGCCACGCTCGACGAAATCCTGAATCATATTCACGGGTACGTGCCATCCCCCTATCCGGAAAATTGGGTTGCGCTCAAATTACTGGAAGGTGATACAGAGATCACGCACCTCCTGCAAAACAATTTGCCCCCGGAAAAATGGGAAGCTGTCTACGACCTGCTGCGCCAGCACGATGACGCGCTGCTGGCAATCGCCTCCGGGCGCTACGAATGGATCGGCCGCCTGGTGCGGGCTGCCGTCGTCCACCCCAGGATCGGGCAAATCTCGCTGACCAAACAACTCGACCGCTGGGCAGTCCATCCCTTTTGGGGATTGGTCATCCTGGCAGGCATCCTGGGACTGGTCTTCTGGCTGACTTTCACGATCGGCTCGCCGGTCCAGGGCTGGCTGGACGCGCAAATCGTTGGAGGGCTCGCGGGCCTGGCAAACCAGCTGCTCGCCGAGGCGCCGTTCTGGATCCGGAGCCTGATCGTGGATGGTGTGATCGGCGGCGTCGGCGCGGTCATGACCTTCCTGCCGATCATGATCATTTTCTTTGCCGTGTTTGGTCTGCTCGAGGATATGGGCTACATGGCGCGCGCCGCCTTTGTCATGGACAACTTCATGCACATAATGGGCCTGCACGGCAAGTCCTTCCTGCCGTTGTTCCTCGGGTTCGGCTGCAATGTACCCGCCATCCTGGGGACGCGCGTGATCGATTCGAAGCCGGCGCGCTTTCTGACGATCCTGATCGCCCCCCTGGTGCCATGCACAGCCCGTATAGCAGTGGTCGCCTTCCTGGCGCCGGTATTCTTCGGTTCGAATGCCATCTTTGTCTCCTGGGGATTGGTCCTGGCTTCGATGTTCACGCTGGTATTAAGCGGCGCTCTCCTGAACAGGGTCATTTTCAAAGGTCAGCGTTCGGCGTTCATCATGGAAATGCCGCTCTATCATGTGCCGGACAGCCGCACCATCGGCTTACTGATCTGGCAGCGGTCGATGTCGTTCCTCAAGAAAGCCGGCACGACCATTCTGGGCATGGCGCTGGTCATCTGGGCGCTCTCGATGCTTCCCAATGGCGACCTGAACGAAAGTTATCTTGTGCAATTCGGAAAATGGATCGAACCCGTCGGGCGCTGGATGGGCTTCGACTGGCGGCTGACCGTCGCGCTGATCACGAGCTTCCCGGCGAAGGAGAACGCGGTCGCGACCCTGGGTGTGCTCTTTGGCAGCAGTCCCGAGGCGGCGCTCGCACAAACACTGACCTCCACGTTCTCGACTGCCTCGGCGCTCGCGTTCCTGGTCGTGACCATGCTCTTTATCCCGTGCATGGCGACTGTTGCTGTGATCCGCCAGGAGACCAACTCGTGGGGCTGGACATTGCTCAACATCCTCCTGCTCCTGGTCATTTCGATTGCGGCGGGCGCGGGCGTTTACCATCTCGCGCTTTTCATAGGACTTTAGTGATGCTCAAACAACTTATCAATGAAATCCGCGCCGGGGGTACCCTGGAAACGAGTATCTTAGCTGCCCGTCTCGGGACCACGCCCCAGCTCGTCGAAGCCATGCTGGAACACCTGCAGCGCAGCGGGTTGATCGAGGCATATGTCAATTGCGGTGATGGCTGTCTGGGATGCGGCTTGCAGGACGCCTGCCGGAAGACCCCGGGCACGATCCGTTTGTGGCAGAGTAAGTAAGTTCGCTTATCGCGGATCGCATATCGCGAACGTTGAGGTCGAATCAAAAGAGGGATGGTACGCTACGCGCCATCCCTCTTTTTGTGCCGGAGGATCTTCCCGTCAAGCGGGGCTTTGTGAATTGTGCCGTTTTTCGAACTGATAAATCGACCACGAGTTATACAGGTGGTGATACAAAATGTAGAACGTGGGTCCCATCGCCACCAGCGGGTTGATGAAGGTCAGGGCGATCCAGATGACGAAAGAGATGTTCTTTTGTCCAAGCGACTGGCTGGCTTCCTGCCAGTTCCGCCGTCCGCCGAGCAGGGCGCCCAGGCCAAAATTGACGATGCAGATCACCAGGGAGATCAGGGCAATGGTGGCCAGCGTAACCGCCGAATCGGAGTTTTCATTGCGCAGAAAATTCGAAGCGTTGGCGATGATGATAAAAAGATTGACCAGCCAGATGGGAAAAGAAAATGTTTTGCCCTTGCGAATGAATGCTTGTGTCTCGAAAGGCAGATAGGAAGCCAGCCGCGCCAGGATCAAAGGCACGAACATGACAATGAGTACCGGCTGCAGAACTTGCCAGACTGAGATTTGAACCTCCGCGCCGAGCAAAAAGGGCAACGTCAACGGAATGATGACCGCGCTCGAAATATTCGTGAACAACACCGCGGTGACAACATATTCGATCTTCCCCTGGATGAAACCGATGATGACCGGCGCCGCGATCGCAGTCGGTGCGATGGCTGTCATGAAAGCTGCGAGTGCGAGCCTCATGTCGAAGGGCAGGAACACCGCGTAACTGGCGAACGCCACGCCCACGTTGGCGAGCAGGACCCAGAGCACGCTTCGCTGGAACATCTCCGGCTTGAACTCGATATCCAGGAATGCAAAGAACAGCATTGTCATGAGCAAATACTGGATCAGGAACGACAAGGTATGAACCTGCGGGAACATTGCACCGACCATCATTGTTACCAGCAAGCCAAAGACCTTGCTATAGATTTTGAAAAACGAATTAAATTGGGAAATCATCAAGCGACAATCCGCGCCTTCATCCAATCATTCGAATTATGAAAATCAGCCACCGCGTTGCCGGGGTGGACCAGTTCATCGAACAACGGACGATCGGCATCATCCAGCGTTTTGTCGAGGATGCCGATCGCATCTTCCAGGTGTGCGAGCGTCCGAGGTCCAACGATTGGCGCGGTGATGCCGGGCTGGTCCTTTGTCCACAGCAGCGCTAATTGTGAAGCGGTGAGGCCGCGTTCCTGAGCCATTTTGCTCACCGCCTTGCCCACGTCGATGCCGCGCTGGGTGATACGCGCTTTGACCATGCTGCTATCCCACAGGACGGCGCGTGAACCTTCAGGGTAGGTGTCCGGCTTGGTATAGCGTCCCGCCAGGATGCCCATTGCCAGAGGTGACCAGGGAAGGATCGCCAGGTCATACTTCTGGCACAATGGGACGAGCTCATTCTCGATGCGGCGGTCCAGCAGGTTATAGGGAGGCTGTTCGCTGATGTAACGATTCATCCCATAGCGTTCACTGATGGACAGGGCTTCCATCACCATCCAGGCCGGATGCGTGGAACAGCCGATGTAAAGGACTTTGCCCGCGCGGATCAGATCGTCCAGGGCGCGCAGCGTTTCCTCCGGCGAGTGTGCCGGTGGTCGATGAAGCTGGTACAGATCGATGTGATCGGTCTGCAGGCGTCGCAGCGAATCCTCGCAGGCTTTGACGATGTGGTAACGGCTCAAGCCGGCCTCGTTGGGACCCTCGCCCATACGGCCATTCACCTTGGTAGCCAGTACAACCTGCTCACGCAAATTGTTTTCCTTCAAAAACTTTCCTACTACGCGCTCGCTCTCCCCCTTGTTATACACATTGGCGGTATCGAAAAAATTGATTCCCGCCTCCACGGCTTTCTGCATAATCGCAAAAGATTCGGCTTCATCCGTCGTCCCGCCGAAGTTCATCGCTCCCAAACACAGCGGTGAGACAAGCACTCCGGAGCGACCCAGTCTACGGTATTCCATGTCACTTCTCCTTGATCTCTAAAACAATTTTAATCGTCTCCGGGCTTTCGCGATCCACCTGATCGAAAGCCTCTCCGATGGATGCGAGCGGCTGCACATCGGTGATCAACAGTTCGGGATGCAGCAAACCGCGGCTCATCATCTGGATGGCGCGGGGAAATTCGCCGCGCGTGACGCGTGAGGCGATGATCCTGGCTTCCTTCAGCACGAGAGTCCTGAAATGGACCGCCGAGGTCTGGTCGCCCAAACCGGTCGTGACGATGCGTCCGCCGCTGCGGATCATCCTGACCGCCTGCGCGAGAGGCGCCTCCTGCCCGCCTGCCAGATGATAATGACCAACACACTCGATCACACAATCCACACCGACGCCATTCGTGAGCTCCAAAACCCGTTCGACCAGGTCGGTTTCACGGAGGTCGATGGCATGGTCGGCGCCCAGTTCGCGGGCAGTCTGGAGGCGGAAGGGCTGCAGGTCCGACACGATGCTAATCCCCGGGCTGACGCTGTGGCAGAGCACATCCAATACAGAAAGACCGAGTTTGCCTGCGCCCAGGATCGCCACAGTCTCTCCGGGCTGGACCTCCCCGCGCTGCAGGATATGATGTCCGAGCGCGTACATCTCCACCATGGGAGCGTGCGTCATCGGGATGCCCTCAGGCAGCCGGAGTACGCGATCGGCAGGGACGGCCACGAACTGGCCATAACCGCCATTCAGGTCGACCCCCAGCAGCTTGAGGGTCTGGCAGGCGTTGATATGCCCCGTCAGACAGGCCGGGCATTGATGACAGGATATGATCGGGTCGACGACAACCCGGTCGCCTGCTTTGAATCCGCGTACATTTTTTCCAACTTCGGCAATCACGCCCCCGAACTCATGCCCTTGCACGGCAGGATAACGAACCCGGTTCTCGAACTCGCCCCGGTAGATATGCAGGTCCGTACCGCAAATCCCGGCGGCGTGAGATTCCAGCAGCACCTCATCCGCATGGATCTGAGGTTCCGGCATTTCCCCCAAGCGAATATTTTTTGGACCGTAAAGAATACCAGCTTTCATTTTGCCTCCGTTAACGTGTGAGCCAGGGAGTGTCTGATCTTGTGGGTTTATCATTTATTCCACCACAGAGCACACGGAGAACACAGAGTTTCTCTTTTGTTTTGCTCAGTGGACTCTGTGATCTCCGTGGTGAGAAATTATGTACTCAGAAAATCTTCCCGCAGGGGAGTGAACGCATCCACCAGGCGGGCGCGCGGGGTGAGGAGTTGGATGCAGTGAGGGATGTCCGCCGGGACGGTATAGCCGTCGCCGGGTACGAGGTGGACGGGTGGTTCGTCGCCGAGGAAGAAGAGAATCTCGCCCTCGACCACATAGCTGACCTGCTCGTGCGGATGCCGATGCGGCGGGTCGGGCTGGGTTTGGGGACCATCGCTGAAGTCAAAGATCACCAGCATCAGGTGATCGGTGTACACGATCCGGCGCTCGGCGCCGGCGCGGAAGGCGGCAACGGGCAACTCGGAGAATTTGAATGTACTCATAAGATTAGCCTTGCGAGAAAAAAGACTTTCCATAAAGTCTGGAAAGTCCTGCAGCTCTAACGCGCCAACCAGCCACCATCAACAGGAATAATCGCTCCGTTCACGTAATCCGACGCCGAGGAAGCAAGAAAGATAACCGCGCCCCGCAGATCATCAGGCGTTCCCCAACGACCGGCCGGGATACGATCGAGAATGGAGGTGGAGCGCGCCGGATCAGCGCGCAAGGCAGCGGTATTATCCGTTGCCATGTAGCCGGGCGCGATGGCATTGACATTGATATTGTGCTTTGCCCATTCGTTGGCAAGCGCGCGCGTGAGTCCGGCCAGCCCGCTCTTCGAGGCGGTATAGGATGGGACCGTGATGCCGCCCTGGAACGAAAGCATGGAAACGGTATTGATGATCTTGCCGCTGCCCTGTGCGATCATGACCCGGCCCACAGCCTGCGCCAGGAAGAACGCCGCTTTCAAGTTGATCTGCAAGACGTCATCCCAGTCGGTTTCGGAAAAATCAACCGCGGGCGTGCGGCGGATCGTCCCGGCGTTATTGACCAGGATATCGATATGGCCCAGTTCATCCACGATCCGCGCCACGACTGCCTTCAGATCGTCCACGCTTGCCGCGCGCAGATCCACTACGGATTCACAATACTTCCTGCCCAGGGCGCGGACGGCTTCACAAGTCCCTTCGCAGCCAATGCGATCCAGGCTGGCGATATCGGCGCCAGCCTCCGCCAGCGCCAGCGCCATGCCCTGACCCAATCCCTGCGCGGCACCGGTGACGAGGACAACTTTTCCATCGAGTTTGAATGAATCGAGAATCATTTTTGTGTCTCCAGGAGTCTTGCCACAGAGACACAGAGGACGGGGAGAAACTCTCCAGAAAACTCCGAGCCTCTGCGTCTCAGTGGCTACTCCTACTGTCCAAGTTCTTTCAACATCGCTACGGTCTTGCTGACCCAACCCAGCTGTGGATCGTCCACGGTGGCTTGCACGCGCTGCTCCCCCGCCAGGAACCACAAGTAATAGGTGGTATACCCCGGCGCGCTGACGACTGTGTGATAACCGCGCGGCATCATATGGATGCTGTTATCGCGCACGGTGAAGTTTTCCTCTTCACCCTCTTCGTTGTAATAATGGCAAATCCCAAAGCCATCATTGGGGCTGACTTTGAAGAAGTACATCTCTTCGTGATACGCCTCACGCGGCAACTCATCCACCTGATGTTTGTGCGGCGGATAGGTGCTCCAGTTGCCGCTTGGCGTGAACGTCTCGCCGACGATCAGGCGCCGCGCGGGCAGCTCGGGCTGGGAAGCGAGAGTCAAAATCTGATGAAAGTAACGCTTGAAGTTCGCCGCGCCCCAGATGCCGTTCGCCACTTGCGATGGACTAATGAGATAGGGCTCGACCTCCAAATCGCTTGGCGCGCTCGGCAGCGCGATCTCGGCCGCGCTCTGCGCTTTGATGCTGAATTTGGATTTGGCAGGGATGTAGACCGAATGCGGCTTGCCATTGAACACATTGGGACGTCCGCCGACGTCCTCGAAACGCTTCTTTCCGACCTCGAAGCTGGCGCGGCCTCCGAGCAGCACTGCCAGCACCTCACGGTCTCCGCCTTCGCCGCTGTAGGTCTCCCCTGCTCCGAGTTTCAGGAACCCAAAGTCGAGCAGCTTGCACGGATTCGTGGAGGGCGTGTTCAAACCGTTATTCGCTGTTAAGAGTGCATGATATTTCATTAATTCTTCTCCTTCAAAATATTCATCGCAACATACGGGCGAACCTCAATAACTATTCGGGTTCTTATCGTGCTCTGGGCGACCACAAGGATCGCCCCTACTTTGCGCGCGCTTTCCTGATCCAGGCGACACAGTCGGATGTTTTCTTTGCAATGCCGTCGTAATCCTTGTCTTTGACGGCTTGCGCGCTGACGAGTTTGCTGCCCATCCCCACCGCGGCTGCCCCAGCTTTGATCCATTCGCTGACGCTGGCTTCGGTGGCGTCCACGCCGCCGGTGGGCATGAGGCGATGCCACGGGCAGGGAGCCATGACGCCTTTGACAAACGCGGGACCGCCGACCGTCTCACCCGGGAAGATCTTGCAGATCTCCGCGCCGAATTCTTCGGCAGTCGAAATCTCCGTCTCGGTGGCGCAGCCGGGCATGTACAAAATCTTGCGCCGGTTGCACAGCCGCGCGATCTCGGGGTTGAAACTCGGCCCCACGACGAAGTTCGCGCCGCTGGCAATGTACAAAGCCGCGGTCGGCGCGTCGAGGATCGAGCCGACACCCAGGATGACGGTTGGATCGGCTTTGACCATACGCTTGATCAATTCCGTAAAGACCGGGTATGCCAGCTCGCCGCGGTTGGTGAACTCGATCACCTTCGCCCCGCCGCGCGCACAGGCAGACGCCAGCTCCACAGACGTTTCCACCTCCGCGTTGTAGAAAAGCGGAACAAGTCCAATGTCAAGTAAGGTGTTGATGACTTCCAGGCGCATGAAACGTGCCATAGTGAAATCCTTTCGGGATGCGGGAATTGGTAAATTGGGAATCGGTAAATTGGGACTCGCTCCTAATTTCCAATTTACCAATTTCAGTAAGTCACGAATTTGCCGTAGTAACGACTTTAGTCGTTGAATTTACACATCAAAACCAAGGCACATTTTGCTTAAAGAG
>JAFGCG010000177.1 GCA_016932715.1 Anaerolineales bacterium
AAGGGTACAGTGCGCTCCGTGGTGAAACTGCGTAAGGTGAGTGATTAAATAAAATCGCCCGGAGAAAATTCTCCGGGCGGCTTTTTACTACGATGACTTCTTCGCACGCGCGGTACGCCTCGTGCCTCGAGTTGTCCTGGTTGTCCTGCGCGGGGGTGTTTTCTTTGCAGGTTTTTTCGCAGTGCCGGTTTTTGTCTTTGCTGCCGGCGCTTTCTTTGTACGGGGAGTCTTCTTCACTTTCACAGGCTGCTCTGATTCAATCACGTCCTCTGCAGTGTCCGTCTTTCCACTCACATCATATTCGTCTTCCCAGTTCTCAGCCCACCTGGGAGTGAGCGCTTTGTAGCGCACCATCAGTAAAACCGCGCCAGCAATTGCCATCAACGCCGCGAAGAGGGCAGAATAGCTGATTCCCAGTGCAGGGATCGGCGGCTGGTCGGGCCGGAAAAATTCGATGATCACGCGTCCGATACCGGCCAGCACCAGCCAGCCCGCGAACAGCGCGCCAGGCTTGAGATCCTTTTCGTAGCGGCGCGCCAGCCAGAGCAGCAGACCGGCCGAGGCGAAGTTCCACAACATCTCGTAGGCAAAGGTCGGATGGAAGCGTATCGTTTCCACGGGAAACCGGCTTGCCGGATAGTCCGGGAGACGATGGACGGCATCGATCCTGATCCCCCACGGCAGGCTGGTCGGCGGACCATATAATTCCTGATTGATAAAATTTGCAATCCGCCCGATCCCCTGCCCGATCAGCGCCGCGGGACCCACGGCATCCAGAAAGAGCCAGGCGTCGAGCTTATTCTGACGCAGGAATAGGAGCAGGGCAATTCCACCAAACAGGAACGCGCCAAAGATATGCAATCCGCCTTCCCAGATCCTAAGAATGCTGCCCGGGTTTTCGAAATAGGAGCGATTGCCGCCCAGGACGGCATTGAAAACATACCAGAGCCGCGCCCCGATCACTCCGGCAACCACCACCCAGAGCAGCGCGTCCCAGATGCGGTCGCTTTTCTCGCCGCGGCGCTTGAGCTCCCGCTCGACGATCAACGCACCGACAACGATTCCGATCATGACGATCACGCCATACCAGCGCACGGGGAATTCCTGGCCAAATAATCTGATTGTGAAAATTACAGGATCGATCATGTATACCTCGACAAAAGTTTTCGTAGATTATACTCGTAGAGTATGCGAAGCAGTATACGAAGCAGTATGTTTGCCCGATAAGATTTGAGAAACTGCACCAGTACCAGACTCAACGCAGCAAAATCGGGATGGAAATCTTATATTACTTTAATCACACTCCACTTGTGACAAATTGCACATGACGATATAATCGCAATGCTTACAATAAGAGTAAACGTTTACTTAACTTGTAATAGTTTATTGGAAGTTGCCCCATGCTCAAGATCAACCGACAAACCGATTATGCCGTGCGTGTCATTCTCGCCCTTGCGGAAGAGGGAGAGAATACACGCCTTTCCAGTGGCGAAATTCAGCAGAAAATGTTAATCCCCCCGGCGCTGATGTCGCGGATTGTCGCCCAGCTGGCACGCGCGGGGCTCGTCAACACATTCCCGGGACGCGAAGGCGGCTTGATGCTCCCCCGCCCCGCCTCGCAGATCACGCTCAGGGACGTGGTGGAGGCATTCGAGGGGCCGATCCTGCTCTCGGAGTGCCTGCAGGTCAAGGGCGAGGACGATTGTCCCTTCCTGTCCAATTGCCCGGTCAGCTCGAAGTGGGGGCGCGTCCAGTTGGCAATGCTGCGCGAGATGGCCGCGATCACGTTCGAAAGTCTCGCGCAAGAAGCGCTGGGTGTCCCGGTCAAGCTGCCAGGCGCAGTGCCCGTCAGATAATTCCATGTGCCGAGGGCGCACATGTTAAACTTTTCGAGAGGAGAGTTCATGGATCCTGTTACCCTTTCACGCTGGCAGTTCGGTCTGACAACTGTCTATCACTTTTTGTTCGTTCCTCTGACGCTGGGGCTGGGGTGGTTTGTCGCCTACATGCAGACCCGTTATTACCAGACAAGGGATGAGTCCTGGCGCAAGCTGACAAAGTTCTGGGGCAAGCTGTTCCTGATCAACTTTGCCATCGGGGTTGTGACGGGCATCGTCCAGGAATTCCAGTTCGGCATGAACTGGTCGGAATATTCCCGTTACGTCGGCGATATCTTCGGGGCGCCGCTCGCGATCGAGGCGCTGATGGCATTCTTCCTGGAATCCACGTTCCTGGGAGTCTGGATCTTCGGCGAAGGCCGGATTCCCGAGAAAGCCCATCTGGCGTCGATCTGGCTGGTGGCGATCGGTTCGAATCTTTCGGCGCTGTGGATCCTGCTGGCGAACGGCTGGATGCAGCACCCCGTCGGGTACGTCGTCAACGAGCTGACGGGCCGGGCGGAGCTGGTGGATTTCCTTGCCCTGGCTGCCAACCCGAAAGGCTGGCTCTTTTTCTGGCACACGATCGTCTCCGGGTTTGCCACCGCCAGCTTCCTGATCCTGGGCGTGAGCGCCTACCATCTCGTTCGCAAGCAATATGTAGACCTGTTCAAGCGCTCCTTCCAGATGGCAGCGCTGGTCGGTTTGATCTCCAGCACGCTGCTCTTCTTCAGCGGGCATACCAACGGCCAGTTCATGTTCGAGACCCAGCCGATGAAGTTTGCCGCCATCGAGGCGCACTGGGAAACCTCGCAGCCAGCCGAGTTCTCCATCCTGACCATCGGTGACCTGACCGGCAAACGCGAGGTTTGGTCCATCCGCATGCCGTATGCATTAAGTTTTTTGGCCTGCAACAACTTCGACTGTGAAGTGCGCGGCGTCTACGATATCCAGGACGAATACGCAGCCAGATACGGACCGGGTGATTACATCCCACTGATGGTGGTCACCTACTGGACGTTCCGTATCATGATGACTATCGGTCTGTTCATGATCCTGGTGTCGTTCCTTTTCCTGCTCGCCACGCGTAAACAATATGAAGATGCAAAATGGATGAAGTGGGTGCCGTGGGTCATTCCTCTGCCCTACATGGCTAACACGGGTGGCTGGGTCCTGACTGAAATGGGACGCCAGCCCTGGATCGTGCACGGATTGCTCACGGTCGAAAAGGCGGTCTCGCCAAATCTCACGCCCCTCGACCTGCTCATTTCCCTGATTGGCTATACCGTGGTGTATGGCTCCCTGGCGAGCGCGATGTTCTACCTGATGAAGAAATTTGCCATCGCGGGGCCGGATGCCACATTACACGAATCGGTGGACGTTGAATCGGAAGACGGTATCGGCGACGCGCTGCCCATCGGGGCGCAAGACTAGGAAACGAGGCACAACATGTCTTACGAATCTCTCCAAACCCTTTGGTTCATCCTGATCGCTGTGCTGTGGATCGGCTTCTTCTTCCTGGAAGGCTTCGACTTTGGCGTGGGCATGCTCCTGCCCTTCCTCGGTAAAAAGGACGTGGAACGCCGCGCCATCATCAACACGATCGGCCCGGTCTGGGACGGCAACGAGGTCTGGCTGATCACGGCGGGCGGCGCGATGTTTGCGGCGTTCCCGCACTGGTACGCTACCATGTTCAGCGGCTTTTACCTGGCGCTGTTCCTGCTGCTGATCGGTCTGATCCTGCGCGGCATCTCGTTCGAATACCGCTCGAAAGACTCCAGCCCTGCCTGGCGTCACCGCTTCGACTGGATGATCGCCGTCGGCTCGTTCCTGGCTTCGTTCCTGCTGGGCGCAGCCTTCACCAACCTGGCGCGCGGCGTTCCGATCAACGAGAACATGATATACACGGGCAACCTGTTCACCCTGCTGAATCCCTACGGGTTGATCGGCGGCTTAACCATGGTAACCGTCTTCCTCCTGCACGGCGCGAACTTCCTCGGCTTGAAACTGGACGGTGAGCTGCGCGAACGCGTTCTCCAGTGGTCGAAGAAGATTTACGCCGCAGCAGCAATCGTTACGACGGTGCTGCTCATCGCAACATACGTCTATACCGATATCGCCAGCAAGCTTGGGATCGACCCCGGCGCTACGCCGATCGCATCCTACGTCGCGCTGCTGGTGACCATCCTCTTCATCAACCGCAAGATGGAAGGCTGGGCCTTCATCATGACTTCGCTGCACATCGTATTGACGCAGGTCACCTTCTTCATGCTGATGTTCCCGCGCCTGATGATCTCCAGCACAGCTCCGGCGTACAGCCTCACCATCTACAATGCGTCATCCTCGCAGTATACGTTGACGGTGATGTCCATCGTCGCCCTGATCTTCGTCCCGATCGTGCTTGCCTACCAGGGCTGGTCCTACTACATGTTCCGCAAGCGCATCACCGCCGAGAAGCAGCACCTTGTCTATTAGTTATTAGCCTTGCGAAGGCTCCTGTGTAACAACCTTCGCAAGGCTCTTGTTTTGCTGTCCGCTAATTCCCGCGAATTTACACTAATCTTTTGACCCATCCGCGGGGATTAATGTAGATTAACGGATTCCTTCCCACGTTTTTCATGCACCGACGACTGCTTTCCCTCACCCGCGATTCCCGCGCTGCACTCCTGCTAACGATCCTTTCCGGACTTTTAGCGGGCTTGCTGACGATTGGGCAAGCCTGGTTCATCAGCAGCACCGTCAATGGCGTCTTCCTCGAAGGACAAACTCTCGCAGAGGTGGCAGGCTGGCTGCATCTGATCCTGCTTGTCATCGCCGGACGCGCCTTCCTGACCTGGGTCAATGAAATCAGCGCGAACGCGGTCGCGGTCCGGATCAAGTCCGATCTGCGCGAACGACTCTTCCGCCACATCCTGAACCTCGGTCCCGCCTACACGCGCGGACAGCGCACCGGTGAATTGACGACTGCCGCGGTCGAAGGCATCGAAGCGCTGGATGCCTACTACAGCCAGTATCTGCCTCAGCTTGTCATCACGGCCTTGGTCCCGATCAGCATTCTGATCGTCGTCTTTCCGCTCGACCTGCTTTCCGGCATCGTCATGCTCGTCACTGCGCCGCTGATCCCCTTCTTCATGATCATGATCGGCAAAGGCGCGGAGATCGTCACGAAGCGGCAATACCAGACGCTTTCGCGCCTCTCCGCGCATTTCCTTGACAGTCTGCAGGGACTGACGACCCTGAAATTGTTCGGTCAATCCAGGGCGCACGCGCACAACATTGCCAACGTCAGCGACCAGTTCCGGGATACCACTCTCAACGTTTTGCGGATCACTTTCCTCTCCGCCCTGGCACTGGAATTGCTGGCGACGCTTAGTACCGCGGTGATCGCGGTCGAGATCGGCTTTCGCCTGCTCTACGCCAGGATGGAGTTCCTCCAGGCATTCTTCATCCTGGTCCTGGCGCCGGAATTTTATTTGCCCCTGCGCATGCTTGGCGCCCGCTTCCACGCAGGCATGGCGGGCACGACGGCCGCAAGGAGAATATTTGAGATTTTAGATCTACGTTTAAACGGTAGTGACGACTTCATTCGTCCAGAAGCGACTGACCCCTCGGGGGTGCTGCGCGAAGTCGCTACTACGCCCAAGACCATAATATTTGAAAATATTAGTTACACCTATCCGGGCGAAACAACACCTGCACTCGAAAACATCAACCTGACGGTTCAAGCAGGCCAGCACATCGCCCTCGTCGGCTCGAGCGGCGCGGGGAAAAGCACGCTCGTCAATCTACTGCTCGGCTTTGTCCAACCTACCTCTGGCGCATTAATTATCAGCCCCGATTCCCAACTCCCAATTCCCAATTTACGATCCTACATCGCCTGGGTCCCTCAAAAGCCGTATCTCTTTCATGATACCCTTTCAGCAAACATTCGGCTCGGCAAGCCAGATGCAACGCACGAAGAAATGATCGCAGCCGCCAAAGCCGCGCATTTGCACGAATTCATTGAAACCCTTCCCGAAAAATACGAGATGGTCATTGGCGAAGGCGGCGCGCGTCTCAGCGGCGGGCAGGCGCAGCGACTCGCCCTAGCACGCGCCTTCCTGAAAGACGCGCCGATCCTGATCCTGGATGAACCAACCTCCAGCCTCGACCCCGAGACCGAATCGCTGCTCGAAGAATCCACGCGCCGCCTGATGCAGGGGCGAACCGTCATCACCATCGCCCATCGCCTGAACACAGTTTTTAGAGCAGATCAAATCATCGTGCTGAAAGAAGGGCGCATCATGGAAGCAGGCACACACCGCGAACTGCTGGCGCAGAATGGGGCATATGCGAGGATGGTGAAGGCGTATCAAGTTCAAAGTGAAGAAGTAAAAAGTGAGAAAGGGCAGGTCGCTGATCGCGTATCGCCCATCGCTAATAGCCAAACGCTAATCGCCAATGAGCAATCGTCCATCGTCCATCGTCCATCGTCCATCTTTTTTCGTCTTTCGTCTTTCTTAGAGGGTTCCTGGAACCTGGTTGCGCTATCGGTTCTGCTGAGCACTCTTACCATCGGCTCGAGCGTCGCGCTGATCGGCACATCCGCGTGGCTGATCTCCACCGCAGCTTTGCATCCATCTGTTGCGGACCTCGGTGTTTCGGTCGTCGGCGTGCGTTTCTTCGGCATCAGCCGCGGGGTCTTCCGTTATCTCGAAAGGCTGGTCTCGCACAACGTCACCTTCCGTTTGCTCGCCCGCCTGCGGGTCTGGTTCTACGAAAAACTCGAACCCCTGGCTCCCGCGCGTCTGATGGAATATAAAAGTGGAGACCTGCTGGCACGCGTCATCGGCGACGTGGAGACATTGGAGAACTTTTATGTCCGCGTCATCTCCCCGTCCTTGACAGCCATCCTGATCGGGCTGGGCGTAGCGGTCTTCTTCGCCTCTTTCTACCCGCCGATTGCTCTTTTGCTGATTTGCTTTTTTCTCGCTTTAGGTTTGCTGCTCCCCCTGCTTACCCAGGTCTTCAGCCAGACACCAGGACAGCGCCTCATCACCCAGCGCGCCGGCCTCCAGTCGCAACTCGTGGATGGCATCCAGGGGCTTGCCGATCTGCTCGCCTTTGGGCGCGGGGAAGACCGCCTGGAACAAGTCGCCTCAGCGGGCAGAGCGTATGGTTCCACGCAAAAGCAGATGGCGCGCATCAGCGGCGTCCATTCCGCGCTTGGCACGCTGTTGACCAATCTGGGGTTGTGGCTTGTGCTGGTCCTCGTCATCCCGCAAGTGACGGCAGGGGACCTCAAAGGCGTGATGCTGGGCACATTCGCGCTGATGACCCTGGCGTCGTTCGAAGCGGTCACACCCCTGCCGCTCGCCGCGCAGATGTGGAACGCCTCGCGGGAGGCGGCAAAGAGGCTGTTCGAGGTTGTGGATGCAGAGCCAGCGGTGAAAGAGAGCAGAGAAGAGAGAGTAGAGAGCAGTCCATCGGCGAGTCTCCAGGTCTCCAGGCTATCATTTTCCTATCCTTCTCAAAACATTCCGGCATTACGAGATGTTACGTTCACAGTCCCCGAAGGCAAATCCATTGCGATCGTCGGGCCCAGCGGGGCGGGGAAGAGCACGATTGCAAACCTGCTGTTTCGTTTCTGGGACTATGAAGCGGGAGACATCGCTTTGGGCGGCGTATCGCTCAAGGCGCTGGATCAGGACGAGGTCCGGAAACGTTTCGCGCTCGTCTCACAAAACAGTTATTTCTTCAACACAACCGTCCGTGAAAATCTGCGGATGGCGCGTCGATCCATAAGCCAGGAGGAGATCGAAGCGGCTGCGCGCCTCGCGCAAATCCATGACTTTATCCTAAATCTGCCGAAAGGGTATGACACCCTGATTGGCGAGCAGGGTTTGCGGCTCTCCGGCGGAGAACGTCAGAGACTGGCGATTGCACGCGCATTGCTCAAAGAGGCACCGATCCTGATCTTCGATGAACCCACCGCCAGCCTCGATCCGCAGACGGAAAAACAAGTGCTGGAAACTTTGTTTGAAATGACGCGAGACAGGACCTCGCTGCTCATTACACACCGGCTGGTTGGACTCGAACATGTGGATGAAATCCTGGTGATGGATGCAAGCCGCATTGTGGCGCGCGGCACCCATGCGGAATTGCTGTCGCAGGCGGGCCTCTATCGCCGTTTGTGGGATTTGCAAAACCAGATCCTGTCCGACGCCCAAAATTTTTCACCCACGCTTGTTTGAGGGGAGCGTTTTCACAATTTTGAAAGTTGTGTTGGAAAAGTGTTAATGTCCTTGCACCACCGCGTTGAACATGCTATAATGCTGGCAACTCCCCAGAGATGCTTTACAGACTTATGATTGCGGTATCCAGATGCACGGCGATTTAACCTGCACGGGTTCCGCGTAAACAGAAATTTGAACGTAAATCCACGCATATCCACAACCTAAGGGACACCACCGGATCGCTTGAGGCTTTCTGGGCAATTTTGTTTTCCATCATTTCAACCTTCCATCCAATGAGAAAAGACCATGAAAATACTAGAACTTGAGAACGAACCCCTTCCGAAACTACGCGCGATCGCGAAGGGCTTGAACATCCCCAATGCGAATCGCCTGAAGAAAGAAACTCTCGCCATGGCGATCCGCGAGGCCGAGGCGCAAAAAGAAGGCATCGAACTGCGCGGCGGCATCCTGGAGATCATGAGCGAAGGGATCGGTTTCCTGCGAGCTACCAACTACCGGATCAGCGACCAGGATGTCTATGTCTCGCAAGCCCAGCTTCGCCGGCATGAGCTCAGGGCCGGCGATCTGGTCATTGGGCAGGTGCGCCCGCCGCGCGAAAGCGAACGGCATTTCGGGTTGCTCAAAGTCGAATCGATCAATGGCGTAGAACCCGAGGAGGCTGCCCACCGACCCGTCTTTGAAACCCTCACACCGATCTTCCCGGATAAGCGCTTCGACCTCGAGACCGACCACGACACCCTCGCTCCACGTTTGATCAACCTCGTCGCACCGATCGGTCGCGGCCAGCGCGGGCTGATCGTTTCGCCTCCAAAAGCGGGGAAAACGACGATCCTCAAGCAAATCGCAAATTCGATTTCAACCAAATATCCCGATGTCCACCTGATCGTTGCGCTGATCGGCGAGCGCCCGGAGGAAGTGACCGACATGGATCGCTCCGTAGATGCAGAGGTCGTCGCCTCCACGTTCGACGAGCCTGTCACAGCACATGTCCGTACGGCTGAACTCGCCTTAGAACGGGCGAAGAGACTGGTGGAGATCGGCCGCCACGTGGTCATCCTGATGGACTCGATCACCCGCCTGGCGCGTGCGTACAACCTCGTCGTCAACCCCTCCGGGCGCACGCTCTCGGGTGGTATGGACCCGTCGGCGCTGTATCCGCCCAAGCGTTTCTTCGGCGCCGCCCGCAACATCGAAGAAGGCGGGTCGCTGACGATCATCGCAACCTGCCTTGTCGATACTGGCTCGCGTCTCGATGACGTCGTCTTCGAAGAATTCAAAGGCACAGGCAATATGGAGTTACACCTCTCGCGGAAGCTGCAGGAACGACGCATCTTCCCGGCTGTGGACATCGAACGTTCCTCGACGCGGCGCGAGGACCTGCTGCTCGGACCCGATCTGCTGCAGCGCGTCTGGCTGATGCGCCGCATGTACATCCAGATGATCTCGCCGCAGCCTGCAGGCGCCGGCATGGATCAGTCGGTCGCGACCGAAGCGATCGTCACGCGCCTCGACCGCGCCCGCACGAACCAGGAATTCCTCGAAAACCTCGGAAGAGATTCTTAACCAAATGCCCAGTGTAATGTAGTATCATCCAGCGAATGGCGAAACTCTCAGCGTTCCTAAAAAAGAACCGTTTCAGCGTCATCAGTTGGGCCGTCACACTGCTCCTTGTGGCAGGGATGATTTTCGGCGCCCTCCAGTGGCGAGATTCCACTTCGGTGCCGCAGGCGATGGCGCCGATTGCAACCACGGGACCGAATAGCGAGTCTCCTCAGGTGCCCATGCCGGCCCTGGGAGGCGGCCCCGGAGTGTTCGCAGCCATCGAGCGAGAAATCCTGCTTAAGACCAACATCCCGGCCGATAAGCCGCGCTATGAGCCGGCAGACTATCGTGTCATGCGCGGTGACTCGATCTTTGCCATTGCAGATGCATTCAAATTAAAGCCAGAGACCGTCTACTGGGCAAACCACAAAGTCTTCAATGGAAGCCCCACGAATATCCAGCCCGGACAGGAGCTTGTGATCCCGCCTACAGACGGCGTCTATTACGAGTGGCAGGAAGGGGATACCATCGAGTCTGTCACCGACAAATTCGAGATCAAGCCGGATGACATCATTTACTGGCCCGGCAATGGTCTCGACCTGACCAACCCTACCGTTGAGTCCGGCACCTTTGTCATGATCCCGGGCGCTGTACAGGACGATCAGCCTTTGTTTATCGAGGTTGCCACCAGCGCAAGCTCGGGCGGAAGCAGCGGATGCGAGGGCGGTTACCAGAGCCAGGGGTACTTCATCTGGCCCACGAGCGCACGTTACCTCTCCGGCTATGACTTCGGACAGGATGGCCACAATGGCATCGATATTTCAGCCCCGGAGGGGGTACCGATCTATGCGGCAGATAATGGTGTAGTCACCATGGCACAGGGGGGCTGGAATTACGGGTATGGCAATGTCGTTCAAATCGATCATGGCAATGGGTTTGTGACGATCTACGCCCACTTGAGTGTAATTTCTGTGGGAATGTGCCAGAGCATCACAGCCGGAGCGCCCATCGGAGCCGCCGGCAACACAGGCAACTCGCAGGGCGCGCACTTGCACTTTGAGATCCGCCAAAATGGGACTCCAGTCAATCCCTGGCTGCTTTTACAGTAAGGGCGACCCTTCATGAGCATCTCCAATGGTCCAGTCGTTAGCTGGCGGGTCGCCCCTACAATTTCTTTTCCATGAACCAGAACGAACTAAAGAAAGCCCTCGCGAAACTCCCTTTGGGAGATGTGCGTTATTTTGATTCCATCGGCTCGACCAACAATGAAGCTCTTGCCTGGGCTACCAGCGGTGCAAAAGATCTGTCGCTGGTCATCGCCGATGAACAAACCGCCGGTCGCGGCCGGCTCGACCGAAAATGGTTTACGCCCAGGGGGACGGCTCTTGCTTTCAGCCTGATCCTGCGTCCGACGGCGGAGGAAAAACCGCATCTCACGCGGACCGTGGGCCTGGCCGCGCTTGCCGTGGCCGAGTCCCTGCGAAGGCGGGGACTCGTCGCGCAGATCAAGTGGCCCAATGATGTCCTGCTGAATGGCTGCAAGGTGGCCGGCATCCTGGTCGAATCCGTATGGTCGGGGGACGAGGTGGATTGCCTGGTGATCGGCATCGGCGTGAATGTACGCAAAGAGGCCGCGCCCTCTGTCGAGTTGCTGCAGTTCCCTGCCACGAGCCTGGAAGCCTCGCTGGGACCCGCTGTGGAACCTGAGGAAATCCTGCACGACATTCTGGCGGGGATGATCGCCCTGCGCCCGCAGCTCGCCTCGGATACGTTCATCGCCGCGTGGGAAAAAGCGCTTGCATTTCGCGGCGAGCAGGTCCAGGTGGAGGATGGGAACGGAAATACCATCACCGGCAAGCTGCTGGGGCTGGAGCCCGATGGAAGTTTACAATTAAGTAATGAGGGTGGCAAATCCATCACAGTCCGCTTTGGGGACGTGCGCCTGCGCCCACAGGCGTGATATACTTCGCTGCGCAACGAGGTAAATATGTTTGATAATCTACGCGATTCCGCAGAAACATCCTCCTTCTACGAAGAGGAACAAAACGATCTCTACAAAGAGCCGGTCGCAAAGGCTGTCTCAACGAGGCGCCGCAGTAATGGGCGTTTGCTGGGCATGACCCCGCAGCAGAGATTCTTCGTTTCCCTGATGCTGCTGTTTACCGTCTGCATCATGGGCACACTGGCAATGTTTCTGCTGGGAAAGATGTCTCTCTTTTAGTCCATCGAAAACAAGCCGAATCAAAAAGTCCAGTGGCAGGCGCCACTGGACTTCCTTGTTATATCAGCTGAGGCTGCGGCTCCTCGACCTTTTCGTCGCCGTTGAGTTGTGCGCCCGCCTTTTTCAAATCCTCCGCCGCGATGCGCGCCACAGACGCGACGCTATCACCCGGCTGCGGTTTGATGAGATGCACGCCTTTGGTGGAGCGTCCAGCCTGTCTCACATCCTTGTTCTTGATCCGGATCGCCACGCCGTTTGCCGTGATGATCGTCAGGTCATCGGCTTTTTGGACCACGCGCGCCGCAACGATCCTGCCGATCTCATCCAAAGCCTTCTGGTCGATGGTGGAAATCCCGTTGGTTGCACGTCCCTTCGGGGAGTAGGCAGTCAGCGGGGTCTGTTTGCCAAATCCGCCGCTTGTGATGACCAGCAGGGAACCGTCCTTTTCGACGACATCCATGCTCGTGACACGGTCGCCGTTGTGCAGGTGGATCGCCTGTACGCCCGCAGCCTGGCGTCCCATCGCGCGCACTTTCTTTTCACTAAAACGCAGGGCATGGCCCCGTTCGGTCACAAAGATGACTTCGTCATTGCCGCTGGTCAGGCGCGCCCAGCCCAGGTGGTCGCCCGCCTCCAGCGTCATCGCGATCAAGCCCGACGGGCGGACCGCGGCGAATTCCTCCATCACCACCCGTTTGACCTTGCCGTGTGCCGTCGAAAGCACGCAGAATCCGTGCGCGGAAAAATCTGATACCGCGATGGCAGCCGTGACACGCTCGTTTGGATCGAGTGCCAGCACATTGACAAGCGGGATACCCTTGGCGGTGCGGTCGGCATCGGGGATCTGGTAGACCTTCTCGGAATAGACCTTGCCGCGATCCGAGAAGAACAGCATCGAATCCAGGCTGCGAGCCGGGATGAGCGCAACGACCGTGTCCTCCTCTTTGGTGGTGTGTCCCATCACCCCGCGTCCGCCGCGGCTCTGCGAACGGAAGGCAGAAGCAGCCACCCGCTTGATGTAGCCGCGCTCCGTCAGGCTGATCAACACCGCCTCGTCCTGTACCAGGTCCGCTTCGCTGAGCGTTTCCGTGGCTTCGGCTGCAATGCGCGTGCGGCGGTCATCGCCATACTTTTCGGCGAGATCGCGCATATCATCCTGAATCAGAGCCAGGATCTTTTTGGGATGCGCGAGCAAATCCTCGAACCGGGCGATTTGTTCCGCAACCTGTTTATGCTCCTCCTCGATCTTCCAGCGTTCGAGAGCTGCGAGCCTGCGCAATTGCATATCCAAAATTGCCTGCGCCTGGAGCTCGCTCAATTTAAAACGCTTGATCAGGTTCGCCTTGGCAACATCGGCATCCTGCGATTCACGGATGGTTTTGATCACCGCGTCGAGATTGTTAAGCGCGATCAAATAGCCATCGAGAATATGCTGGCGGGCGCGGGCTTTCGCCAGGTCAAAATTCGTGCGGCGGACAATCACCGTCTGGCGATGTTCGATGAAGATCTGCAGCGAACGTTTCAGCGAGAGCGTGCGCGGCTCACCATCCACCAGAGCCAGGAGCTGCACGCCAAAAGTGGATTGCAGCGCCGTATATTTATAAAGCTGGTTCAGGACCTTCTTCGGCTGCGCGCCGCGCTTGAGCTCGATCACGATGCTCATGCCGCGCTGATCCGATTCGTCGCGCAGATCAGAGATCTGGTCGATCTTATCTGCACGTACTAGTTCAGCGATCCGCTCGATCAGGGTTGACTTGTTCACCTGATACGGGATTTCGGTAATGATGATCTCGTGTCGGCCGCCGCTCTTCCCCTCCTCGATATGAGCCATGCCGCGCACGACCAGGCGGCCCCGGCCGGTGCCGTACGCGGACTCGATCCCTTCGCGCCCCACGATAATCCCACCGGTCGGGAAGTCCGGTCCCGGGATAAGCTTCATTAACTGCTCCACAGGGACGTCATCCATCGTATCGTAGTGATCGATCAGGAAAATGACGGCATCCGTCAGTTCGCGCAGGTTGTGCGGCGGGATATTGGTCGCCATGCCCACCGCGATGCCGGCCGTGCCGTTGAGCAGCATATTCGGCACACGGGCAGGCAGAACGAGCGGTTCTTCGAGCGAGTCGTCGAAGTTGGGACCAAAGTCAACCGTATCCTTGTCCAGATCGGCGAGCAGCTCTTCGGCGAGTTTGTGGAGGCGGGCTTCCGTGTAACGCATCGCGGCAGGCGCATCGCCGTCCACCGACCCAAAGTTACCCTGGCCATCCACCAGCATGTAGCGCATGGAGAAATCCTGCGCCATGCGTGCCATCGTTTCATAGACCGCCGAGTCGCCGTGCGGATGGAATTTACCAAGCACTTCACCTACAATCCGGGCGGATTTCTTGTAGGCGGTATTCGAACGGAGACCCAGCTCCTGCATTGCATATAGAATGCGGCGGTGAACCGGTTTCAACCCGTCACGGGCATCCGGCAGGGCGCGCGCCACGATGACGCTCATGGCGTAATCCAGATAGGCGTCGCGCATCTGGGAATCTATGTCAACTTGTTGGACGTTACCGTTATTGGTTTGAATGTTCTCTTCAGCCATACTTTTCTCTTGTGAAGGGGTTTGGGCATAAAAAAGACACGAAGCTGACGAGATTCTGTGACTCCGCGTCTTAACTAATGAAGCGATATGCCTGATTTACTCTAATTATACCACCAGCCTGCCCCGCCCGCCGCTGCGCGGCACCCTCCCCTAGGGTGATTGCATCTAATTTCCTGTTGCCAAGACTCTGAGCAGGTAATCTTCTTTCCAAGCGGCTTGAAGTTGCTTCGCATGGAT
>JAFGCG010000178.1 GCA_016932715.1 Anaerolineales bacterium
ATTATGCCGCATTTGGTGGGCAGTAGCCTTTTTACTCATTCTGTAAGGTAATCAGAGGTTCGCGTTAATTCGTGTAAATTCGCGGCTACTGTTTTCGGAAATTATCCGTTTTTCTTCTGGAATTCCTTCATGAATTTGACCAGTTCTTCCGCGCCGGCCGCGGTCATGGCGTTGTAGAGCGAGGCGCGTATGCCGCCGACGGAGCGGTGACCCTTGAGACCGATCAGCGCGTTGCTCTTGGCTTCTCTGGCAAAGGCCTCTTCCAGCTCTTCGGAGGGCAGGCGGAAGGGGATATTCATAATCGAGCGTGCTTCGGGTACCGCATGACCGCGATAGAAGCCGCCGCTTTCATCGATTGCCTTGTAGACCAATTCCGCCTTCCTGCGATTGACCTTCTCGACTTCAGCCAGGCCGCCAAGCTTCTTTGCCCACTGCAGGACGAGCCCCACAATGTAGATGGCAAACGCCGGCGGCGTATTGTGGAGAGAACCACTGGCTGCGAGAGCTTTGTAATCGAGCATGACTGGCAGATTGGCGGGCGTGCGCTCGAGCAGGTCGTCGCGGGCGATGACCACGACCACGCCTGCAGGTCCGGCGTTCTTCTGCGCGCCGGCATACATCAGGGCATACCTGGAAACGTCGATCGGACGGCTGATGAAATCAGAGGACATATCACAAACCAGCGGGACGCCTGCAGGCGGTGTTGGCTCTGTGAAGAATTCCACGCCATGAATAGTTTCATTGGAGGTAAAGTGCAGGTAGGCGGCGTTCGGATCAAGGTCGAGGCTGGCGGGCAGGCACTTAAAGCTTTCCTTCTCCGTGTTGGCGGCTGCCCGCGTCGTACCGAGTTTTGTCGCTTCCTTGAAAGCGGTCCTGCTCCAGGAACCCGTGACAATGTAATCCGCGGATGCACCCGCGAGGCGCAGGTTCATGGGCACCATCGCAAATTGCAAAGAGGCGCCGCCCTGCAGGAACATCACCTTGTAGTTGGCAGGAATGCCGAGCAGTTCGCGCAGGTCTGCTTCTGCGGTCTGGATCACGGCTTCGAATTCCTTCGAGCGATGACTGATCTCCATGACAGACATATCTGTACCTTTGAAATCGAGCAGTTCGGCTTGCGCGGTTTCGAGCACTTCAAGCGGCAGGGCTGCGGGGCCTGGATTAAAGTTGAAGACACGCTTGGGGGTAGACATGGAATAACTCCTGTATGAATGGATTTGCAAACACGCACAACGCGCGTTTTTTTTAAAATGAATGATAGCACACACTTTTACTTCAAGATATAATTTTTGTCCAGACAAATTTGTCGAACAATTAGCACTTTTTCCACCTGATTTATGTCGTTGACAAAGAGTTTTCTCAAAAGTAAAATGCTTTGTGACTACCTTCACTTTCCAAATAGAGACCGCCCGCTTTGCGGTCTCTGTTATTAATCCAGCAAGGAGAATTGCAATGAAAATACTGATTTGTGACAAGACGGAACAGGAATATATCGAGCAGATGCGTGCCGCAGGATTGACCGTGGACGTACGTGACGATATTACGTCGGAGGAACTCCCCAATGTCCTGCCGGCGTATGATGGGATGGTCGTTCGTTCGCGGACCAAGGTCCGACAGCCGTTGATCGACGTGTGTCCCAACCTGAAGGTGATCGTGCGCGGCGGGGCGGGTCTCGACACCATTGATTATGAATATGCCAAGTCCAAGGGGATTGTTGTGATGAATACCCCGCTCGCCAATTCGGCTTCCGTGGCGGAACTTACCATTGGTTATATGTTAATGCTGGCGCGTTCTCTTTATAAGGCCTCTGCCACGATGAAGGCTGAAAAGTGGGACAAGAAATCCTTTACCGGTGATGAGATCGGCGGCAAGACCCTCGGTATTATTGGTTACGGCAATATCGGTCACGAAACTGCCAGGCGCGCCCTGGCTCTCGGGATGAAAGTCCTGGCTTATGATCCCTATGTCAGTTCTCCGAATGGTATCCGGCTGGTCGCGCTGGATGAGCTGCTGGCGGAATCCGATTACATCAGCCTGCATCTGCCCAGGACCAAAGAGACCACCAACATGATCGGGGCGGAACAGTTTGCGAAGATGAAGAACGGCGTGCGCATTATCAACTGCGCGCGCGGTGGCATTGTCAATGAAGAGGCGCTCTACGAAGCCCTGACCAGCGGCAAGGTCGCGGGCGCGGCGGTGGATGTCTTTGCCGAGGAACCTCCCACCGACTGGAGACTACTCAAACTCGATAACGTCATCGCCTCACCGCACATCGGCGCAGGGACGCGGGAAGCCCAGGCGCGCGTCGGCGCGGAAGTGGCAGAGAAGTTGATCAACTTCGCCAGGAACATGCAGCCTGCCTGACAGCTATCCGTCATTGCGAGGAGCGGCGCGGACGATCAGATAGTCTGTTTGCCCGCAGTTCAACTGCTGGCAAAACAAGACGTATTGAAATTACATACCACGACGAAGCAATTCTTTTCCTGCAAAGCCTTGCGAAGGCCGGGCCTGAGAGTTAAACTCAAAGCCCAAAACCTTCGCAAGGCTTTTGAGACCCAATTGATGGAGGTATTGTGAAAGTTATCGGCGATCTTGGCATTCAAATCCCCCAGATCTATCTTCCCAGACCAGGCACAGACTTAACCCGCTGGGCGGTCATTGCCTGTGACCAGTTCACTTCCCAGCCGGAGTATTGGCACGAAGTTGAAAAGATCGTTGGCGATGCGCCCTCCACCTTGAATTTAACGTTCCCGGAAGTCTATCTTGAGAAACCGGGCGCTGAGGAGCGCATCCAAAACATCCATGCCTGCATGCGCAAATACATGGATGAAGGTATCCTGCAGCCGCACGAGGGTCTCGTCTATGTGGAACGCACCGTGGGAGGAAAAACACGCAAGGGCATTGTTCTTTGTCTTGATCTCGAGTGCTACGATTACACCAAAGGCTCATCCAGCCTGATCCGTGCGACAGAGGGCACGATCGTGGATCGCCTGCCGCCGCGCATCAGGATCCGTGAAGGCGGAATACTCGAACTGCCGCATATCCTGGTCTTGATCGATGATCCCGGGCACACGGTCATTGAACCGCTGCGCGCGGCGAAGTCCAGACTTAAGAAATTATATGATTTTGACCTGATGCTGGGAAGCGGTCATCTCGCGGGGTATGCTGTCCACCAGGAATTTGAGGACAAAGTCGTGGAAGCACTGCGCGGCCTCGCCAAGCCTGAAACCTTCGCTGCGAAGTATGGCATCGGCGCAGATCGACCTGTTTTGCTCTTCGCGATGGGCGACGGCAATCATTCCCTCGCCACTGCCAAAGCCATCTGGGAAACGATCAAGGCAGTGGTCGGTCCCGACCATCCGGCGCGCTACGCGCTGGTCGAGGTCGAGAATGTCCACGATGAAGCTCTCGAGGTCGAACCGATCCATCGTGTGCTGTTCGGTTTGAAGAAGGATCTTTGCGCGGAACTTGAAAAGACCTTTGGCAAAAACATAACCTGCGAGCCTGTCGTCAGCGCGCAGGAAATGGTCGCGGCGGTAGATTCGGCTGATGGTGAGAAGCAGGTTATCGGCCTGGTTGGAGGCGGAAAGGCCTTCGGCGTGATCGAGATCGCCAACCCCTCCTCCCATTTGCCGGTCGGCACTCTCCAATCCTTCCTGGATGTGTTCCTCAGGGAGGGCGGCGCGGAGAAGCTCGATTATGTCCACGGCGAGGATGTCACCGTGAAGCTTGGCAGCCAGCCGGACAACGCCGGCTTTTATCTGCCCGGTATGAGCAAGTCCGAGTTGTTCAAGACAGTCATTCTCGACGGCGCGCTGCCGCGCAAAACATTCTCGATGGGGGAGGCGCGTGAGAAGCGCTTCTACATGGAAGCCAGAAAAATTTCGTAATGGCGTGGGGAATGGCGGCCGCCGTTCCCTACATTTTTATTGTCTCTTCGAAATCCGCGGGGTGGGGAGTGGTAAATTTCAATCTCTCATTTGTGGCTGGATGAATGAAGGATAACGCCTGCGCGTGCAGCATGGGACGCGGGATGCCGTACGCTTCCTGCGCGCCGTAGACGCTGCCATACAGCACATCTCCCACGAGCGGATGTCCCAAAGCATACGCATGCACCCGGATCTGATGCGTCCTGCCTGTCATCGGCTTTGCTTCGATCAAAGCTGACTCCCCGCGACCCTGCTCCGGGCGGGCCGGATACCGTTTAATGACCCTGAAGCGCGTCTCGGAAGGTTTGCCGTTTTTGTCGTCCACCATGGTGCGATGCTTGTGCCCGACGTTGGCGCGCAGCGGATGCCGGGCGGTCTTCTCCTCCCATTTTGGGCTCCCCTCGATAATGGCATGATAGGTCTTCTCGGCTTCACGATCTTCGAATTGAATGCTCAAGGCACGATGAGTCTCTGCGTCACGCGCGAAGACCATCACGCCGCTGGTGATCTTATCGAGGCGGTGGACGATGAAGATCTTTCCAAACTGTTCTTCCAGCGCTTTGACCAGATAGGGCGCGTCCTCTTGCCAGCCATCCGGCAGGACGGGTAGTCCGGCCGGCTTATCGACCACCAGCAGATATTCATCTTCATAAAGGATTTTCATGGTTACGATTTGACGACTCTCCTGTAACCCATTTTACCTTTTCTTCCAAAACCCTTGACATTAACGTTACGTTAGGGTTTATATTGATGCCATGTTCACTGTAAAGCAACTCTCGCAACTGGCTGGCGTCACGCCGCGCACCCTGCATCACTACGATGCGATTGGGCTTCTCAAGCCGTCCCGTGTGGGCGAGAACGGCTATCGCTACTACGGGGAGGAGTCCCTGCTGCAGCTCCAGCAAATTTTGTTCTACCGCGAGCTGGGTATTCCGCTGGAGGACATCAAGAAGATCATGGGACGCCGTGACTTCGACGTGCTGGGCGCATTACGCAGTCATAAGGAAGCGCTGCAAAAACAGGTGAGGCGTTTGAACCGCCTGATCGACACAGTGGACAATACAATCGATCATTTGAAAGGAAGCAATTCCATGAGCAACAAAGCATATTTTGAAGGCTTTAGTGAGGAAGAGCAGGAGAAATACGCGGCGGAGGCGGAACAGATGTACGACCCCGAAACGGTGCGCGAATCCAACCGCAAGTGGAAGGCTTATCCCGCGGCGAAGAAGGAAGCCATCCTGGCGGAAGGCAAAGCCATTTATATGGATATGATCGCTGCCATGCCGAAAGGCGCCAGCAGCCAGGAAGTGCAGGGGATCGTCGCACGCTGGCGCAGGCACATGGACTACTTCTGGACGCCAAAGCTCGATCAACTGCTTGCCCTGGCCGACGGCTACAATGATGAGCCGCGCTTCAAGGCGAACTTCGATAAGATGCACCCCGCGCTGGCGGAGTTTTTCCGAGAAGCCGTGAAGGCCTATGTAGCAAATCAAAAGAAGTAGTAAGAAAGAGCCAGAGACATCATATCTCCGGCTCTTTTCCTAGCTGCTCGCGCCGCTGTACTGTTTCAAACCTCTTTTCCACACCTGTGAGGCGACCAGGAAACTCGCGAGCCCAATGACGAGGAACATCAGGACGCGGCTGAGGTTCAGGTCTCCGCGCAGGGCTTGCAGTGGAACGGTCGTTGCCACTGCGATGGGAATGATAAAGGTCACGAGGATCCGCAGCCAGACGGGATAGACCGTCACCGGGTAGCGGCCCGCGTCGAGCAGGGCCTGCAGGATGGTGACGTTGTTGTCGAATTTTGTGAACCAGAACGTCAGCGCGATGAGCACGATCCAGAGGCTGTAGATGACGATCGTTCCCGAAACGGTCAGCAGGATGAAGGTCAGGACGGAGAGCAGCGTGGTTGTGTCTCCCGCCATGTTTACGCCGATCACGATCAGGATCGCAGCCAGGATCAGGTCCCAGGCACGCCAGACGGTGATGCGCGAAAACGTGACCAGGAACATGCTGTTGACCGGCTGCAGCAGGGTGTAGTCCATGGAACCGTCGCGGATGCTCTGGTTGAATTTCTCGGTGTTGGGCCAGATCAGGGCGATCATCAGCGTGTGGACGAGGCGGAAGACACCCAAGAGGGCGATCAATTCGCCGAAGCCCCAGCCGCCAATCGTGTCGGTATTGCTGAAGATAATGCCAAGACTCAGCAGCTCCCAGCCGAGCCACATCAAATTGAGGAGGATATTGACAACCGTGTCGGCGCGATAAGCCAGCGACATTTGGATGTTGACTTTCAGGAAGGCCGAGAGTAATTTCAAAACATTCATGTTCAGGCTCCCACCGCGGAATAGCGTTTTACGCCGTTGCGCCAGACCCAATTGAATACTAGAATGGCAATCACCAGCCAAGTTATTCCTGTGACATATCCCTGCACGATTTGCGTGCTGGAGAGCTTGCCCAGAATCAATTGAATGGGATAGTAAATCAGCAGCTGGAACGGCAGATACTGGGCAATATCCTGAATCAGTTTGGGCATAAGGGTCAGCGGCACGAATTGACCCGAGAACAGGAGCATCAAGGCGAAATAAAACTCGTGGATGGAGTAGACGCGCGTCGTCCAGAATGCGAGGGAGGTGATCGCCGCGGAGAGCAGAAAGCCGACCAGGAATCCCATCATCGTCGCAGGGAGTGCCAGCAGAATCCCGCTGAATGTCACACTGCTGAAATCCGGCTTGTAGAGGAAGAACAAAACAATCCAAACCGGAATGAAACCCATGATGGTGAGAGCTTTGAATGCGATGTTGTTGACCAGTGCGTTGGTCAGCATGGGATGGATCGGCCGGACCAGCTCACCGGAAAGCGAGCCGTCCTGGACTTTGTAGGCAAAGGTGTGGATGACGATGTTGCTGGTGATCTGGTCGACGACCAGCAGGGTCATGTAGTACGTCACAAAATCATTGGGAGTCAGCCCGTTGACGCTGCCTTTGCTTTGCGCAATGCTTGTCCACACGGCGAGGTAAATGATGGGGGAAACCAGCCAGTAGAGCAGGTACATGATCAGGTTGGCGCGGTACTGCCACTGTTCCGCCCAATTGACCTGCCAGAGTCGTCGGAAGATCTTGAACATAGGACTTCTTTTCTTCGCGTTGAGCGGAGCGAACCGAGTGCAAGTCGAGGAGAGCGCAGACGAAACGCTGCTCCAAAAAGTCCAACCAACTTGCTTATGCGCGCTTCGTCTCCACTGCGTTCCGCTCAGCGCGAGGTCTATTGATTAAACGCCTGCTCGATGACATCCTCGATGGGCGGATCGGTGATGGTGATGTCGTGGATCGGCAGGTCAGCCAGCAGCCCGGAGGTGACGCGGGTCACGTCCTCCGCTTTGACCTGGATGTATTGCTTTTCCCAGTCTTCCTCATTTCGAACGAGCGTGCCATATTTGCTCAGGTCATGTGAATTGGATTCTGCCAGAATGACACCGATCAATTTGAAGGGCGCGATCTTGCGTGAAAGCTCGTTAATGCCGCCGTCATATTTGAGTTGCCCGTGATGGATGATGATAATCCGCTCGCACAATGCCGTCACATCCGCCATGTAGTGGCTGGTGAGCAAAATTGTCGCGCCCGTGCGCCGGTTGTATTCGCGCAAAAACTCGCGGATGTGCGCCTGACCGGTGATGTCGAGCCCGATGGTAGGTTCGTCCAAAAACAAAACCCTGGGGCGATGGAGCAGCCCCGCGGCGATCTCGCACTTCATCCGCTCCCCGAGGGATAGGTTCCGCACGGGTTTCTTCATCAGGGGTCCGAGTTCGAGCAACTCGTCGAGTTCTTTGTAGGTCTTCTTGTATTCATCCTCCGGGATGCGATAGATCGCCTGGTTCAGCAAAAACGAATCGGCGGCCGGGATATCCCAGGCGAGGCGGTTGCGCTGTCCCATCACAAGCGTCATCGAACGAAGATAGTCCGGCTTGAGTTCCCAGGGCGTAAACCCGAGCACATGGGCTTTGCCGCCGGTTGGATGAAGCAATCCGGAAAGCATTTTGAGCGTGGTGGTCTTTCCTGCACCGTTCGGGCCGAGGAAGCCGACGATCTCTCCCTGCGTCAACCTGAAGTTGACTTCCTGCACAGCTTTCACCTCGTTGTATTTGCGTTTGAAGAAACTGCGCACTGCCGCGCCGAATCCGCCTTCACGCTCGGGCACTTTGTACGTTTTGCTTAATTTTTCGACAAGGATCGTTTCCGCGGACATAAAATCTCTCCTCTGTGAAGGAGCGATTTTATCATTAATAGAACAGAAGTGCTAGAGACTGTTTGAGTCTTTGAGTCCTGCTATGGTCCTCTCAAATTCCTCGCGATCATCCATCTTAGCCGCGAATCCACACGAATTCACGCGAAAATTGAAACCATTCGCGAAGATTCGCGTAAATTCGCGGCTCCAATTCCGACCTTGGGAAAGCCATGTGAGCCCTGCGAAGGCGGCGCCGTGGCGCCATGGCGACATTGTTTCGAGCCATCCCCATATCTTTGCCGGAAACCTTCGCAAGGCTGCTTTTAGAAGGAGGACACCCGATACCAGATTTCCACGTTGACCTGGATCGTCTTGCCGTGCTGGATGTCCATCTCCAGGCTGGGTTCGGCAACTGCCGCCGCGCGCGACTGCATCAGCGCGGCATGCTTTTCAAAATGAACCGGTCTTTCTTCGTCAAATGTGTTTTCACTAAAATCATATACGCCCAACAACTTGACGCCCGTGGCTGTGGCGACCTTTTCGGCTTTTGCCTTTGCTTTGGCAATTGCAGATTCCAGCCCGCGCTCGCCGGTAGCCTCTTCCGGATATTTCCACTCGATCCGTTCGAGCGCGGCGTTCTTTTGCGAAGCGATGATATCCAGCAGCTCCGCGAGTTGGTCCAACTTCTCAAGCCGGATTCGTAGACGATAGGTCGCGCTGGATGACTTGAGCAGCATCCCGCTCGCCGTCTCGATATGGACTCCGAGCAATTGCACCGCCTCAGGACTCAGCCCAAAGCGGGTCAGCGCTTCGACGAGTTGACTCACCTCCCTGGCTTTCTTCATGGCTTCGCTGCCGCTGAACACGGACGAGCCTTTGACGGTCACGTATAAATTCGCGTGAGAGGCAAAGATCTCCTCGCGATGGAACGCCGAGATTTTGATGGTGTCGGGTTTGGATTCCATGGTTTATTCCTTTTTAGTAATTGCCAGCCAGCGCAATTTTAACCAGTGATGCGAGTCCGGTCGTGCCCAGGGATGATGTTCCCGCACGCGCTGCTCTGTATGATAAGCATCCCACAAAGCACCTTGAAGCGAGGCTGCAAATGGATGTTGAACAATACGAGCATGTTTGCGTGCCAATCTGTGCAATCCGTGACTACGATTTTTTCTCTATCTTGCTCATCGCATACTCCGCCAGCGCCGTGATCGTCAGCGATGGGTTGACTCCCGGATTGGCAGGCATGATCGAGCCGTCGACAATGTACAGCCCCGGGTAATTGTGCACTTCGAAGTTCTCGTTCACGACACCTTCCTCAGCGTTTTGCCCGATCGGCGCGCCGCCCAGGATGTGGGCGGTCGTCGGCAAGCCCAGCAGGTTCTCGCCGATCGAACCGAGCGGGACGCCGTTTGTCCGCTGCGCAAAGTCGCGCGTCAGTTCGTGCGAGCCTTGCACCTGCGCGTGGATCTCGTAGCCGGGCTCCTTCTCTGCCACCAGACCGCGGCGGAAGAGCGTAAATCCGCTTCGCCCGATGCGGAAGCGCATGCGGTTGTCGGCGTGCTGCATGACGAGCAGGATGGTCACATTGTGTGCCCAGCCGGGCAGGATCAGCGCCCTGGCAAAATCCCCGGGATGGGTCAGCACCCAGCCGAAGAATCGCAGCAGGCGCATTGGCACGCTGACATCGGTATCGATCAACGGGGCGGCCAGGAAACGCATCAGCGACGATCCAGCGGGGTAGCGGACGGGCTCGACGCGCGTGATTTCGTCATGGTTGTAGATCGACGAAATGGAGACACCTTGCGAATAATTGACATCGGACCTGCGAGCCACGCTTCCCAGCAGCGCCTCGGAGTTGGTCCTGACCATGTGGCCGAGCCTCCCCGACAGCTTCGGCAGGGACCGTTTCACGTCGCGCAGGTTGAGCAGGAGTTTGATCGTCCCCATCACGCCCCCAGAAAAGATGACATTGGTCGCATAGGCAATCTGTTTGCGTTTGAACAGGGAGGTCGATGAACGGTACGTGACGGCATAACGTGCGCCTTTGACCGTGGGCGATTGAGCAGGGATCGTCCATTGTCGATAGTCCATGGCTACCGGTCGGACGTCCGTGACTTCCACTTCGGCTTTGATCTGCGCCCCGTTCCTTTCTGCAAAGTACAGATAATTTTTGGGCAGTGTATTCTTGGCGTTGTAACGACATCCCACCATGCATCCGCCGCAGTGATTGCACCCCGCCCGCGCGGGACCCAGGCCATTGAAATACGGGTCAGCGACGGTCACGCCGGCTTCCCCAAAATACGCACCGACTTCCGTGGCGCGGAAGGTATGAACCATGCCGCGTTCCTGTGCCATCTCCCGCAGGATGAAATCCGCTTTCCACAGGATTGGATTGCGCGCCGCCCCGAGCATTTTCTTTGCAGTCTCATAGTGCGGACGCAGCACCTCACCCCACTTCAGCGGTTGATTCCAGGCGGGCGTTGCAAAGGTCTGGTTGGTCGGGACTTCGAGCACGTTGGCATATCCCAGACTCCCGCCGCCGACGCCTGTTCCGTGCAGGACCATCGCACCTTTGAGCAGGCTGATCTGCAGGATCCCATGCGCACGCAGGGCAGGCAGCCAGAGATACTTCCAGAACTGCCAGTTGGATTTGGCGAAATCCTTCTCCCGAAAGCGTTTGCCTTTTTCAAGGACGAGGACGGAATATCCTTTTTGTGTCAGCCTCATGGCAGAGACACTGCCCCCAAAGCCGCTTCCAATAATTACGAAATCATAAGTGTTACTTTGTGTCATGATGATATTAGCTCTCAGCCATCGGCATTCAGCGGTCAGTTCGGATGGTTTTGAGAAGTGACGCAAGCATGCGCTTGACCTCCGTGGTATCTATATTGAGTTTATCGTATTGATCTTTGCTGAGAAATCCAAGATCACAGGAAAGGAGGAGTTGGTATTCTGTTTCACTGGCTGAACCCATTGCTATCTGCAAAAACCTTGCAAAATCCGCATCTGTGTTTCGTCCACAGCCTTCCGCGATGTTTGTCGGAATGGACATGCTGGAGCGGCGGATTTGGGAAGTCAATCCGTAGAGTTCTTCTTTTGGAAATTCTTTCGTCGCCTTGTAAATTGCCAAAGCCAGCTGATGAGATTTTTCCCGGACCTTGAGTTGATGGAAGTCTTTCATGTGTTGATTATAAGCGTTCAGCGTTCAGCAGTCAGCACTCAGCGAGGACCGATGGCTGACCGCTGATAGCTGATGACTGAACGCTATCTGAAAGGACACACATCCGCGGGCACGTAGATATGACTTTGCGAGCCGTGATAATCGCTTCCCAGAGGAACTAATATTTCAGGATGTTCCGCCGCATATTGGATCGCCGCCGCGCAGCCAGTGTACATTTTATGCGTGGATTGGTATGCCTCCCAAAATGCGATCGCCATTTCGACGTAGGGGTGACCATATGGGTCGTTGCCGAATTTCTGTTGTAATGTTTTGTAAACCGTGCCCGCGTCTGGTTCGTGTCCCTGCACAATGTGGAGGAGCATGATGCGGTAATAAGCATACGCGGCGAGGCGAGGGTATTCGGTTTTATCAGGAGCTAAAACAGTCGGAGTAGTGAAATTTATTGCAGCCTCTCTGTTGTGTTCAAATCTTTCTTTAGACCACCAATCAAGCTTGTTAGAAGAGATTGCAGCCTGGTACAGTTTTGTTGCTTCGCTGTAGTTCCCTTGAAGAGCCTGAAGATCTCCATCTTGAACAGCCTGAAAGCGATATTGCGGCGCACTAAAAGTTTTCATAGGGGAGTACACTTTCCCGCTCCAGTAATAAATAGCTGTTTGAGAACGAAGAGGATCTCCTGGATAGTCCCGACTTTGTGGTGGGGATCCTTTGAGAATAAATTCAGGGATTCCATCATTGTTTAAATCTCTTACTTCAAAGTCGTCACGGGCCGCGTAGGTCATAAACGCATTGATCCCTTCTTCATCTGCACTTAAATCATGAAAGTTTATACCATTCCATTCAAGGATATTTACATTCAATCCGGTTCTGCCGCTTCCGATTGAGAGAACCTCTGAAATGCCGTTCTGATTTAAGTCGTGTAATTCAAATTTGACTTGATCACTTCCCAATGTTTCGCCTTCGACACTATCTTTTGGAAATAAACTATATTTACCGCCTTGACACCATAATATATTTACAGTTTGAAAGACCGACCCCGAAATAATTATGAGATCAGGGAGTTGGTCATTGGTAATATCCTTAACCTCAAATTCTGAGTCGATCTGTTTCAAGTCGTTAGCTAGCTCTTCTAAATGTCCGCCTGAATTTAGAAACTCCAAAAATTCATCTATTGTTGGGTGGCCAACATATTTTTTCCCGGATGGGAAGATTGCAAAATTGATTTGGGGTGGAGCGCCTTTTGATAGGCACTCCGCCCTCGGCCCGGGCGTGACGGTGACAATCGTGGAAACATCAAATGTCGGCGTGAAGGTGGGGATGGTCGGAAGGGGAGTGATCGTCCGTGTCGGTGGGATTTGCGTCAGGCTGGGGGTGAGCGTCGCGGGGACAACCGTTGGTGTTCCGGAGGGTGAAGGCAGTATTGTGCTTTCCACAGTTGCCGGCGCACATGCTGTCATAATCAAAATTCCACTGAGCAGGCCGATCAAGAATCGTTTCATCGCTTACCTCCCGATCCTCTTTCTTCTTTCTTTTTTCTATCAAATCTGGCTACTACTAAAACGGAAATCTCCCACCCCTTGTTCCACTCAAAAGCTACTGAGTTTTAAAGAATTAATTTCCGTAGATGTGTCATAATCAGGAGCATGAGACCCTACGGAAAAAGTGAACAACTGGCCAAG
>JAFGCG010000179.1 GCA_016932715.1 Anaerolineales bacterium
CGGCATGAAGAGCAGTACCAGGTAGGGCAATAAAATCGGCGTGATCGTGCCGGTAGCGATGTTCAGCCCGAGCCAATACGAGTTGATCGTCAGATAGTCGTACCAGCGCATGTCTTTTTTCATCGGGTCGCCTCCTCGCAAAATAACCTCAACGGATTGAACAGATTAAACGGAAAAATATCCGTTAAATTCCTTTGAATCCGTTGAGAAAATCGCTTGCATCCTCGTTGGGTGAAATCTCTCCACCGCGCCGGATTGTGATCCGGCGCAAGCATTTTTATGACTGTTGGTGTGGAATCTTACAAGACGTTTGGACGGACAGCGCGGATCACGTCGAGCGAAGCAAGCGCCTCTTCGATCTCCAACTCGAAGATAATCGGGCCGTTGAAATTCACTTCGGTCAGCCGGTCGAGGAAGCGCGGCAAATCCAGGTCGCCGGTGCCGAGTGGGCTGTGATCCTTGCCGTAGACAATCTCCTGCTGTGACGCCGGAATGGGTGAGTCGTGCAGGTGGATTTCGGCCATGCGCGGCAGGCACAGTTCTAGCGCGTCAAAGAATTCCACATCGCCGGAGAACCCCGACAACACGTGCCCCACGTCCAGGCAAATCGACAGGTCGAATTTCTCCGCCATCTCCAGCGTGAGATCGAGCGGGAATTCGATGGTCTCGATTGCCAGTTGGCGGCTGGGGATGCCGGTCTCGCTCAGGATAGTGTGGATGCTCTCCATCGCTCCGGCCTGGAACTGCCGCATCAGCAGCGCCCGGCCCAATTCCGGCAACTTCATCCGGTAGAACTCCGCCGCGAGCGCACCGGTGGCGTGCAGCACGTAGACTTCCGGTTCCAGCGATACGGTCGCGCGAACGAGATCGATGCAGGCGCGGGCCGAGCCGTGGCGCACGGGCATCAGCGGCGTGGAAGGTTCGACAGACCACAGCGGCAAATGGACGGTATACGCCAATGGCAACTCGGCCTTTAGCGCAGCCAACCGCTCGATGGCAGGCGGGGCGAACGTCTGCGGCATGAACATGGTGAGATCGCCGCCCAACTCCACCAGGCTGAAGCCGTGCGCGTGCAATTTACGCACCAACGCGGCGTTCTCGAACGTGGCGATATAGCCCATCATCTCCTGAGGACTCAGGCCGGCAGGGATCAGTTCTTTCATTTGCATAGTCATGATGCCGAAACGCATAGGAAACCTCCTTTGGACTCGATGCTGGATACTGGATGCTCGATACTGGAAGTCAGTTCAGAGAACATCATATCACGATTCTGCATTATATTCAAAGCAAATTCAAGCAACCATCTGTCGAATTTGCACCATCCTTTAAAAAATGTGCTACAATATCTAACAGTATACTTTGAATGACGGAGGTCCTCAATGACAACAGCACAGGTTACCAAACTTCGTCCACTTGGCATGGGAGAGTTGTTGGATCATGCGTTTCGGCTGTACCGCCGGAATTTCTTCACGTTCATCGGTATCATCGCCGTCGTTCAAGTCCCACTAACGCTGCTCACAATGCTGACCACACTGCTCACCGCCAGTGAAATGATCACCAATACCTATTCCTACACCGGCCCCGCTCCTGAAAGCGTTTTGGACACCCTAGGCCCCGGCTTTGGCCTGGGAATGTTAGGAACGCTCTTTCTTGGTATCATCGGTTTTGTGCTGTTACAGGGCCTTGCTACCGCAGCGCTGACGCGCGCCGTGGCGGGCGATTATCTAGGCGAGCGACTCGGCTTCATCGACGCCTACCGCAAGGTCGGTAACTCCTGGGGCAAAGTGATCCTTGCGCTTCTGTTGGGAAGCCTGATCAATATCGCCCTGGCGCTGTTTTGGATCATCATCCCCTGCGTCGGCTGGTTCACCGGCGCAGGGATGCTCTACTTCTTCTCGGGTATCGTGATGCAGATTGTGCCCGCCATCATCGTCCTGGAAAAGAAAACGCCCAAAGACGCGATTCGCCGAGGCTGGGATTTGACACGGCGACGGTTCTGGTGGGTCGTGGGCTTCGCCGCGCTCCTCTATGTCTTCAACCAGGTGATTGTCGCCGGACCCGTAACACTAATCAATTGGGTGCTGCAATATGCAACGAGTAGCCTGGCTGCGGATCCCGCAATGATGGTCATCGTCACGAATGTGACCCAATCGTTGTTGACACTGGTGATGACCTTGCTCTACCTGCCTCTCCAGCTTGCGGCGCTAACCCTGCTGTATTTCGATCTCCGCGTGCGCACCGAGGGGTTCGATTTGGCATGGACGGCGGAGCGCGCGCTCGACGCTGATGCTGCCCTGGAAGACATCGTCGCGCAAGCGCCAGCCCCTGAAACAAACAAACTCGTGGGAAAAAACGAACTCGGCAACTTTTTCCTTTTGACCATCGCCTTTGTCGGCGTCATCATGGCGATCTCGATGGTCCTTGGGTTACTCGGCGTGCTCGCTACAGGTCTGATAGGTGGATTTTAGCGCCAGTGTCGTTGCGTAGACGTTTCCTTCTTCTGCTGGGCTGCATCTTTGCCGGATTCACGGTCGCCGCCTCCGTTTCAGCGGCTGAACCGCCGTGGCCCATCGATACGTACTGGCAGGAGTTAGCAGAAACCCATGCGCAGGTCATCCATCCGCGCATAACACCGACAGACACCACGCAATTGGCCGATCGTTGGGCCGCCATCGATGCCGTCCTCCTGCCGGATGGGACTGTGGTTCCAGTGGATCACAGCCACCTCAGTGCCCTGCTCCGCGCCGACCCTTTCAGCCGCACGCGACTGGATGCATATCTGACCACCCTGCTCGATGCCAGGCGCGCAGCCACCTCTGACTCCGGGCAGCCTCAGTATGGAGAAAAGCTGGCAACCATCCTCAGCGCGCCGGAGTTCCAATGGGTAGAGAAGAAGCCGTCTATCCTGGAGGAATGGTGGAGACAGTTGCAAGAGCGTTTCTGGGCATGGATCAGCCAGTTGTTCGGTGGGGAGGACGGCGTGATCGAGGTCAGCGTTCCACTGCCAAGCTGGATTGTGAGCATAGCCGGCTCTCTCGCCCTGTTGCTCGTGTTGTACTACGTGCTGCGAGAATTGAACGCCAGCTTCGTCGCCGAGAGAGCCTTCAACCCGGACGATGC
>JAFGCG010000180.1 GCA_016932715.1 Anaerolineales bacterium
AAATCAGCGGTACGCCAGAGGAAACAGGGACTTTCACTTTCACAGTCTTTGTATCGTGTAAGGGAACCATGGTCAGCGGGCAGACTTTGGAAAAAGATTTTCAAATTGTGGTGAAGGAATAAATTTTAATGATCAGGGTCCATGTGCTGCGGGAGCTGACCCCCACCGCCTTCGGCACCTCCGCCCATGGGGGGCACCCCTTCGGGTGTGCTTCGCGAAGGACGGGAGGGGGTTGGTTTTATCCGCGCTGATGCCGTCCATTTTGGATAAGGCGTTCAAAGGAGAGTTGTAATATGGCTCGCACCAAGAAGAAGAAAAAGAAAAACAGTGGTTCATCCATTCTGAAAGGTCTGATGCAGATGTGAAGGCGAAAACAGGTTCGACAAAAACCCTGATCAATCCTGAAGGTGAAATCAGCATTTCAGACGCCATCTCGAAAATCATTGCACCTTACCGTGATATGGCTCAGGATTATGAATCATTTCACAAATTGGTGACAATAGCCTGCGCCGCCTGGAACGCCACCATTCTGCCTGTCGAGAAACGGGAAAGTATGCTGGCGGATATGCGTAAACTGATGCCCGACCAACAAAGCCGTGAAGATTTCACGGCGATCGTCAAAGAACTGATGAAGCGTAAAAACAGGCTCTATCCCAAAGTAAACCGAATGATTATCCAATTCAAAGTAACAGATCGCGGGAATGATTTTCATATCGCGATTGCGTCAACAATGGAAAACAAGGGAACTGCAAAATGAATTACTTGCAGGCGAAGGTCAACGTGCGGCGTGAGTTGCCCCACTGCCCCACCCGTCACTACGTGACACCCTCTCCCCGCTTCGTCTGCGCTCGCCTGTCGGTTCGCTCCGCTCAGCGCGAGGGGGGAGAGGGAGCGGAGCCCGAAGGGCTTTTGCACTGAGCAAAGGGCTTCGCGAAGCACCCTATGGGTTAGCCCCGGCGAAGGAGTTGCGCCCTCACCCTGCTCTTATCATCCCCGCAGGGAGCTCCCACGGGGAGAAGGGGCGCAATCCATGCTACTATTGATCTGGCAGCGAGACTCTATCGGACATCAGAGGTAACCATGAGCAAAAAAGCGTCTTCCCATTCCAAAGAAAATCCATCCGTTCCAAACGCCGGTAATGAGGTTATCGACCGCCTGAAAGGTTTCCGTGTTCTCAGGAACAGAAGGATTCAAACGGTCTTCAGCTGGATCCCTGCGCTGCTTCTCCTGCTGGTGCTGGCAGACTGGCTGATAGGCGCCGGTGCTTTTTCGCGGGATACGTTCCGAATGACAGGCGTGCTAACCGTTGCGTTCATCCTGCTGTCCATCCAGAGTCTTTTCGACCGGCTCCCCAGAGTGCTCGAAACCATCTGGAGGCGCGGTCTCATCGACGTACAATCCGGGAATGCTGAGACCAATAAATTCCTGGAATACCTCGATCAGTTCGAAGCTGCACTCAACGCAAAATACGAACGAGGACTGGCATTGATCTTTGCCATCGGCTCCCTCTTCGCCACCTATCCATTCCGATACCTGATGGTCGCGAAACGCTTCCCATTCGATTTCCCAGCGACGCTGAGCTACTATTTCGGGGGACAGGCAGGCATCATTGCGCCTGTTTTGGGCTTTGTAGTCGGTATGCTTGCCTGGCGGGTGGGGACGATTGCCTATTTTATAGGTGCGATAGGAGAGAGATTTCCTCTCAAGATCCAGATCAACCATCATGACCAGTCCGGCGGTCTCAAACCGCTTGGTGATCTGGCGTTCAACATTGCAATTATTATCCTGATCCCTGCGATCTTTTTGGCAGTCTGGGGGTTCATCACCACTTTCTTTAGAGACCCTTCGCTCGAACTTTACATCACACTTTGGGGCGGTTTGTTTCGCCAGCTGCTTGTTATCCTGGGTATTCTGTCGCTTTTCGCCTTCATCCAGCCTCTGTATAAAATCCATCTCCGCATGGATGAGCATGCACGTAAAATCCAGGCTGAACTGGATAGTCTAAGCCAGAAAATCGAAGCATTATCTCATGAGCTGCGTTCGCAGGCTGATGAAATTGGACCACAAGCCGGCGAAGACCAGCTTCGCACAATCGAATTTATGAAAAGGGTCTATAACGAAAACAGTCAGATCCCCACCTGGCCGTTCAATTGGAAGACTCTGTTTCGGTTTGCCAGCGCCCAGGCGGTACCTTTGTTAAGCCTGCTCGGCACAAGCGGCCCGGTAATCGAGATAATCAAAGGGCTGTTTTCTTTGACTGATTAGTTCCGCCCTGCGAGAGCCCGAAGGGCTTTTGCACTGAACAAGGGGCTTCGCGAAGCACCCTATGGGTTAGCCCCGGCGAAGGAGTCGCGCCCTCACCCCTACCCTTAAGCGAAGCCTCTGCAGACACACGGTCTATCCCTTATCAGGGACGACACGGAGAGAATTATGAGCAAGGATCTTCTGGGGCGCAGGACGTTTCTAAAACTGGCTGGCGGGGTATTCGGTGCTTCCGTGCTCTCGTACTATCTTGGAGTCAGGAACCGGATTGTGCCCACGCCTGACGAGACGCTTCCCGATTATGCAGATAACGGGCTTGGTTTTCCGGTTTTCCGCGGACCCTACCTGCAAAAGGATGCGCGTCTGGCGGCTTTTTTATTCAATGCAGATATCGAACGTCTAACGACTCTGTGCGACCGTTCCCTGAACGTCTCCGAGTCGTTCATGTATAAATATGTCCCAATGACCTCGAACATCATGCTGGTCTTCGCGGATATGCTCGTCTCGTCGCGGGATGAGCGTGACTCGCAAGTGGGGCTCATTCCCGAAACCGAAGTAAGTTTTTGGGTGTTGACAACTGCCATGCAGAAGACTCAAAGCGGCTATACGCCGCATCACCTGGCATGGTTTCTCCCTTATCTGCTTGTGGATGAAGGCAATGCCATTGCGACAGGCCGGGAGGTATTTGGCTTCAATAAACTGGCGGCGCAATTCCAAAAACCCGTTCAGATCCAGAAACCTGAATTCACAGCAGATGTCCTTGGGTTCAAACAATTTGGCGCAGACTCCATTGCGCAAAAAGAGCACATGCTTGCATTAAGTGCTTCTTCCTCCGCCGATCCAACTCGATCCAGCGATCCTGAGACGATAAAAAGGGAAATGGCGGATAAGTTGTTCGGGAATATACGTGCCGGCCTGGTGGAATTCGCGGCGCGTTCCATCAACGATGACATTCCACTGGTCTTTCTCAAGCAATTCCGTGACGCGCAACATACACATAAGGCTTGTTACCAGAGACACATCGAAGCACCGCTGCAGGTCGAAACATTCCATGAAGGAGGCTTGTTCCCTGAACCGTACACGTTGAGCATCGCAGCCTTAGCCAGCCATCCGCTCGCGCAAAACCTGGGATTGAATGAAACATCCCAGACATCCATATCCGGTGCGTGGATGCGGGTGGATTTTGTGCTGCAAAACGGACTGGAAGTATCCTGAGGAGACTTAAATGTCTGAAATCAAATACGGAGTTGTTGCCCCTCCAGGACACCCTGCGTGCGCACCCGCAGGGTGTCCCCCAAATACGACACGGGAGGTTTAAATGCCAATCAAAGCTTTGGGGTCGGATTGGGGGGAGCCAGGGGCAGCAGCATGTAGAAGGTGCTGCCGGGGAAATGCACCTCGTCATGTCCGGCGCTTTCCACCCAGACTCTGCCGCCGTGGGCACGCGCCACACCCCGCACCAGCGCCAGCCCCAGACCGGGTCCGCCGCCCTTGAAGGTCGTCTTGCCGGAGGAGTGCAGCGCCACATCCCCCACCTGGTAGAACTTTTCGAAGATCAGGTCATGGTGCTCGGCGTCCAGCCCGATGCCTGTATCCTTGACGGCGATTTCCACGCCGCGGGTATTGTGATCGATGATCGTCGGGCGCGTGGTGATCAGGATCTTCCCGCCATCCGGCGTATATTTGATGGCATTGACGATCAACTGGTAGAGCGCCTTGTCGATCAAAGCCGGGTCACCCAGGATGATGGGCGTGCCTTCGGCATAGTGCACCGTGAGCTGAATGTTCCGCTGTGTAGTGATCCTGTCAAAACTGCGCGCCAGGTCATCGATGATGCGCCTGAGCGGCACGGGGACCGAGGCAACTTCGAGAGCTTCGCTGCCGATGCGCGTCAGGTCCAGCATCATGTTGACCACCTCGTGGATGCGTTCCGCGCCCTTGAGGATGCCATCGCTCACTTCGCCGAGCACGGGATTGGTCTGCGTCTCGGGGAAGGAGCGCATCACTTTGATATAACCATTCAGGACGGTCAGCGGCGTGCGGAGTTCGTGCGCGGCGATCTGGATGAACTCGAGTTTGTTGCGGTCGAGCTGACGCAGGACCTTGTTGGTCTTCAGCAAATCCCGGATCATCCTCTGGTCGTTGGAGCGAATGCGGTCCAGGGTGATGCGGATGATATCGATGGCCAGGCGCGGGCTGCGGCTGAGGATGACCTCGAAATCCTGTTTTTCGACTTCCAGCACTGTGCAGATGGTCGTGGTACGCACCGAGGCGGCACGTGGCGCGTTCTGGATCAGCGCCATCTCACCCACCACATCGCCTCTGCCGCCCACGCGCAGCACTCGCTCCTCCTCCCCTTCCATTACCTTCTGGGAAATAACGATCTCGCCGTCCGCGACAATGTAGAGCACATCCTCATAGGCGCCCTCCTGGCACAACACATGGCACGCCGGATAGGTCTTCATTTCCGTCAAGCCGGCCAGTTCCGCCAACTCGTCATCTTCCAGCCCCTTGAAGGCGAGGCGCAGGAGCAGAATCTTGTCCTCGATGCTGGTCGCGTTCATTGTCCACGAGTATAAACAGGAGTGCGTCCGTTGAGTACAACAACTCGATTGCAGTAATTTGCCCGGTCCCACGCCCTACCCGTCACTTCGTGACCGCTACACAGTCCCCAAATACGACAATGAGGTTTTTCATGCACATTCATAGTTTGGCTGTCGCATTTGGGGAGGGATGGGGTGGGGCAATGGAATATAATGATGTCCGACTACGATTTCAACGCCGATTCGGAAAAGAGGCTTGTTATGCACCCTCAGCGCTACCATTGGATTCAAGCCGCAGCAGCAGTGCTGCTCGTTCTGACGCTCCCCGCCTGCACCCGCTCGGCGAACACGGTCATGACTCCGCTGCCCTCTGCGCCGCCGCCGACCCCCACCGGCATCGCCACGACCGAGCCTCCGCCCGCACCTGCGACCTCTACCGCGACCGCTGCTGGTATCGCGACCTCGCGGTCGAGTGTCACGCCGTCCCCAGCCGAATCCCAGCCGGTGAAAACAGCCACGGTCACACAGGGCTCCACTGCGACGGCCGTCACCTGCGGGAACGCTCTTCCCAGCCGCCTGCGCGTCGAGGCATACGCCTACGTCAACCCCGACCCGCCCCTGCCCAATAACCTGCGAAGCGAAGCGGGCCAGGCAAATACTCTCCTCGGCGAGATCCAGCCGGGTCAGGCCATGAAGATCCTGGATGGACCCAAATGTGTCGATGGCGGGTTCTGGTGGAAAGTGAGCCCGCTGGAAACTGACCAGGTCGGTTGGACCGCCGAGGGCGACGACCAGAATTATTGGCTGATTCCCTGTTCATCGGAGAAAGAGTGCGGGACGTAGCCGGTGACATAGACCTCACAGGTCTTAAGGGAAGAAAACCAGGAGGAGCATGGACCTCAAATGTCCGGTTTGAACCAAGCGCAGCGCCGTCTGCTGCAAACCGCTGTCACTCTCCTGGGGGTCATCGTGCCGTGGCTGATCTTCACCAGCCTGCTGTATCTGGTCAGCCTGTATAACTACCTGCTCTTCCACAGCCTGGCGGAGCTGTTCAGTATCGCCGTGGCAGTGGCGGTCTTTATGCTGGCATCGAATACGCGGCGGTTCACGGAAACCGATTTCCTGTTCTTTATCGGCGCCTCCTATCTCTTTGCCGGGTTAATCGACCTCTTCCACACGCTTACATACAAAGGCATGGGCGTCCTGCCTGGGGAGGATGCCAATCTGCCGACCCAACTCTGGATCGCCGCCCGTTATTTGCAGAGCCTCTCGTTCCTCGCGGCGGTGTTGTTGATCAGACGGAAGCTCGATCACCGCCTGCTCCTGGGAGTCATGTCAATTGTCACGATCCTGCTGCTGGCTGCCATCGCCGCAGGTGTGTTCCCCGATTGTTATGTGAATGGACTGACGCCCTTCAAGAAGGTCAGCGAATATATCATCTCCCTGATCTTTGCCGCGGCTGCCGTGCGGCTGGGCAGAGAGGCTGATGTGTTCAACTCCCGGGTCCACGCCCTGATCCGGCTCTCCCTTGTTTTCACGATCGCGGCAGAATTGACGTTTACCTTTTACGTTGACGTCTATGGACTGTCCAATTTCCTGGGACATATCTTCAAGATCCTTGCCATTTACTACATTTACAAATCCGTGATCGAGACCGGCTTGAACCAGCCGTTCGACCTGTTGTTCCACGGTATGAAGAAACGTGAGCTCGAGCTGGAAAGCAGTCACAAACTGCTCCAGGAGATTGCCACCCGCGATCAACTCACCGGCCTGCCCAACCGGTTGCTGTTCGAGACCCGCCTGACACATACCCTCGAAAAAGCCCAGCGGAACAATTACAGCGACCGGAAGAGCATCGTCCAGGTCATCCTCATGGATGTGGATGATTTCAAGAGTATCAACGACCGGCTCGGTCACCTCGGTGGCGATGAGGTGCTGCGAGAGATCGGTGGGCGGCTGCGAGCCGAGATCCGTGAAAGCGACACGGTTGCCCGCTGGGGCGGGGATGAATTCACCTGCATCCTGGAGGACCTGCCGGGCAGCGAGGCGGCTGAACACATGGCACAAAAAATACTGAGAGCCATGCTCAAGCCTGTGCAGGTGCAGGGTCAGGAGATAAAAATCACTGTCAGCCTGGGGTACAGCCTGTTCCCGCTCCACAGCGAGAAACAGGAAACCCTGCTGCATTACGCGGACGTGGCGCTGTATCGCGCCAAAGAGACGAAAAGGGACTTTCGAGCGTACGACGAAAGCATGGGCCCGTGGGACCGGTCCGCAACCTGAATTTTAGCAAACTGCCTTTTAGATGCCCCCTCCGGGAGGGGCAAAAAAAGCATGACATTGAAATTATTTTGAAAGAGATTCCCCGCCCTTTGGATGTAAAATAAGCAGGCAGCACCCCACGCAAAGTCCACCGCAACTCGTTCCAACGATACGATTCAACCACACACCCCAGGGCGACGACAGGGTTATTCGCCAATGTGACGGGAAAATATTCGAATCGAGGTATGAACATGCAACAGGGTTATGTGCTAATTGTTGAAGATGTGCCCGATATCCTGAAATTATTGGAAGAAACTCTAAAATTCAAAAGCTATCGTGCGGTCACAGCTCGCAATGGCCAGGAAGCACTGGATGCGATTCAGCGCGAACGCCCCGTGCTGGTCATCACCGACATTATGATGCCCAAGCTGGACGGCTTCGGACTCGTCCACCGGCTGCGTATCAACCCGGAGACCCGCGATATCCCGGTCATCTTTCTCACCGCCACCTACGTTGCGCTGGAAGACAAAGCCTTCGCCCTGAACATTGGCGTCACCCGTTTCATCGAGAAACCGGTGAATTTCGAGAAGTTTCTGGACACCGTTGCAGAACTCATCACACAGAGTCCTCCCGCGGCGCCCACGCTGATCAGTGAAGCAGAATTCTATGAGGGGTATCGCCAGCGGCTCGAAAAGAAACTGAGCCAGAAGATCACACAGATCACGCGTGATGAGCACCTCCTGGAAACACTTCCGGAAGCGGAGAAACAGACCTTCAAGGCTTCCCTTCAGGCGGCGATCAATGAAAGGGATGAACTCCAGCGGCTGCTGGACGAGATCCAGGTGCGGATGGAAAGCACCCCCAAGTCAGAATAATGCTGCTCAGGGGGCAACCGCGCGCTGCGCCTTGCTTCGCAGGGGAAGCGATTGAGGCGCCGTCCTGCCTCCATATTTCTATTGCTGACTGATGTTACGCACTACCCCTGTTTTTCACCGCGAAGACGCCCTTCGACTACGCTCAGGGCAGGCTCCGGGACGCACAGAGCGTCTTTTTCTTCGCGAGCTTCGTTCCTTCGCGGTTCGAATTTCCTGTTTCCTGCCTAACGTGAGTTACTGACATGACTGGGACTATTGTACAGCCTGGAAAACCAGTTTCAATAGATAAGTATTGAGGTTCGGGCAGAAGCTTGGATAATCAGTTCTCAGCCACAGATTTCACGGATTCGCACAGAGAAATGTTTTAACGATCAGTGGAAATCTGTGTCAATCCGCGGCAAAAAGGGACTGGAAATGTAAATACCTGACACTTGACCTATCGCAAATATGACCATCTTGCCTTGACTTGTACCAAAAAAACCTATATACTCCTATTAATCTGATTAATCAGAGCTACCATGCTGAGAGAACGAATTTCCCCCGACCTTTCTGAATTTCTCCGTTACCTCGCTACCCATGAGGAAGTGGAAAATGGTATCCCCTCTCTCAAGAAGTTGAGCACCGAACTGGGCGTCAGCCTGGCATCCCTGCGCGAACAACTGGAAGTGGCGCGCGCGCTTGGGCTGGTGGAGGTCAAGCCGCGGCTGGGGACGAGGCGGCGGGATTATTCATTCACACCCGCCATCCGGCAGAGTCTTGGCTATGCACTCGCGCTCGACGACGAGCATTTCCTCAAATATTCCGAATTGCGGAACCACGTCGAATCCGCGTTCTGGCATGAAGCCGTGCGGAAGCTGACGAGTGAAGACAAACAGGAACTCCAGAGCCTGATCACACGCGCCTGGGAAAGACTGCACCATGTTCCGATCCAGGTGCCTCACGAAGAACATCGCAACCTGCATTTGAAGATCTACAGCCGCCTGGAGAATCCCTTCGTCACCGGCATTCTGGAGGCATATTGGGAAGCGTATGAGGCGGTCGGCTTGAACGTCTTTGCGGGCGGCTATGAATACCTGGATGAAGTCTGGCAGTACCATCAGAAAATGGTGGAAGCCATTTGTAACGGCGATTTCGAGGCCGGCTATCAGGCGCTCGTCGAACATACCGACCTGCTCTACCAAAGACCATAAATTTTGGAGTCATGGAGCTTGCTCCATTTATGCGTCAGCGAGCTGACGGACTCCATAACAATGAGGAGTCTCATGGAAAAAGTAGTCAATGATTTTTCGATCATCGTTGGCACGAAGAACGGCTCAGGCAGTTCCACCGCCAACAACACCATCCTGCGCGCCATCTTCAAGATGGGCATCCCTGTCTCGGGCAAGAACCTCTTCCCTTCCAACATTCAGGGTCTGCCGACGTGGTATTCGATCCGCGCGAATAAGGATGGTTTCGTCGCCCGCAGCGAAGAGCAGGAGATCGTCATTGCAATGAACCCCGACTCGTTCGCGCGGGACCTGGCATCGGTCGCGCCCGGCGGAGCCTTTTACTATGCCGACGATATCAAGCAGCCCATCACGCGCGCAGATATCGCCGTCTATCCCATGCCCGTCAAGCAGATCGTGCGCGGGGATCCAAATATCCCAAGCGATTTCCGTGACCTGGTCGGCAACATGGTCTACGTCGGCGCGCTGGCGCAGATGATCGGGATCGATCTGGAAACAATCCATGCGGCGTTGGTTTTCCATTTCAAGGGCAAGCAAAAGCCGATCGATATGAACTTCAATACGATCAAAGCCGCGGCGGAGTGGGCCAAGACGAACCTGGAGAAGCAGGATCCGTTCTACCTGGAGCCGCTGAACAAGACCGAAGGTTTGATCATGGCTGACGGCAATACGTCCGCCGCGCTCGGGTCCATCTTTGGCGGACTGCAGTTTGCCGCCTGGTATCCGATCACGCCGGCCTCCTCCCTGGCGGAGGCGCTGAACGAATACCTGCCCACGCTGCGTCCGCGCGCAGATGGCAAACACACCTACGCTGTCGTTCAGGCGGAAGATGAACTCGCTGCAATCGGGATGGCGATCGGCGCAGGCTGGAGCGGGCTGCGCGCCATGACGTCCACCTCCGGGCCAGGCTTGAGCCTGATGTCGGAATACGCAGGCCTGGCCTACTATGCCGAAGTTCCCGTCGTGATCTGGGACGTGCAGCGCATCGGACCCAGCACCGGCCTGCCCACGCGGACCTCTCAGGGCGATCTGACATTTGCCAACTTTATCGGTCATGGCGATTCCGAATCGGTCATCCTGCTGCCCGGCGGCGTCGATGAATGTTTCGAGTTCGGCTGGCGCGCGTTCGACGTTGCCGAACAAGTGCAAACACCGGTCTTCGTGTTGAGCGATCTCGACATGGGCATGAACCAGTGGATGAGCAAGCCGTTCGAATATCCAAACACACCCATGCAGCGCGGCAAAGTGCTCTGGGAAAAGGACCTGGAAGAGCTCAAAGGCAACTGGGGCCGCTACCTGGATAAGGATGGTGACGGCGTTACCTATCGCACCGTCCCCGGCAACAAACACCCCATGAGCGCCTACTTTACGCGCGGCACCGGTCACGATGAGAACGCCCGCTACACGGAAGATTCCGCCATGTGGTTAAAGAACATGGCGCGCCTCAAGAAGAAGCATGAAACCGCCCGCAAGTACGTGCCTGCGCCCGTTTTATACACCCGGCCGGATGCAAAGGTCGGTGTGATTGGGTTTGGCTCCACGGAGGCAGCCATCCTCGAGGCAGTCCATCAGCTTGACGCAGAAGACGGCATCCAGGCTGACTTCCTGCGTGTGCGCGCCATTCCCTTTACCCAGGAAGTGACCGATTTCATCGACAACTATGATCAGATCTTCGTTGTCGAGATGAACCGCGATGGGCAAATGAAACAGATCCTGAGCGCGGAATATCCCGAAAAAGCCGGGAACTTCAAATCCGTTGCCCACGGGGATGGCCTGCCAGCCGCTGCCAAGTGGGTGCGTGCAGGCATCCTGGCAAAGTACACCTCACCTGCAAAATCAAATGGCAAGGCAAAATCCAAAGCCGGACCAGCGGCAGCCGGGACCACACCCGCGAAAAAAGCGGCAAAGAAGGTATCCGGTGCAAAAATGAAGACGATGAAGTCCGTCAGGAAGACCTCCGCTACGAAGTAAAAGAGCAAAAGGAGCAAACCCTTATGACCCAACCACTCCCCATGGCTGGCACACCCGCAAACGTGAATCTTGCCGGTCTTGCTAAAAATGATTACCGCGGCAACCCCAGCACGCTCTGCCAGGGCTGCGGACATAACTCGATCTCGAACCAGATCATCAGCGCCATGTACGAGATGAACATTGTGCCCGAGAATGTCGTCAAATTCAGCGGCATCGGCTGTTCGAGCAAAAGCCCAACCTATTTTTTGAGCCGTGCGTTCGGTTTCAACGGTTTGCACGGGCGCATGCCCTCCCTCGCAACGGGCGCCCTCTTTGGCGACCATACCCTCAAGGGCCTCGGCGTGTCCGGCGATGGAGACACCGCCAGCATTGGCATGGGCCAGTTTAAACATGTGATCCGACGCAACGTGAACATGGTGTATATCGTGGAGAACAATGGCGTCTACGGCCTGACCAAGGGCCAGTTCTCTGCGACCGCCGAGAAGGGTCTTTCCCTCAAGCACCAGGGGTCCAATCAGTATATGCCTGTGGATATCTGCATGGAAGCGCTTGCCTCGAATGCGACGTTCATCGCCCGCTCGTTCGCCGGCAATCCCAAGCAGGTCAAGGAAATACTCAAGGCTGCCATGGCGCACAAAGGCATCGCGGTGCTGGATATCATCAGCCCGTGTGTCACGTTCAACAACCAGGACAATGCCTATCATTCCTACAGCTGGGGCAAGGATCATGAAGAGCCCCTGCACGACATCAGTTACATTGCACCGCGCAGCGAGATCATCCTCGAAGAGGAGTTGAAGGCAGGCGAAGTCCGTGAAGTGGACATGCACGATGGCTCGGTCATTGTCCTGAAAAACCTCGAGAAAGACTACAACCCCACCGACCGCTTCGAAGCCATCCGCGTCCTGGCAGAAGCACAGGCAAACAACTGGCTCGCCACCGGTTTGATCTACATCGAGACAGACAAGCCTTCCCTGACCGACATGCATAACCTGGTGGATACTCCGCTCAACCGCCTCGCAGAAGCAGACCTGCGGCCTGTTCGCGAGATGATCGACAAGATCAACGCCCTGATGTTTTAGCCTGCCCCCACCCGGCCTTCGCGAAGCACACCCGAAGGGGTGCCCCCAAATACGACACCAAAATTTTGGATGCGTACCAAGTTTTGATAGTCGTATTTGGGGGAGGTGTCCCGCCTCGCGGGACGGAGGGGGTCCGAGGGTATACTTTCATTGATGATCGAAATTACTCCTGCCCTTCAAATCGACGAAGGCGAGCTGCAGATCGACTTCATGCGCGCCTCGGGACCCGGCGGACAAAACGTCAACAAGGTGGCGACGGCGGCGCAGCTGCGCTTCGACGTGCGCGCTTCCTCGCTGCCAGAGCCGGTCAAAGAGCGCTTGCGGCATCTGGCAGGCAAACGCCTCACCAGTGAAGGCATATTGTTGATCGAAGCCAAACGTTTCCGTACCCAGGAACAAAACCGGGAGGATGCAATCCAAAGGTTTGCAGAATTGATTCGCAGATCGCTCGTCAAGCCAAAAGCACGTAAGAAAACGAAACCGACGCAGGCGGCCAAAGAGCAGAGATTGCAGGAGAAGAAAAGGAAAGGGGAGATCAAGAAGATGAGACAGGGCAAGGATTGGTGATTGGCAGCTGGTAAATCGGTGGTTGGTAATTGGTAAATTCAGTAAATCACAGATTCAGTTTGTAGTAGCGACTTCAGTCGCTCTTTAAGCAAAATGTGCCTTGGTTTTGATGTAAATTCAACGA
>JAFGCG010000181.1 GCA_016932715.1 Anaerolineales bacterium
ACAGGCTTGTTGTTGATCGGAAAGCATATCTCGGCCAAGCCGCCAGCCGGACAGACCCAGCCACACCACAGCCGTCCCAGGAACAACGCCAAAAGGAATTGCAGCCCGAACATGATCAGGCTGGCGTTGACGATGCCCTGAGATGCGCTATCGATGATGACGTACGGGGAGAAATAGTTCATGGTGACAGGGAAAAGCAAGAGCGAGATGATAATTAGTGCCTTACGAATTCTTTGCCGTGTCCCGAGTTGTTGATTCATCGGATCTCCTGCAAAATCGTCACTTGCTAAATCGATAGAGATTCAGATGCCTCTATATCACTGCCAGTGCCAACGTCACCAAGGCAAGCAGCCCCCATATCCAGAACTTCCAGTCCCATACCCGCCGGGCGTTGAAGCTGACAAATGGGAAAAAAGCGAGAAACGCGTCGAATATACTGAATGATACGCCGATCATCATCCCAATGTTGCACCACATCTGGACTCCGGCTCCCAGGTTGCCGAAACGGCTGAGCGCCCACAGCCCCCAACTCAGGATCAAGCCCGGCAGAAGGCCCGCCAGGGCGACCGGGCCGAGTTTGGGCAGCCACTCGCGATAGCGCCAGCCCTCGGTCGTAGGGTAGAAACTGCCTGGACTTGGATAAAGCCCTCCAAATGCCAAGGCGATCACGATGCCAAGCGGGAAGCCTGATTCCCATGCGCGATAACGTAGCGCTATGCCCTGTGGTTTGGCGAGCGCCAGCATCGCCAGCGTCCGCGCCCCGAGGAAGAGCAGCAGCCACAACGGTACCATGAGCAGATAAAGCGGGTGGAATTCTCGAAAACCGCGGTGCTGCCACAGGGCGAGCCAAATGAGGATGGCGTTCATGGCCAGGGTTCCCCACCATTGCAGCGCGGGACTGTCCGACTGGTCGGCAGGCGGGCGCGTCCACAGGAAGTGGCCCAGGTCGATGAAGTGGAACGTATTCCACCACATCGGCAGCACCCCCAGACCGTAACGGCGGAACTGCGCGCCGGGCGAGAGGATGCCGAAGCCGCGCGTCGCCCAGAGTTTGCTCGAGCTGGTGTTGTAGCCCTCGACGCAGGCGAACGTGTCCGTACAGCCTTCCGCATCGAAGACCGCAATCGCAGCCTCCGCGAGCGCCTGGCCTGCGCCTTGTCCCTGTACGGCGGGATCGGTGAAAATCCATAGCACGATGCCGCCCTTGCGGCCGCCGGAGAGCGGGAATGTGTTCAGCACCGTCGCGCCTAATATCTGCCCCTCGCGCTCGGCGACGAGGGTGCGCCCCTTCCACGAGAAAAACAGTTGTTGGAGCGGCGAGAAAGCACGGCGCATCACAGCCGCCGTCACCTTCTTCTCCTCGGCAAGCATCGGACGAACGTGAATGTCGGTAAAGGGCAACCCCTCCGCTCGCGCAGTTTTGATGCTCATCACTCACTACCTCCTGATCAGGTTTCTAGCCGCCTCACGGAACTATGTTACAATGCCCCAGGCGTAACGTCAAGGCTATATGATAGTGCTCATATTACAAACTGTAAAGGGAGGAAAATGATGGCGGCAACAACCGACGCAATACCCAGCTTCAAATTACGCACACGCAGCAGAAATTATCTCGTTTATCTCATTATCTTTATGGGACTGGTCGCCGTGATGGATCAATACATTTCGACGATCAAGACGACGGCGATTCCATACATTATCGAAGCATATGGTATCTCTGTGTCAGACTTTTCCCGGCTTGAGGCGCTTTATCTGGCCTCCACGTTCCTTATCTTTTTACTCAACGGCTTGAATGACATCATCGGGCGTAAGTCGTCCATCCTTGTGTTGATTTTGCTGATGGGGCTATCATCGCTCGGCATCGTGCTCTTCACCCCTACCCTGCATCTCTTTATGGTGTTCTACACGATTGCGGTATTCACGACGGTCTCCAATATGTGGTCCATCCCGGTGAGCGAAGAGTCACCCGCCGACAAACGCGCGAAATACGTGGCGGTTGTCTATATCATTGGTTTGATCCCGTTGCAGGCCCTCCTGCCCCCACTTTTGATGGACGTGATGGGCCTAAGCTGGAAATGGATGTACGGCGTGATGTTCGTGCTGATGATCCCGGTGATCGTGATGTGGTTTTTCATGCGTGAGACCGGGCGTTATAACGTCGTCAAAGCCGAACGCCGTGCGGGAGCGCGCAAGAACCACCTGTTTGGCGTGGGCGTCATCAACCGACACGATATACGTTACATCGCCATCGCGGCCTCCATCTGGTTGTGCTGGCTGGTTTACCAGTTTTTCTATTTCCAGGCTGGATATTACTTCATGAACCTGCACGGCTACACCCTGGGACAGTGGTCGATGGTGCTGCTGGCTTCACTGGTGATGGCGATCATCGGTGGGGTGAGCGCCGGCGCGATTATGGATCGCATCGGACGGACGCCGGCCTTTATCGGTGGGTGCGTTGGTCTGGCAATCATCCTCGTTGTCCTCGGTTTTGGCCGCGGCTGGGTCCTGCCCGTGGCAGTCGCTATTACCGGTTTCTTCACCTCGTTCACTTACACGTGGATCGTCGTCTATGTGCCTGAGGTTTTTCCCACCGAGCGGCGCGGCGCCTGTATAGGCTGGACAACGACCGTGGCGCGCATCTCTTACGTGGTAGGGCCGGCTTTGGTGGCCATCCTCCTGGATGCTTTCCCCACGATGGAATGGTTCTGGGTGGCCGCGGCTGTCGTTATCCTGCTGCCGATCATCATCATCCGCTTCGCCAACCCCTACGAGACCAAGACGCACGAGTTGGAAGAAATCGAGACCAGGCGGTAACATGTGCAGATGATCACCACACCACCTTTTATTGACGAGGCTGCGCGGCGCTACGGCATCACGGCTGTCGATCTCACGCCGATGGTCGGCGGGCATGTCACGTACGTCTGCAGTTTCACTCGGGATGGTAAGGATTGCGTGCTCAGGATTACGCCGCCCAATGAAGAAATAGATCTGCCGGCGATGCGCGCCATCCTGCCGTGGATGCACTTTCTCGCGGCAGGTGGCGCATCGGTTGCCGCGCCCGTGCCCTCGCAAAACGGCAATCTGATCGAGCCCATTGAGCATGACGGTCAGACTTACATTGTTGTGGCCTTCGAGCGAGCGCCGGGCATCCGGGCTGAGGAACTCACCTTCGACCAGTGGAACGACGCCCTCTTCGCGCGCCTGGGGCAGGCCGCCGGCAAAATGCACGCGCTTGCCAAAGCCTACGTCCCGCCCAACACCGATCTAAAACGCCCCGAGTGGAACGCCGCCGCCAATTGCTTCCATCCCCCGGAACAATTCCCGCCGTCCGAGGCCATCATCGCAGCGAAGCAAGTGCGCCTCTTCGAGTATGTGCAGACGCTGCCCAAGGACCGGGACAGCTACGGGATGATCCACGCCGACTTGCACGGAGGCAATTTCTTCGTGGATGTGGACACAAACACCATCACCGTCTTCGATTTCGACGATTGCGCCTACGGCTGGTATGTGATGGACATTGCGATGAGCGTGTTCGATATGCTGGTG
>JAFGCG010000182.1 GCA_016932715.1 Anaerolineales bacterium
GCTTCGCGAAGAACACGGAGAAAACCCTTTAAAAATCTCCCCTGGCACCACCCGCCAGGGCAGGTGTGTGGACTCCGTGCGCAAAGCGTCCGTGGTGAAGGTACCTTGTCTGCGTAACATCAGGGGTTAAATAAAGAAAGGGCGACCCTGATGGTCGCCCTTACAAATCATCTCTTCATCAATGGGCTATCTTTGAGCTTGCTTTTGGGCTGCCCGGAACGGTAGGCATAATAGCCCAGCCCGACTCCTCCGAGCAGCAGGAGAATACCGACAATGCCCAGCAGCGAGGATTTGCCCCCTCCCTGGGTCTCTGTGGTTTCACTCACGGTGATTGTTTTTGATTGGGCGCTGAAACCAATCTCAGCCCGGTCACCGGCTTTCACAGTCAGGGTATGGTTTACGGATCTTGTGGGATTGTATGCGTCCGGCACAGCCATGCTGATGTTGTACTCCCCACCCGGGACATCCACAAAACAGGTACGGACAGGCTCACTCGTATCGGGATCAACCGCAGAGACGGTATTCTGCGTTTGCGAATAGGAACCGTTCAAATTGGTGAGGCTGACCGCGCCGCCTTCGATACCCAATTCATTCTCCTGGCGCAGCGTGTCACCGTTCATATCATCGAATAACAAAATGCAAACCTCGGTGGTCCCACTGACCGGTGTCGGAGTGATGGTGGCAGCGGGAAGCGTGGGAGCCGGTCCGGCTGTTGGCTCATTGGAAGCTACTCCAACCACCAGCTGCTGTCCCACCGTCAGGGTGCAGTCCTGATCCAGGCGGGCATTGAGCTGGCGTAATTGCGGCACTGTAATCCCATGCAGCAGAGCAACCTGCCCACAGTTATCCCCCGCGACCACCGTGTACAGGATGCGGCCATCGGGTCCCGGCGTGGCAGTGATAAATCCCTGGGCGCCCGCGCCCCGCAGTGGGAGGGCAATACCCAAAAGCATCAGGATAAAAACAATCAGGCAAAGAAGAAACGGTAATCGAGTTTTCATCGGCGAAGAATTATATCAGGGTTAAATGCAGATAAGTAAACAGGTACACAGGTATCACTTGTTTACTTGTCTACTTGTTTACATTTTACTCTCCCCTACTTTCCATATCTCTTTCGGATCTCCGGCAAAAAGTAATCATCGAAGAACGCGTCGGCATCGTAGTCCGGCTGCCAGCCCCAATCCGCACGTGCCAGCGAGTCATCCACGTCCTCGGGCCAGGAATCGACAATGCCCTGGCGGCGGAGATTCGGCTCGAACGTGATCTGCGCGCCGGGGAAAGCCTTCAGGGCGCGCCTCCGGAATTCCCCGGCTGTCAGGGCGAAAGCAGCCGCGTTATAAACCTGGTGATTCAATTTTTCGCGCGGCACATCCAGCAGCATCAACAGGGACTTGATCGCGTCGGGCATCGCCATGAAGGAAATCTTTGTATCTTCGCGCACGAAACAGGCATAAGGTTTCCCCTGCGCGGCGGCATGCAGCATCTCGGGTCCGTAATCACTCGTCCCGCCGCTGGGAAGCGTAAAGGCCGAGATCAAGCCCGGGAACCGGATGGCGCGAAAGTCCAGCATGTACGGCGGCTGTTCATCCAGATGTTTTTGGCCGTAGTATTTGCTGTAATAGATTCCCAGTTTTTCACAGTACAGTTTGTTGCATCCATACATGGTGTGCGGCAGATTGTATTCGTCCTCCTTCACACAGCCCGCCGACTTTTTCACGTTCAGATCAGGCATCCCATAGGCGGCAATCGAACTGGGAAACATAAACTTAACGGACTTGTGATACTTCTCCGAGCGATAAGCTGCCAGCATCAACAATTGCATCGTCCCTTCCACATTGATGCGATGCGCGTCCTCACTCGACACTTCCGCCTTCGAGGAAAGGGAAGCTGCCAGGTGAAAGATGATGTCAAAATCGTAGTCGTAAAATGTCTTGATCTTATAAACCAGATCCCCCTGGGCGTGCTCCAAGGCGATTGCTTTGATGCTGTCCGGCAGGGGTGAAAGATCTGCCGTGATGATACGATAGCCGCCCTGCTTTGCCAAACCCTGCACCAGAGCCTGACCTATCTCACCACATGCACCCGTCACGAGCACCAGCCTTTCGGTCATAGATTCTCCTGGGGTGCTACAAATGATCATCCGATTCGTATGCTTCATCAGGTACAATCCGGTCTCGGGATCAGCATTTGCAGCGGTAGAATGTTTGGAAGGTAATTTTACAACAGCTTGCCAAAAATCTCCGTGAAGATTGTCACCACTATTTCATGAAACGATTTCACCTCCTCCTTTTGTCTGGACTTCTTCTCCTTGTCGCCTGCCTGCCCCTGAATGCGACTCTGCCAACCGCGACCCTACCGCCAGCCGAGGCGGCGACTCAGACTCCGACCGTGGTCTGGTTCCCCGCCTCGGCGACTCCTACACTGTTAGCGATTCCCACCTACACCGCGACGCCTGAGATGAGTCCCGGCATTGGCAAGCTGACCCTCAGCGATGATTTCTCCGACGACGGTCTCTGGGATACTGCCGCCTCAGACAACGGCAGTGCTGCCATCAGCCGCAACCGCCTGACGCTGGCTGTCCAGCCGGGCTATTATTTGTCAAGCATACGCCGTGAGTTGCCGCTGAGCGATTTCTACGCGGAGATCACGGCGCATCCCAGCCTGTGCCGCGGAGAGGATAATTACGGGGTCATCGTGCGCGCTGTCGGCAGCTATTTTTACCGGTTTGTACTCACCTGCGATCGTCAGGTCCGCGCGGAACGGGTCAATGGCGGGACCAAGCTGCCAATCTACGAACCGGTCGCAAGCGGCGATGCGCCGGGCGCGCCGGGCGAAGTTCGGATCGGAATCTGGGCTGTGGGGAGCGAGATGAGACTCTTCCTCAACGGGCGCTATCAATTCAGCATGACAGATAAATCCTTCCCCAGCGGGGCGCTTGGCGTCTATGTGCGCTCGGCAGGCGATACACCGGTGACGGTGACGTTTTCAGAGCTGAAAATCTATGCTGTGCATTACACTCTGCCCACCGCAACACCATTACCCTGATGACTTTCTGATTTGCTGATTTGCTGATTTGCTGATTTTGCAATTGACGATTTACGATTGACGATTTACGATTAAGCTCATGCCCTCCAATAAGCTGAACAATCTTGATTCGAAAGCCTGGTTGAAGTTCCAAAAATCGTGGTTCATCCACAATCCTCCGCCGCGCAGGCAGGGAGTGCTGGTCCATCCCGCGAAATTCCCCGAGACACTGGCGCAGGAATTCATCGAATTCTTCACCAAACAGGGAGAAACCGTTCTCGACCCGATGGCCGGCACCGGCTCGACGCTCGTCGCGGCATTGCGCGCAGGCCGCAATTCGTATGGCATCGAGTTGAATCCCAGATATGCCGAGATTGCAAAGCAGACCATCGCGGAAGAACGCGCCGCGCTCGGGGAACAAGTCGTACATCTGAAATCTGAAATCGTAAACGGCGACGCCGCCCAACTTACCAACTCTCAATTTACCAATTCCCAATTCCCGACCATCAACTATGTTCTCACCTCCCCTCCCTACTGGGACATGCTGCATGCCCGAGGCGCAGAGACTCAAAAGAAGCGCCGCGCCGCTGCCGAGCTGGACGTCCGTTATTCGGATGACCCAAATGATTTGGGCAACATCCGTGACTATGAGGAGTTCCTTGAAAAGCTGGTGAATATCTACAAAGGGCTGAACCCTTTGTTATGCGAGAAAGCCTATCTCACCATTATCGTGAAGAATGTCAAGAAGGGCGGGAAGATCTACCCGCTGGCATGGGACATTGCGCGCGAGCTTGGCAAGATGTACACTCTGAAAGATGAAAAGATCTGGGTCCAGGACAACCAGCGCCTCGCGCCGTACGGACTTGGGTCCGCGTGGGTAAGCAATACGTTCCATCACTATTGTTTGCAGTTCAGGAATGAATGAGCACTGGAAAGGGGTGCGGAAACGGGTTGGAAACATATAGCGCAGGAAAAATTATGAATCAGCAACCTCAAGTTGGAATCGGAATTATCATTGCCAAAGATGACCGGGTACTTCTGATGAAGCGCAAGGGTCCTCATGGACAGGGGACCTGGTCAACCCCAGGCGGGCATCTGGATTTCGGCGAGACGCCCGAAGAATGCGCGCGGCGCGAGGCAAAGGAAGAAGTTGGGCTCGATGTGGTCGAGGCGCGCTTTCGGGCAGTGACGAACGATGTGTTCGAGAAAGAGGGAAAACACTACATCACCATTTGGATGGATTGCAAAACACTGCCGCAGGATGCTATCATCGCAGCTGAAGAGGAAGTGGCGGAAATCGGCTGGTTCGCCTGGGACGCACTCCCCAGCCCACTATTTGTACCGTTGGAGAACCTGCTCAAAGAGAATTGTTACCCGCCAAAATAACTGAACACTGATTACTGAATACTGTGTTAACTGCCGCCGACCTTCTCCATCTGCCCTGCACCCGCGACCTCACCGAAGGCGGGATTGCCTGCGCGCTGCATGCGCTGCCTTATATCTATCATCGGACGGGCAGCTCGCCGTATGAACATCTGCGGCGCGTGGTGGCCCGGGCAATGGTAGAGCTTGCGTTCCGGCGGTATCTCTCAGAGCAGGGTATTCCTTTCGAGGTCAAAAGCGCGGCGCCGTTCGCCGAACCGGATCGTTACGATGTTTCACTTGCGGGGCGAAGATGTGACCTGCAATCCTTTCTCATCAGTCACCGCGACCAGATCGCGGAGATCCGGCGCGACCCGCGCGTCGTGCTGCGAGCGCCTGCGCTGGTCGCTTCCGACGGACACGCGGCCGGCGGACATGCGGGTGATCTCTATCTCTTTGCATTTCTTCCCGCCCTGGTCACCGCAGCGCAGAGCGACCTGCAAAAAGTATTCGAAACCGGACAGCCGCATTGTCTGATCCATGTGATGCCGGAAACGTGGAAACGCCCGTCGAAATGGAGTCCGCTTGGGGCGCTGGTGCTGAAATCAGAGGCTGAGGAGAGTATCACGCTCGAAATCGGCGGCCAGGCCGAGGGGCGCGAGAGGCGATCCTGCCTGCTGGAACTTCCGCCGCAGAGGCGTCTCGAAGTCGAGACCGGCTTCTTTTCCCTCGCCTACCTGCGCGCCAAATCCAAACCGAATGCACGGATCGGGATCCATAGTCCCGTCCGCAAGGAAACTCATATGGTGAGTACACTGGACTGGGGTAACATATGGGTCTATGGCACGGACATGCTGCTGGCCGGTTACATGCCACGGGAAGAGTTCAGCCGCCGGGCAAATTTCATCCAGGCTGGCGCGCGGGTCTTCCAGTACGATCAGACCCACGTAAAAAACCTGGCTGTGCCGATATCTGAGCTTAAACCGCTCTGCGAGCTTTTCGAGCGCGTGAAAACTTGTCCGCCGCAAACGGCAGCCTGAATTTATGGCGAGGAATTAAAGAAATTATGAAGATAAAACGAATTGTTTTTGGGTTTTTGGTGTTCTCCCTGTTGGCGTGCAACTTTGTGACGCAGATGGCCGCCCCGGCGACGGTCACGCCGACTGCGACCGTCACCGCCACGGACACAGCCACAGCCACCGTTTCCCCGACCGCGATGCCGACTGCATTTGTCCCTGCATTCGTTCCCCCGGATTGCGCGACTACTCCGCTTGCAACGGTTCCGGCGGACCAGCTGATGCAGGTCACGCCAGATATTGAAATCCGCGAGATTTCGCAGGCACAGCAGCTGCGCATACTGGATGAACTCGAAGAAATCGTCCGGGATATCTATATATATCCGGACTTCAATGGGAACGATTGGGGCGCGATCGCAGCGATGTACCGAGCCAGGGTCAAGGCCGGCCTGGATACACGCTCCTTCTATGATCAAATGTTCGCGATGATCCTGGAGCTGGGCGATGAACACTCCTTCTTCCTCTCGCCGATGGATGTTGCCGAAATGGAGGCCGAACTGAGCGGCGACGTTCAATTCGTAGGAGTGGGCGTGTATGGACAGCCCGACTTCCGGACCGGGCAGCTCACAGTGGTTGCAACCTTCCCCGGTTCCGCTGCGGAATACGGAGGCATCCGATCTCACGATAGTATTCTGCTCATCGACGGCCATCCGATCGACCCGTATTTCAGCGATCGCTTGCGCGGGCCGCGCTGCTCTACTGTCATTCTAAGAGTGCAATCGCCCGGTGAGGCGCCCCGCGATGTCATGCTCACGCGCTATCCCGTGGAGGGCAATGTTCCCATCGATGCACGGCTTGTGGCAACCACCGATGGTTCGAAGATTGGCTACATTTTCATCCCATCGTTTTTCGATCACGCGATTCCGGAGCAAATTGAGAATGCCCTGGATGAGTTCGGTCCACTGGATGGATTGATCCTCGATCTGCGCATGAACGGCGGCGGCGTCAACAGCGTCACCTATCCCATCCTTGAATTTTTTATCGAGGGCGAATTGGGAGAGTTTGTCAGCCGCGCTGATTCACGCACCCTGGAAATTGACGCAAACGAAATCCAGAATTCGCAGACTGTTCCGCTGATCGTCATGGTCAGTGAGGATACGGTCAGTTTCGGTGAGATCTTCGCAGGGGTGATGCAGGACTCCGGCCGCGCCAAAATCGTCGGGGAGACAAGCCTCGGCAATGTGGAAGTGCTGCATGGCTTCAACTTTGAAGACGGTTCACAGGTCTGGATCGCGGCCGAAACGTTCCACTCGGCCTTCTCCTATTCGAACTGGGAGGAGACAGGCATCGTCCCCGACGTCCAGGCTTTTGCCGAATGGAATACGTTCTATTTCGACACCGATCCATCCATTGCCGCGTCCGTGAAACTCCTGGGGCACCAGTAAATTGGGCATTGCGAAGTTCTTAATACCTGCCACAGATTACACGGATTTTCACGAATTTTTAGCAAATCAGTGTGAATCCGTGCAATCCGTGGCAAAAAACTTTTCTTGTGAAGCACCCGTCAGCATTTTAATTAACTCACCTTACGCAGTTTCATCACGGAGAACACGGAGAAAACCCTTTAAAAATCTCCCCTGGCACCACCCGCCAGGGCAGGTGTGTGGACTCTATGTTCTCAGTGGTAAAGGTACCTTGCCTGCGTAACATCAGTGAATTAATTTAGACTCATCCAACTCTGGTACACTTTTCTGCATGTCGAAAAGAAACATCTTATTCATTGCTGCCGGTCTGCTGGCGCTGTTCAGCGTGGCAATATTGATCCTGCAGATCCCGGCCATCAACGACCGCGTGACGTGGCGGTATGAGGTGGCGAAGACCTACGTCAGGAATGTGCTCGATCCCGTTGGCGCAGTGCCAACCGCAATCCCAAACCCCACCGGCACAATCAGCCCTGCCAGCCCGACCGCGCCGGTCACCCCAACAAGCATTGTTGTTGACACACCCATCCCTCCCACGCCAACGCTTGCGCCGCCTCCGCCGCAGGCTGCTCTTGGCTCCCCGCCTTATGAAAAACAAACGGCAAACAATTGCGGCCCGGCGGCACTCTCCATGATGCTGCACATGTTCAGCTGGACCGGAGATCAGAAGACCATATCGGAGGTGATCAAACCGGTCAACGGTGACCGCAACGTGAACCCCGAAGAAATGGCATTCTGGGTGCGCAACTACGCAGGCTGGCTGCGGATCGAATACCGCGTGGGTGGAGATCTCGACACGCTCAAACGCCTGATCGCGGCAGCCTACCCTGTCATCATTGAAGGCACCACGTCCCTCCATCCCGACGACACCGGCTGGCCCGACGACGATCTTTGGGCGGCGCATTATCTGCTCCTGACCGGCTATGATGATGCGACCCAAACCTTCACCGCCCAGGATCCGTACCGTGGACCGGATAAAAGCATTCCGTATGAACAACTGGTATCGGAATGGAAACCATTCAACTATCTCTACCTGGTGGTCTACCTTCCGGATCAGGAGACCGAAATCCAGGCGCTGCTCGGCTCCAACTGGGACCGCGACGTGAACCGCCAAAACGCGTTAACCAGCGCGGAAGCCGCCACCGTTAAAGACCCAAACGACGCGTTCGCCTGGTTCAACCTGGGCAGCAATCTCGTCTATTTCGAGCGCTGGGATTCAGCCAACGCTGCCTACGACAAGGCACGTGAAATCGGCTTGCCGCAGCGGATGTTCCGCTACCAGTTCGGCCCATTCCTGGCAAACTTCCACGGGCACCGCAACGATGATCTTCTGGCTCTGACAGAGTATGCCCTGCAGCGCACAGAGATGTCCGAAGAGACCTGGCTCTGGCACGGCTGGGCGCTCTATCGCAAAGGTGATACCACCGGCGCCGTTGAAAACTGGCGCAAGGCACTTTCCATCCACCCGGGTTATGAGGACGCCTTATACGCGCTGAATTTTGTCGGCGCGACGCCGTAGCAGATGTCGTTGCGAGGGCGGCTGGTCGAGACGTCCCGTCGAGACCCAGCCCGAAGCAATCTCCTCTGAGACGACCCATTCTCATCGACGGGAGATTGCTTCGCCCTGCGGGCTCGCAACGACATATAATTATTCATCATGAAAAAATTCATCATTGTCTCATTATTCCTCCTCACGGCCTGCGCTCCTGCAAAAGCCCCCGCGCTCCAGGCAGCGCCAACACAGATTCCAACAAGTATCCCTCCTACGGCAATTCCCCCTGCCACAGTTGAAACAATCCTTCCAACTGCCGCGCCAACGCCGACAGAAGAACTGTTGAATCAACGCGCCTCCCCGCTGGACGGCATGCCGCAAGTGTATATCCCGGCCGGCACATTCCGCATGGGCGGCCTGGATGTGCGCCGCGCCGCGAATGAGACCCCCGACCACGATGTCACCCTCGCTGCCTTCTGGATGGACCAATTGGAAGTGACAAATGCAATGTATGCCCTCTGCGTAAATGCGGGAGCGTGTCAGCCGCCCCAAAGTTTCAAATCGCAGAGGCGGTATTTCTATTTCAATAGCCCCGAGTTCAACGATTATCCGGTGGTCTATGTGACCTGGAGCCAGGCAAAAACCTATTGCGAATGGGCGGGACGGCGGCTGCCAAGCGAAGCAGAGTGGGAGCGCGCCGGACGCGGCGACGATTTCCGCACCTTCCCATGGGGCGAGGACAAAGCGGATGGTTTGCGCGCCAACTTCAATATGCTGGTGGGCGACACCTCGCGCGTCGGAACCTATCCCGCGGGTGCCAGCCCGTTCGGCGTTCTGGATATGGCTGGCAATGTGGCAGAGTGGGTCAACGATTTTTACACATCCAGTTACGCAAACGCCGGGACGCTGAATCCAACCGGACCCGCGACAAGTTCGAGCCTGCAGCGCGTGGTGCGCGGCGGCAGCCTGGGCGACGCAGAGATCAACATCCGTGTTTCGAAGCGTTCCTCGGTTCTGGGATCCATTCCGGGCGCAGCCCCAGACTCACAGGCCTCCCTCGGGGATTTCTCTCCACGAATCGGTTTTCGCTGCGCAGCGAATGAATGATTATGTCGTTGCGAGTCGTTCGCGCTGAGTGCTACGCGATCGAAGCGTCGATGAAGCAACGACATCAAAGCAAAAAATGAAGAGGCTGGCGCATATAAAAACGCAAGCCTCTCCGCATAAATGGTGAGAAGCACGATGAGATGCTTCTCCCAACACCCCCTCTTTCGAGTTGATTTCTGTGCTTCGACAAGCACATGGACATGACGCAGGAAAGCACAGTTGGTTACATTTTTCACTTGATAAAAATCAACTGTCATTGCTCCTCCGTAGAATTGACTTTCGCTCTGCCCTATGATATTATGCCGACACAATCCAATAGCCCCACAAGGCGCTCTTATCCAGAGAGGCGGAGGGAACGGCCCTGCGATGCCTCGACAACCTGCCAGTGTGCAGTAATCAGCGTTCAGTCAGCAGTATTCCGTGAACAGACTGAAAACTGATTACTGGTAGCTGAACACTGAAAAGGTGCCAATTCCGACAGACGGATGTTCTGGGAGATGAGAGGGCTTCATACTTGAAGACTGATTGCCCTTTCTGTTCGTCTGAAGGGGCAATTTCATTTCTAAAGGAGTCTCCACACAATGAGCAACACTTTCATGACGGCTTCGAAGCTGATGTTCAGTTCTGAATCAGTGAGCGAGGGCCATCCCGACAAGCTCTGCGATCAAATCTCGGACGCGGTGCTGGATGCCTGCCTCGAGCAGGATCCCATGTCACGGGTTGCCTGCGAAACCGCAACCAAAACAGGTTTCATCGCGCTCCTGGGCGAGATCACCACCAAGGCATTTGTCAATTTCGACGAGCTCGTGCGCAAGGTGGTCCTGGAGATCGGTTATGACAACAGCGACAAGGGGTTCGACGGACATACCTGCGCCGTGTTGTCAGCCATCGCCAGCCAGAGCCCGGACATCGCCCTGGGCGTCGATCATGCCATGGAAGATAAAAGCGGCGAAATGACCGACAAGGATATCGAACATGTTGGCGCGGGTGACCAGGGCATGATGTTCGGCTTTGCCTGCAATGAAACAGCCACTTTGATGCCGCTGCCCATTTACCTGGCGCACAAGTTGACCCGCCGGCAGAGTGAACTGCGGCGAAACGGAAGCCTCGCATGGCTGCGTCCCGACGCGAAGAGCCAGGTCACAATCGAATATTCTTGTGGCAAGCCTGTACGCGTTGATACCGTTCTGATCTCCACCCAGCACGCGCCGGATGTTTCTCACGCCGAAATCACGGAAGCCGTGACGGAACACATCATCATGCCAACCTTGCCGGAAGGCCTGGTGGATAAGGATCTCAAGGTTTTTGTCAATCCCACCGGGCGTTTCGTGGTGGGCGGTCCCATGGGCGATGCCGGCGTGACCGGGCGTAAGATCATCGTGGATACCTATGGCGGCATGGGTCGTCACGGCGGCGGCGCCTTCAGCGGCAAGGACCCCACAAAGGTGGACCGCTCCGCAGCGTATGCGGCGCGCTACGTGGCGAAGAACATCGTCGCGGCGGGCATCGCCGACCGCGTCGAAGTGCAGGTGGCGTATGCCATCGGCATCGCGCACCCGCTTTCGGTCAACGTGGAAACCTTCGGTACCGCCAGGATCGCGGACGATAAGATTTCCGCGCTCATCAGCGAGTTCTTCGACCTGCGCCCCGGCGCGATCATCCGTGACCTGGGCCTGCGCAAGCCGATCTACCAGAAGACGGCCGCCTATGGCCACTTCGGCCGCGACGACATCGAGTTCCCCTGGGAACGGACCGATAAAGCCGCCGCATTGCAGAAAGCGGCAGGGGTGTAAAAAAGGTACACAGGTAAACGAGTAAACAGGTATTACATGGAAAGCGCCCCTGAAGATTCAGAGGCGCTTTGTTATTTCAATTCCTGGCATGGATATGTCGCCACGCGACACTTCGCGAAGTCCATCGCTGAGCAGAGATCATGTTAGGTTCTGTATGCAAATTCAAATCCATCAAAGTTGCTACTTGTCGCCACCGGGTAGTGAATAAACCGCTGCCGCGAATTTCGCGAATTCACGCGGATTTTTTGACCAATTCGCGACAATTCGCGTTCTTCGCGGCAAAGAGAAGGATTTTGCATACACACTCTAGGAAACCCTGAATCGAGGTTCGCAAGAACATCCTTCTGATATTGCATGTCACTTTGTCTTTTTGCGAGATTGCCCTTGCTGCTCCGCCCGCAACTTTTCCAATTCAATCTTCGCCTTATCAAGTTCGATTTCCTTAAGCTTTATTTCCAAATCTCTACCCCTCTTCTCACCGGCTTCTCTGCGCCATGCAAGGACTGTGGTCGAGACAAATCCCACAAATGTAACGATTGAGGTTAGGCACGAACCCACAGTAACTACCAGCGCACTATTTAGGAGCGGGTCGCTATCTGTCCCACCTGATCCAGGGCTGAAAGTAACAAAACTGAGAAGGAAAAATAAACCAAGAGCAAGAATAGTCGACAGGATAAACAGGGAGAGGAAAAGCTTTCGTGCCTTGGAATAACGTGATGCTTGCTGCGTCATATCCGCCTCCTGGCCAAAATAACCTTGGCACCACAAATCTAGTTAGCATTTTACGCTGACAAATTGGAAAAGGCAACTACATCTCTCCCTTCAACTAAACCAGGGTGTTGACATCTCTTCCCTTTTTCGCTAAACTATGCGAAGCAGAAAGAAGAAAGAACAGGAGATGTCATGCCTGATAACCGTTTAACCTCGCATTTGACCCCGCAAACCACCCTGACCTCCGCCATCCATTCATGGGAAGCGTATCTCGCGGATAAGGGCCGTTCCCCGAATACCATCAAAGCCTTCCTTTCGGATGTGCGCCTGCTGACAAGTTTCCTGCCTGAAGATACCACCCTTGCCAAAGTCACGACCAAGGATCTCAACCGCTACTTCGAATGGATGGAGAACGAACGCGACGTCCCGTGCAGCCCGAAAACACTGGCACGGCGCATCACCGCCACCAAATCCCTCTTCCGCTGGCTGCATCAGTATGGGGTCCTGTTGGTCGATCCCGCCGAGAAGGTCGCCCAGCGTTCGGCGATCAGTCCCCTTCCCATCGTGCTGACCCCGGACGAATATGATGCCGCCCTGCTGGCAGCCGACCGCCATCGCCGCGGAGGCAAGCCCGACGCGCGACCGTATGCACTGGTTTACCTGCTGCTGACAACCGGCATCAAAAAGAGCGAGACGCTGGGACTCAAACTCGAGCACATCGAACTGGACACGCCCAACGGACCGCAGATCTTCGTCCGTTATGCCAGCCCGGCGAATCGTTACAAGGAGCGCAAGCTGACTCTGCCCGACGATTGGATTCCCGCCTACAACGAGTACCTCGCTCAGTACCACCCGACCGAGCAGGTCTTTCCCTGGTCGCCGCGGCGGCTCGAATATCTGCTCGAAGATATCGGCAACGAAGCCGGCCTGACGAAACACCTCTCCTTTGATATGTGCCGCTGGACCTGCGCGCTGAACGATTACCGCGCCGGTGAAGAACCCGATAAGATCCGCCAAAAGCTGGGGGTCTCCAAGATCCAGTGGCGGGAGCTGCACAACAAGTTAAAGCAACTGAGTGGAAGTTAGGTTGATGTCGTTGCGAGGGAGGGGCGCTCTTCGCGCCACGACCGAAGCAATCTCCTCGCGAAACAAGAAGATTATTTGATCATCTGCGATTCGTCCTCGCTATACTCCGCGCGAGTCATCGAAAAATAAAGCGCCTGGCGCGTCGACTCCGTCAAGCGGAAAGGGTGCGCGGGTCGGTAGCCCGGGACCCAAACAACTTTCTCGCCGATACAAAGCAGGGGCCAGCGATCCCGGGCACGCTGCGGCAGTTTGACATTGATAAAGAAATCGGAGAGCTTCATTTCATGACCGTCCATACCCAGCGGCTGGAAGCGATCGCCCTCCTGACGGACGCGTAACTCCAGCGCATCAGAGATGCCCCTGGCATCCACCCAGGCCTGGAAGGGATCATCATTCGCGCGCGCCTGCTCCAATGCCAGCGAGGCGATATTCCAGAGTTCACAGTTTAGCTTCCAGTCACCGGATAAAGTAAGTTGAGAGGGGATTTTCAGTGGGATCGTACTGCTCTCGTCAGGCATCTGGGGCCAGCGCTCGATCGGAAGTGTCACATTGTCTGTGACCACATAGATCAACGCTTCCTCCCGGAGCAGATGGACACCGCCAGTCAAGTCCATGCGCGCCAGGGCGGGATTGCCGGAAATGAAAGTGGAAGCGCGCTCCAGGACGGCATAGTTCAGGTTCAACTCGTCGGGGTGGAGGCGCTCGATCGCACGCCGGATCAGGTTTCGTTGGAGTCCGAGCGATTGCTGCGTCAGCAGGGCGGCGTTGAAGGTAATAAAGCCCGCGTTTTCCTGCACAACGCAAGCCCTCCAGACATCATCCAAAGCACTTGCCAGGATCTCATAATCGCTTTCCAGTGAACGGGCTGTGCGGCAGACCGCTTCACGAAAACGAGGATTGTAGGTTTCAAGTACGGGAATCAGCAGGTGACGCAAACGGTTACGGAAGAAATCCAGGGAGGCATTGCTTGGATCGTAGCGTGGACGAAACCCATTCGCGGCGCAATAGACAACGGTTTCCTCGCGCCACGTCTCCAGCAAGGGACGAACGATCGGGAGTTCCGGATCGAACATCGGGATCACCGTCCGATAGCTCATACCCTTCAGCCCGGCGAGACCCGCGCCGCGAATGAAATGCATCAGCACCGTCTCCACCTGATCATCTGCGGTGTGACCCACAGCAACCGCCTGAGCGTCGAAACGATGTGCCTGCTGCATCAAAAAACGATAACGCACCAGGCGCGCGGCTTCTTCGATGGACAGTTTTTCCTGGTCGGCAAACGCACGCACATCCCCGTTTTCGATCACCGAAACCAGGTTCAGCCGCGCCGCAGTTTGCTCGACAAGATTGGCATCCGCATCCGCGTCCGGGCGCAGCTTATGATTTAAGTGCGCGACAATGACTCGATAGCCTGTCTTGCGCAGGACGCTCATCAGGCACAGGCTGTCGGGTCCGCCGGAGACGCCCACCACAATCGGGTGGTCCCGGCTAAGTTTGCAGTGATCCTGGAGAATGGTTTGGATGTTCTCGAGCATTTTGTTTTTTAACCACGAAGGGCACGAAGCGGCACTAAGGGTTTAATCTGCTTCACTCTGTTTCTTTCATGCTATGAGATCTGGTACAGCTCCACCAGCACGCCCGATGTGCTTTCGGGGTGGATGAACGCGTATTTCTTGCCATCGGCAGTGGTACGCGGTTCGTCATTGATCAGGCGGACACCTTTGGATTTCAGGTGTGACAGCATTCCGGCGATATCGTCCACTTCGAGGCAGAGATGATGCATCCCCGGTCCACGCTTCGCCAGATACTTCGCAATCCCTGAATCTTCTGTGGTTGGCTGAACCAGTTCCACCTCCGAACCGGGGAGCGGCAGGAAAGCCACCTGCGACTTTTCGGCAGGCACATCCCGCAATCCATGCAACTCGATTCCCAAAGCATCGCGCCAAAAAGAGAGGGCTTTGTCCATATCCTCCACGACGATGGCAACATGATTGACTTGTTTCACTTTTGGCATATTCTTCTCCATCAGGGTGCCAGCCGCGCGCTTTACAAAAGTGACTGGCAATTGTAATTTCTATAATAGATTATAGCCGCTTGTCAGGGATTTCGATAACGATTAAGATAGGACCATGCTGAATATCCCCATTAATCTGCGCCGCGTGCTGGTGATGATCGGTATCCTGGGGTTGGTCTTCATCGTGCTCGAGTTCAACCGCCGCCTGGAGGAACTTAACCTGTTGAACAGGCAAAACCAGATTGTTCAAACCCAGGCAACCCAGGCCATTCAAACCCAGTCCGCCCTGCAAACCCGGGTGGCGTATGCAGGTTCGGATGCCGCCGTGGAGGAGTGGGCGCGCACCGATGGACATTACATTCAGGATGGCGACCTGCCGGTTGTCCCCGTGGGTCAGGCAGGGGCTGCACCGATCGAAGAGGATAGACCAGCGCCTGCTGCCGCGCCGCCGGCAAACTGGGAAATATGGTGGGATCTCTTTTTTGGGGAATGAGCGGTCAAGTTTCAACATCTGCAAAATAAATTCCTGTTCCATGCACAACAGTCCAGTACCCATCTCAGACCGGCTTGCGCTCTTCCCGGATTCGACGCGCGTTCAGCAGGATGCATTGTTCATCGCCGGACAGGATCTCGGCTCGCTCGCGGACCGGTACGGGACTCCGTTATATGTGTATGACCGCCTCACCCTGGAGGCGGCCGCGGCGGATTACCAATCCGCCCTACGGAAATATTATCCCGCGCCTTCGCACATCACCTACGCGGGGAAAGCGTTTCTCTGCAAAGCCATCGCCGAATGGACACAGACTCACGACCTCTTTGTCGATTGCACCGGTGAAGGCGAGATCGCCATCGCCGTCGCGGGCGGAGTACCGCCTCAAAATATCCTCGTGCATGGTGTGAATAAATCAATTTCTGATTTACAGGCTGCGGTGCAATATGCAGGCACAATTGTTGTGGATAACACCGCGGAGCTTCAACGTATCCACAACCTGTTCCCGAATCCCGAACTCCGATTCCCAGGCTTGTGGTTCCGCCTCCTGCCTGGAGTTGCCGTCTCCACCCATCACTCGCACACGCAGACCGGCCAGTATGACAGCAAATTTGGCATGACGCGCGAAGAGATCATGCAAGCGGTACAAATGAGCAAATCAGTAAATTTGCCAGTCAACGGAATTCATTTCCACCAGGGCTCGAACTTCCGCGACCCCGAGCCATTGATCCCTGCGATCGACATGGCGCTGGACCTGGCAAAAGAGATCAGTTTCCGCGGCGAATGGCACTTCTGTCCCGGCGGCGGCTGGAGCGTGGCATACCACGAAGATGAAGTACCAAATCCTTCCATTGAAAGCTATGTGCGTGGGATTGCCGAAGCAGTAATCGAAGGGTGCCATCAGCGCGGACTCGATCTCCCCCACCTGCATCTCGAGCCGGGCCGCAGCCTGATCGGGCGCGCGGGGGTTGCCATCTATCGCGTCGGCGCGGTGAAGCAGCGCGGAGACAAGACCTGGTGGCTCGTCGACGGCGGCATGGCAGACAACCCGCGTCACGCGCTATACGGGGCGCGCTATTCCTGTTTAACGGTGGCAGGTCCCGGTCGCGAAAGGAACGAGAGGGTCTCCATCGGCGGGCCCTACTGTGAATCCGGAGATGTACTCATCGAAGATCTTTTAATGCCGAAAGTCGAAGAAGGGGAACTGGTCGCCATCCCTGTCGCAGGCGCGTATCAGTTGAGCATGTCCAGCAACTACAACGGCGCGCGCCGACCGGAAGTTTTGATGCTGGAAGCGGGACGCGCAACGTCAATGATCAGGCGGGAAACAACAGATGATCTCCTGCGCCGCGACCTGCCGCTGGGCTAGCCGCGCTCGACCAGGCGCGCCAGACCCACACGGTCGGTCAGCACGAACTCGGTGCGGGTGACCTCGATCAATTTTTTATCCGAAAAACTGTAAAGGGCGCGGCAGACCATCTCGCGGGTGGTGCCAATGTGCGCCGCCAATTCATCGAGTGTCAGATTGCGGGAAATGGCTGAGTCGCCGGCTGTCTCGAAGTTGTCAAGCAGCAGCCGCGCCAGCCTGCCCGCGACCGGCTGGAAAGCCAGTCCTTCCAAAATTTCACTGGCGCGCTGCATGCGGTCCGCCATCAGGCGGCTGAGTTCCCAGGAGGCTTGTCCATTGCGGAGCAGCAGGGGAAGAATGTCCCGCCGCTCCCAAAGGTAGAGTGAACTATCTTCGCGCGCGCCCAGCGTGACGGGCATGGCAACGTCTTCGTGGAAGAATGCCAGTCCCCAAAACAGTTCGCCCGCGCCGAAGGATGCCACGCGCAGAATGCGCCCCTCCCCCGATTCCTTCATTGCTTCGATCTCCCCGTCTTTGACCATGAAAAGATAGGGCCACACATCGCCATACAGGATGACCTTTTCGCCTTTCAGATAAGAACGGGTGGAAGCCAGCCGCACAAGGTCATCCAATTCGGATGGAGCAAACGAGGCAAAGACGGGGTTCGCTTTGAGAAGATCGGGAAGGATTTTCATGGGTCTACACCTCCTGCGGCTGACGGTGAGCCAGGGGAATTCCTCCGGCTCCTTTTTGTACAATTGCGACAACAAGCCACTCTTACGATTCGGTCCCCACCAGACGTTCCAAAGCGGCGCGATCCTGCAGGGTGATGCTAGCACGCGTTACCTGAAGGAAACCCTCCCGCTGGAGGTGGTAGAGAGTGCGGCAAATGACTTCGGGAGAAGAAGCCACCCTGGATGCAATCTGTTCAAGGGTCAGGTCGCGTTGCGCAGAGGTTTCCGAAGCAGGGACTTGTTCCAGTAATAATTTTGCCAGTCGGCCTGTTACTGGCTGGAAGGCGAGGTCGGAAATCGTCTCGCGCCGCTTGCGGATCAGTTTGACCTGCCGCCGCAACAAGGCCCGCACAGCCTCCGAATTGTCGAGCAAAATCCGAAGAACGTCTTCTCCATTCCATTGATAAACGACGCTTTCCTGCGCGGCTTCCAGAGTGGAGGGCATCGGCTCCCCGTCAAAAAGCGTGTGCGCCCAGAACTCCTCCCCTCTCTCCCAGGTGCCGACCACATAACTTTTCCCACCTGACGAGTTAATGACGGATCGCAGCCTGCCTGATGTAATAAACAAAACGTTCGTCCAAAGGTCGCCCTGCCAGCAAAGCACTTCATCCTCTTTCAGAACACGCCGGATCGCCAGGGAAGCCAGCCGCTGTTTCTGAGCATCCGTGAAATTCCCCATCACTTCAGCGTTATTCAACAGATCGATGAGTTCGGACATTGCATTCATCCTTTGCGACTGGAGACTTGTGTCACAAATTCTTGACAAAAGTCAAGGCGGGGACAGGCAAACACGCGTACGATAAGCACATATTATCACAATCCGAACGTTGTTCGGAACACAGCACATCGCAGGAGGAACTATGCTACTTTCCACATCCCGCCAGGTACGTCTTGCAGTTGTCACCCTTGTGGTGATCGCCGCGATCCTCATGATTGCGGTTGTTCCCTTTATTGGGTTTGACATGGTCAATCCGATTGTCAAATACCAGCAGGCGCGCATCGAGAAGTTCACGGCAGAGGGCAACCCCCAGGCGCCGCTTCTGGAGCTCACTGTCTGGCTGGTCAGTTTCTTCTACCCGTTCTGGAGCACATTGTCGCTCATTGCCGGCATTGTCCTGCTGGTGATTGCGCTGCCGCTCTATCGCGGTGAACGCTGGACGCGCGGCCTGGCGTTACTCTGCCTGGCGGTACCATCTATTGGCGGCGCGTACATGATCGTGCCGTGGATGAACTTTGTCGGCAGCGTGGAGGGCGGCTTCCCACCCGCGGTCATCATGATGACCATCGGACTGATCCCGTACTTCGCCATTCTCCTCGCCGAGAAGGTGGATCTGACCCAAAAGGCTGTGGATTTTCTCGTCTTTCTGATGTTGGGCGTAACTGCGGCGGAAAATTTCGCCAATGGACACGCCGCCTACCGCATCCTTTTCGGACACCCGGCCCGCCCGCTATTTGCCGAAGGGATCGCCATTACCTACTTCGGCTGGCTGGCATTGTGGGTTGGCATGGGGCTGTGCATTGCAGCCATCTACCTGTTGGGTGAAAAGAAGATCTCCGGCTGGTACGCCGGTCTGATCGGCGGCCTGGTGACAGTGGTCGCGAGTGGCGCCACCCACTACTTTCGCCATACCACCAACGATTACCTTTACGGCGCGCTGATGGGCTTGAGCATCGTCGTCATGCTGTTCATCCCTGTTTTCAAGCAGCGCCTGCTGAAAGAATATTCAGGCTAGCCGCCTGGGCATCCCCGGGGACAGACCCACTGTTCCCGGGGATGCAACAATAGACTTGTCACTTGTTGCGATCCTCCTGACAAACTAAGCGACACTGGAAAACCATCTTCTGTCCCACAGACCTGCCCCGTTCTTAAAAAGGAGAAAATAAATGAAGAAGCTGTATTTCGTCCTTGCGGCATTGGTCATCGCTGCATTGGCACTGTCCGCTTGTGCTCCCGCGCCCGCGACAGAAGCGGCTGCCGTAGAAAAAGAGCAGTCCCAGGCTGCCACTGGAGCAAAATGGAACTACGCTTATATTCAGCAGGTTCCGCCTATCATGATGCGCGATCCGCTCATCGAGATGCTTGGGCAAACTGATGGACCGATCCCATATTATTATGAGGAAGCAGCGAAGTTATCGGGACATTCCTGCATGGTTGTGGCGGCTGCCTGGACCATGACAAAACTGGCACTGGAACAACTATATCCGGATGGAGAAGTCCCCGTTCGCGGGCAAATCACTATTCAATCGCCGGGCGCCGAAGACGAATGGAATATCGGCGTATTTGGCGAAGTAATGGCTTATATCACTGGTGCCGCCCCAAAGACTGGTTTTTCCGGTTCGGTCTTTGCGAAAGGCAATCCGCTCACTGTCCGCAGGAATAAGATGCTTTACACCGAGGAGCCGATTGGCACTGCCCCGCCAAAAATGGAATGGATTTTCACCCGGATCGATACAGGCAAGAGCGTAGCAGTCTCATGGAATATTGCCCTGGTCCAACCCGCGATCAATGAAAAGGTTTTGACCGAGCCTGCCGGGAAACTCGCTTCCGGCACGGCTTCGCCAGAAGAGGCTGCAAAGTTCATCAAAGATTGGAATGACGCCGCGTTGTACTTATTGGAAAATGCAGGCAAGGTGGATGGACTCGTTACGGTCAGAGTCTTGGAATAGGCCTGTTACGGGAACGTAAACCAGGCGTTCTCTCCTTTGGAACCCGAGACCAGGCAAGCCTGGTCTCGGGTTCGCTTTATAACTCGCCTTTTTCAATCACAAATTCGAAGGGTCCTAAACCCGGGGAGTGTTTTGGATATCATCCTCGATAATTTCCTCTTTCCCAACCCCCGATGCCCAGCGTGCCACGACGAAAAGTCTGTATAGACGAATCGAAACTCCACCCCAATCCAGACCATCGACTGGAACAGTTGGCTTTCTTCGGCTTCACAAAAACTTTACATTTTGTACAAGTAAACTTTACACAATAATTGTATGATGGCGCCTGATGAAATCGAAAAACCTCACAATAATTCAAATAAGGACATCAAGATGAGCCATAAATCTCCCGTTTCTACCCCAACCCGCAACAACTGGCTGGTAATGCTTCTACTCGCCCTGAGCGGTCTGCCGGTCGTATTCTCCAGCATTTACTTTTTATTCCTGCCAAGTGGAGGCTATCAGGGAGGCCGCAATCCCTATTATGGAATAGTCGTTCTCTTCAGCCGTACCACCTGGGACGTGATCCATACCTGGTCGGGGGTGATCATGATCGCGATCGGCGCTATCCATATTCCCCTGCATTGGTCATGGATCCTGACCATGACAAAAAGAATCTTCAGGATCATGCTGGGCCAGTGCCAGGGCATGAATGCACGCGGACAATTCAACTTAATCATAAATGGCGTGATCGGGTTGAGCGGCCTGCTGGCAGCGGTGAGTGGTATATATTTCCTGTTCTTCCCAACCGTACACGGCACAAGCACGCTGACAGCCGATCTGCTATTCAGCCGCGTCGTGTGGGACGTGATCCACACCTGGTCGGGAGTGGTCCTGATCGCGGCTGCCATCCTGCATTTTGCCATCCATTGGCGCTGGGTTACCAAGGTAGCCGGAAAACTGCTGATCCCTCCAGCGGGAAAGCAGGAACCCCAGACAAGACAGGGAACTGTGTTAAAGTAAAGGAGATATACAATGTTAAAGAAAATATTCATTTGGAGCCTGTTTGCCGTACTTTCAGGCGCGCTGATCGCCGGGGCCGTCTACCGCACCTCGGTCAAATCTGCGGATGACGGACAGACACAGAACCAGGGCAATGCATCCCGGCAGCAGTCCTCTGGAGAGACGATTGGCAATTCAGCGGGTAAAGGTGGAAGAGAATCCATCCAGGAAAGAAGCACGATCGATGGACAAGTAGTCGGTTTAAGCAATCGTGGACTTTCCGTGCAGTTAGTCAATGCACAATCAATTGAAATCTCGGGCCGCGCCTGGCGCTACGCGCAAGGCTTAGGGTTTACTGCTCAGAATGGAGATCGTCTCCAGCTGGAAGGCTTTCTCGAGAATGGCGAATTTCGGGTCATACACGTCACCAATCTCAGCAATTCCCAGAGCGTTTCACTACGGGACGAGGGCGGTCGTCCGTTATGGAGTGGAAACCGATAGGTTTCGACCGTTCATACGGTACAGGTGCTGCATGATGATGCAGCACCTTTCTTTTTCTTAACAATGCCCCCGATTTGCGTTAACGCAAAGACTTTGCCGGACGCCTGTGCTATTGTTCGCATATAAATTACACGCGGAGGCTGCAATGAATCAAACTCCTCAAAAGAACCGCAATGCCATGTCCATCATTGCCATCGTGATCGGGCTTGTAATGGCTTATATCATCCCGTTCCTGGTGCAGACATCGCTGGAACGGGTGTTGGTCCATTTGTCCGCGCACATCAAGGCGGGAAACCCCGCTTTTTCAAGTGGGCTGCCGATGTTTGACCTCTTCTACTCTGCCTGGCGGGCGCTCATTTTCGTGGGCGGTGCAGGGTTGATCGTTATCTCGCAGGAGATCAGAAAGGGCAGCGATTGGACTTTTCCCCTCGCCCTGTCTCTTTTTGCCCTGCCATCCATCGGCGGCTTCTTCATGTTTCTGCCCTACGTGAGTTGGGTGCCCGGCTTCCCTCTTCCGATGATCATCAGCTTCATCGGGCTGAGCGGCTATTGGGCATTCATCTTTCTGCATCACGGTACAAAAGCCCAAAAATGGACGCGCTTTGCCGCACTGACATTCATCGGCATGTTGACCACGCACGCCTTCACCATTGGTATCGGCGCACAACGCACCATGGCAACCCGCCCCGGTCATCCCTTCTATCCCGACTTTACCTGGTGGCTCTTCCGCTGGGCTGGCGAAGTCAACTGGGTGGCAGTCATCTTCCTGTTTATGGCGATCCCCCTGCTGGCAATGGGAAAGCGCCGAGGCTGGTGGATGGCGGTCATCTCGTCCATCGCGATCCTGATGATCAATGTCCCAACGCAGTTCATCCGCACGAAAACGCTGGATTACTTCTACGGCGCACTACTCGCCATTGGTGTGTTGATCTTCACACTGGTTCCATACTTCAAGAAGCAGTTACTCGAAGACAAATCACCAGAGGTCTGATCTCAGGCGTATTCTCCTTTCGGCTCTCCCCCTCATTTTAAGGGGAAGAGCCCGGCTGCCATGAAAATGCATCCTCGCTATTACCCCGCCATCCTCATCGCCGCGTACGTGATTTTCCTCCTGTTTGGCATCCTGCTTGGCTTCGGACCTGAACGCGGCGGAGGCCACGGACAAAGCATGCTCATGCAACTCGCCTTCGTAACACCGGAGACTCTTGCATGAATGCCGCCACCGGCAAAAAACCCTTTTCACTTGCCAAAAGCCGACGCACCATCCAATGGCTGGTGGTGATCGGTACATTCGTGCTTGGTCTGCGGCATATCATGCCGGGCGAAGCCTCACGCGGCGGGTCTTTCGACTCGTTCTGCGCGTTCGGCGGGATCGAAACGCTCCTGCCCTATCTTTTCACGGGGCACCTGCTCAAGTCCACGAACCTGCTGAACTTCTCGGTGCTGATTGCCACGCTGGGGGTCTCCCTCGTGGCAGGCCGCGCCTTCTGCGGCTGGCTGTGCGGATTGGGCGCAATCCAGGATTTCGTTGCAGAGTGGACGCGGAAACTCCTTGGCGAGAAGCGGCATGTACGCGGTAAGCGCGGCAGAACGATTCTGCCCATGCGCCTGCCTGCCGCTCTGGATCGTCCACTGCGCTATGCAAAATACCTCGTCCTGGCGGCGATCCTGATTGCCAGCCTTTATATGGCATTCCCGCCCCTACGTGAGTTCTGTCCTGTGCGCGCCGTGTTCGGACTCAAAATGACCGGGTTGCTGTGGCTCACACTCGCGGTCTTTCTGGCAGGTTCTGTTTTGATAGAAAGATTCTGGTGTAAATACTTATGTCCCCTGGGCGCGGCGCTTGCCATCTTCAACAAAATCTCGCCCGTACGCCTCGCCGTGGACGGCGATCGCTGCAACCAGTGCGGACGCTGTGACATCGAGTGTTCGATGGACATCGCCGATGTGCCGCATCACCTCGACCATCCCGAATGTGTGCGCTGCATGGAATGCCTCAATACCTGCGCACGGGACGGGTCTCTCACCCTGCAAATTGGCTACAAGGAGAATCGAATATGAAAAACAACCACAAACTCGGATCCGTTCTCGCTGTCATCGGGATCCTAACCGGCCTGCTGGTGCTGTTCTTGCTGTCAAGCATCTATCAAGCCAACATCGACGGCAAGATCGCCGGGGAACGCCCGGACGAAGCGATTACGGTACAAATCGTCTTTGCCCTGCTCAGCTGGCTGGGGATCGCCGCCGGAGCCTTGTGGGTGATGGTCTTGTACGGTTTCCTGAATAAAGCAAGTTGGGCATGGTTTTGGGGCATAGTAGCAGCGACCATCCAGATCCTGGCGGGCTTCTTCCCTATCATTCCCCCATCCAGCATCGGCTTGCCTGCGCCGACCGTCTGGGTGTTCCTGATCGCCTTCGTGCTGTGGTTTGGGATGCTGCTGATCGGCGGCGTGAGCGGCAAGATCATCGCGCTGGCATTCGTCAGTGGGCTGGCGTATGTACTGACCTTCATCGACGGCGTCGGCGCCATCTCCCGCCACCAGACCGAAGCAAAGGGCTTCATCAGCTCGATGTATGCCATGTCGCAGATGGTCAACTGGTGGGGCGCGGCAGCCTGGGCGGTGTTCATCTTCGCGCTGGTCAAGGGAAGATCATGGGCTTTGCCTCTGGGAATCTTCGCAACCGCAATGTCCATGTTCGGCGGCTTTCCCGTCGGCGTGACGGATGTCCTGATCAAGGGACGCTTCTCGATGTTCCTGGTCGCGCCGGTGATTAGCACCGGGCTTCTGGTCTATCTGCTTTTGCCGTCCACGCGGAAGATGATCGAAGCGTGGAACGCCACAGTGTAGCTGCAGGCTTGTACAACCGCGACGGGCCTCGGGTAGAGTCTGAAGCGAATATGATTTCTGTCAGATGAATTCGATGGAGATTTGTGTCATCATGTACATGTAAAGCAACTCATGAAGTTGACAGATTGGCACCCAACAAGGAGAAGACCATGAATCTATTTACGCTCGACAACCTGTTCCTTCTGCTCACGGGCCTGCTTGCCGCGTACCTGTGCTGGTACTTCTGGCAGCGCTACACCCTGCATAAAGCACTGCATAATATCTATTATCAGTACTTCACGAAAGCGGAAAACAAGGTTGAAGTTGAGTAACCTCAGTCGTGCCGGACAAACGTTCAATCGCACGACTGA
>JAFGCG010000183.1 GCA_016932715.1 Anaerolineales bacterium
CTTGAAGTCCTGGACCATACTATAGACAGCCTGGGTCTTGGCGTAGTTCCAGCTCTCGATGTTGTAGTCGTTGTAGCAGAGCTTCGCGGCCGGGTCGGCGGCACGGGCGGTCCGGAATGCCACCTCGATCCAGTCGTTGCCCGTCTGCTGGAGGTTGGAGTTGCGGCGGCTGCCGTTCTCCTCGAACGCCTCGTTGACCACGTCCCAGCTGTGGATCCTGCCCCTGTAGTGAGCCATCACCCCGTTGATGTGGTTGATCATGGCGTTGCGCAGCGCGGTGCCGCTCATGTTCTGCATCCATGGGGGCTGCTGGGAGTGCCAGGCGAGGGTGTGCCCGCGGACCTGCTTCCCGTTCTGAACCGCCCAGTTGAAGACCCGGTCGGCGTTGGTGAAGTTGAACTGGTTCTGGTTCGGCTCGGTGGCGTCGATCTTCATCTCGTTCTCAGCCGTCACCATGTTGAACTCACGGTTCGCGATGGTGGTGTAGGTCGAGTCGCCCAGCTTGCCGGCGGAGATAGCCACGCCGAAGTACCGTCCCGACTGCGCCGCGGCGGCGCCGAGCGTGTTGGCGGCGGCGCTGGCTGTAAGGTTGGACCCGCTAAACAGTAGGGCGATCAAAAGGGTGGAAGAAACGAGCTTCTGGATCAAATTGATTTTCTTGGACATTCACTACCTCTCTTTCGGATAAGGGCGGATCATGATCCGCCCCTACTTGGAAATATCATTCCTGAGTTTTCCAGGTCCATCCCGGCGACCGGGAATGGCAGTCCGGAGCAACGCCCGGACCGGCAGGGCAGCTTGGAAGGGTCAAGAGGGATCCATCGGCATAGGCAATCCTTTTCAGAGCGATAGAGCGAAACGATTCCCGACGGGCTGGCACCAATGGGAGTACAATGATGTTCGTGGAAACGTTTCCATGAAATCGTGCTAAAAATTGCCATCCTGGGTAAATCTACATACAAATTATTCAGATGAAATGTACAGGACAAGAGGGGGTAGAGATATGATTGGAAACGTTTCCATATCAATAGAGTCGGAATCCGGCGAAAAAATACATCCGGTTGGCTTAAAAATCCTGAGATTTGAGGCTTTCCCGTAAGCAAAACCGCCTATAATCCAAACGACAGGAAAACCGGCTATATGAAGCACCTGAATCAGAAAGTCAAAGGTATCCTCCAGATCTTTCGACCAGAGCTTCCTTTTGCCGCGGGCATTTGTGTCGTTCTTGGCGGAGTTGTTGCGCTGGGAGGTCTGCCATCCCTCCGGGAGATCGCGCTCGGGTTCCTGTGCGGCTTCCTCCTTTCGGGTTCGGCGATCGTTCTGAACGATTATTTCGACCTGGAAGTGGATCGGGTCAATGCTCCCGACCGGCCCCTGCCCGCGGGTCTCCTTGCGCCAGCCGAGGCGATCCTGCTCACGGCCGTCACGGCCCTTCTCGGTTTGGCGGCAGCCTGCCTCATCAGTGTTCCCGCCTTTGTCCTTTGCGTCATTTTTTGGATCATAGGTTTCCTGTATAACTGGAAGTTCAAGGAAACTGGCGTACTGGGGAATCTCATGGTTAGTTCGTCGGTGGGGATCACTTTTATCCTGGGCGGGATGGCTGCCGGTGAGCCATGGAATGGAATTGTGTGGAGCTTTGCGTTCATGGCTTTCTTCATCGACCTGGGCGAGGAACTTGCGGGCGACGCCATGGATATCGAGGGGGATAGAAAACGGGGCTCAAAATCCATTGCGATCGTGCGCGGCAGGAGCTTCGCCCTTGCCGTTTCAAGTTTTTTCTTCGCTCTCGCTGTATCGATCAGTTTTGTCCCTGTCCTTTTTGGATGGCTGGGAACGACGTATCTGCTTTTGATTTTCATTACTGATATACTCATTGCTGGATTTACGATCCGCCTCTTGAAAAGTAAAACACCCGAGGATGGGAGAGCGTCCATGCGCGGCATCTATCTTGGTGCGACGTTTGGTGTGCTTGCTGCCATCCTGGGACAGGTCTTTCGATGAAACGGTATCTCTCCACGCGCACGGGAAGGAGGCTGCAATGAAGTCGAACAGGCTCGCTCTACTGCTGACGGTCGTAGTTCTCATGCTGACGGCTTGCGGAGTCGATGCTCCTGCCACTGTATTTGACCCCACAGAAGAAGCGCCCGCGACGGAAACACCCGCAGCTGGACTCACCCCTGGCGCGACACCGGGACCGGAACCGCTCAGCGTGGAGGAACAACTGGCGCTGGTCGATGACATTCTGAAAAAATCCGCGCAAGCCAGCATTGCCTATAATGCACCTGCGGAGATGCACGTGGATGAGACAGTCACGATCGAGCTTTTACTGAACCCCAATGTGTCAGAAGATGAACTGAAAAAACAGATCTCTGAACCCGGTCCTGTCCATACCAGCGGGGAGGTGGAGATCACGCCGCTCATGAAGGCGAGGCTGGTGCCGCGGGACAAGTCTGCATTTTCCGTCGCAGCCCTGCCGGATGAGGAGCATGCCATTCAGGTGATCAGCGGCAACGAGACCACAAAATGGTCGTGGAATGTGACCGCTCGAAAGCCGGGGACACAAAGACTGACCCTGTCCCTTTCCCGACTCGTGAAATATGAAAACGAAGAATATTGGAGGGAGGTGGGCGAATATGAGGCGGATATCGTCGTCCAGGTGACGCTCCTCAGCCAGCTCAAAGCGTCGGGTTGGAAATGGATTGCCGGCATATTGATTATCCTGGTCGCGACTTTCATCCTTGGGCGCCGAGGCGTTCAACGAGGGAGGGGACCGGAGCAGGCATCCACAAAGAGAGCCCGTCCGGATCGTGAAAACCTGGGGCGCATCTTTATTTCGTACCGCAGATCAGACAGCGCCGATATTGCCGGTCGAATCTACGACCGCCTGATAGAAGAGTTCGGACGGGATCCCATTTTTAAAGATGTCGATTCGATCCCCCTTGGAATTGACTTTCGGGAACACCTGGACAGAAAGGTCAGGGAATGCAGCGTGCTTTTGGCGCTCATCGGTGATCACTGGCTCGACGCAAGTGACGAGACCGGGAAAAAACGGCTGGAGGATCCCGCCGATTTTGTACGGATCGAGATCGAGTCGGCGCTGGAGAGCGGCATCCCCGTCATTCCACTGCTGGTACGCGAGGCGAAAATGCCAATGGAGAAAAATCTGCCATCCAGCCTCAGAAGACTTGTCTATAAAAACGGCGTACAAATCAGACCTGACCCGGATTTTCATCGCGATATGGACCGGCTCATCTCTGCATTGAAGAAATATGTTGAGTGAGGGTGGCGGATAGACTTATGTCGCTGCGAGCGCAGCGACATAAAACGGCATCACTTGAAAATTTCGAACCACCTGACAGTTTCAAAACGGGACGCAGAAAAACGCTGAAAGCGCTGAGAAAAGGACTTAAAGATCGAGAATCAGTCCCAAAACCTGCGTGAATCTGCGTTCATCAGCGTCCAAAATCCAAAGTGTCAGGTGACTAGGAAAATTTCGAAAAATAACTTGACAACCCGGGGGTCAAAGTGCCGGCCGGATTGGTCGCGGATGTACGCCCGCGCATCCTGTTCGGACCAGGCTGGTCGGTAGGGACGATCCGAGATGAGCGCGTCCCAAACATCGGTGACGGCAAACAGACGGGCAGCCAGGGGAATTTCCTCGCCTTTCAGCCCGCGCGGATAGCCCGTCCCGTCCCATTTCTCGTGGTGATTGTAGGGAATATCCAACGCCGGGCGCAGATATTCGATGGGATAAAGCATGCTGTAAGCGAACTCGGGATGCTTGCGCATGATTGCCCATTCTTCGTTGGTCAATCGATCGGGTTTATGCAGAATGGAATCGGGAATGCCGATCTTTCCCAGATCATGCAGAAGGGCGCCGCGGCGCAGATGCACGATCTCGTCCTCGTTCAAGCCCTGCGCCTGCGCCAGCCGGGCCGTCAGCTCAGCCACGCGCCGGCTGTGACCTTCGGTCTCGCGGTCGCGCAGATCCATGGCGTGGGACAGGGTCTCGATGGTGGCTTCGTACGCAGCCAGCAGCTGTGCATTTGCCTGCTCCAGCTTGGTGCGTTCCTGAAGGAGTTTCCTGTAACGATTGAGGCGTGTAATGCCAAGCAGGCGGGCGCGCAATTCGTAACGGTCGAAGGGCTTGGAAATGAAATCATCCGCGCCGGCTTTCAACGCCGCGAGCAGGGATTCGCGGTCGTCCAAAGCCGTCAGCATGATGATGGGAATCTCTGCGATCTCCGGGTCGCTGCGGATGCTCTGGCAGACTTCGAAACCGGTCATGCCCGGCATCATCACATCCAGCAGGATGACATCCGGTAAAAACTTCTTGGCTTTCTCAATGGCTTGCGGACCGTTCTCCGCCATCTGGAGGTGGTACCCTTCGCCTTCGAGAATGGACTGGAGAGTTTCCCGGCCTGCATATTCATCATCGACGATTAAAATCACGCTGTCCACATTGTGCTCCTTGTAGAAGAAAGACAGGTCCATGCAATCTTCCTTCAGTATGGCGAATTGGGAAATGGTAAATTGGTAAGTTGGGAATTGGTAAAGTGGGAGTTGGTAAGTTGGAATCGGTAAATCGCCAATCATAAATCGTCAATCTACTTGTCTACAAGATGATATTTAACAGCCATGCGGACCAGCCCGGCAAGGTTGCGGACGTTCAGTTTTTCCATCAGGCGGGCGCGATGCTTTTCCACGGTCTTCTCGCTGATGAACAGCATTTTCCCAATTTCGGCGCTGGTATATTCCTCGGCGATCAGCTGCAGGATCTCCTTTTCGCGCGGCGACAGGCTGGAGAGCGGGTCACCCTCCTGCAGCGTGGAATGCGGGTTGATGGCACTCTCCATAACGATCTCCGAGACGGGACTGCTGAGGTAGGTCTTGCCGCTGGCAACGGCGCGCACCGCCCAGAGCAGCTCATCGCTGACCGACGATTTCAGAACATAGCCTTTGACGCCATATTGCAGAGCCTGGTGCACGAACCCTTCATCCGAATACATCGAGAGCAAAAGGATCTGGGTGGGCAGTTTCAGGTCGCGGATGTTTTCGGCAGCCTGAATGCCGTTCAGGCGCGGCATCATGATATCCATGATGAGCACATCGGGTTTGAGCTGTTCCGCCATTTCGATGGCTTCCTGGCCGTTGGAGGCTTCTCCCAGCACATGAATGTCGCCGGCTTTTTCGAGCAAAGCGCGGATGCCTGCTCTTACCATCAGATGATCTTCAGCGATCAGGACTCGGATCATGTCACCTTTTTTATAGACCCTTAGGGTTTGTCTCGAGATAATGGGAAGCGCACCGACAGCACCGTTCCGCGCCTGGGTGTGGAATCGATGCTGAGTATGCCTCCCGCCACGGTGATGCGTTCACGCAAACCCGCCAGGCCGATCCCATTCGAGTCCGATCGCTCCTCGCTGAATCCGATGCCGTTATCCTGAACGGTCAGGTTGACCGTTTCGTCCTCCACGCTCAGTTCCACCCAGACCTGGCTGGCTTGGGCGTGTTTGACGACGTTGGTCAACGCTTCCTGCAGGGCGCGGTACAGTGTGATGTTATATGTATCAGCCAGTTGGGGAAGAGCGGCATCTGCTTCGAAGATGACCGGTAAATGGGTGCGACGCGTAAATTCCGTGCAATAGGTTTGCATGGCAACTTTCAATCCCAGGGCATCGAGGACAGGCGGGCGCAGATCGCGCGCCAGTCTGCGGACTTTGACAGAGATCTCATAGGACTGATCATAAAGCGCCTGCAGGCGCTCGAACAGGACTTCCGCCGGCAGCGATAGATCCTCCTGCAGGTTGCGCAGGCCGAGCAGATGGGTGGTCAGCGCCTGGCCCAGGTCATCGTGCAGTTCGCGCGAGATGCGCTGGCGTTCCTCCTCCTGTGCGGCGACCACGCGCTCAGCCATCAGGCGGATGTTTTCGCGCTGTTCCAGCAGGGTTTGATAACGGTTCAGGCGGATGATCGTGCGAACGCGCGCCATCAATTCCCGCCGGTCGGCTGGTTTGGTGAGGAAATCATCGGCGCCCGATTCAATCGCCCGCAGGAGCGAGTCGCGGTCATCCAGGGCGGTGAGAACGATGATCGGTACCTCCGCCAGCTGAGGTGTGGAACGAATGCGGCGGCAAACCTCGAAGCCGTCCATGCCGGGCATCATGATATCCAAAAGGATCAGATCGGGCTGGAGCCGCGCGAGCATCTGCAGCGCCTGAAAGCCATCCTTTGCCAGCTGAAGATCGTAGCTTTCCCCCTCCAGCATGGCGACCAGCGTCTCCCGGGCGGTTGGATCATCGTCCACGATCAAAATTGTACTCATCCAGGTCCGGACTCCTCATGATTGAACAGGCAGCCTTGAACGATCTTGACCAGCGTCTTCAGGTTAATGGGCTTGCTGATGTATTCGTCCATGCCGGCTGCCAGGCAGCGCTCGCGGTCGTTGGGCATGGCAAGGGCGGTCAGCGCGATGATGGGAGTATATCTGAAATCGGGTTCACTCCGCAGTTTGCGCGCGGCTTCGAAACCATCCATGCGGGGCAGTTGAATGTCCATCAGGATCAGGTCTGGCCGCACGAGGCGTGCCTGGGTGAGAGCCTCGATGCCATCCGCGGCGATGACCACTTTGTATCCGGCAAGTTCCAGATAATCCTGGATCATCATGGTGACTTCCTGCATATCTTCCACCACCAAAATGGTGGGTCTTTTGGTCTGGTCGAGTTTGATGGCGCGGAACTTGCCGGTGCTCCTTAGCCGGGTGGCAGTATCCACTGCCAGGGCCGGTTCCCAGGGCAGTATGATCGAGAAGCGGCTGCCTTTTTCCGGTTCGCTCACAGCTGTCACGCTGCCGCCATGCAGGCGCGCCATCTGTGCCACCAGCGTCAGTCCCAGCCCGGTGCCCGTGGCTTCACGCGCCAGTCCCGAATCCAATTGCACAAAGGGCTGGAACAGGCGCGCCAGGTCCTCCTCCCTGATGCCGATCCCGTCATCCCAGACCGTGATCGTGATCCTGTTCGCCGCCTCATCGCCATGGACTTCCAGACCGAGCTTTCCATTCTCCGGGGTGAATTTGACCGCATTGCCCAGCAGGTTGACGATCATTTGTTTGAGCCGGCGTTCGTCTGCCCACATCAGCCCCAGGCCTTCATCGATTTCCAGCGCCACCTCCTGGTTTTTTTTCTGCGCCAATTGTTTGATCATGCGCAGGCTGGCCTGGCACACCGAACGGATATCCACCTTGTTGATATCCAATGTGATCTGCCCCGCTTCGATCTTGGCAAGATCCAGAATATCGTTGATGAGCGACAGCAAATGGTGTCCGCTCTCGCTGATGGTGGTGATATATTTCTGCTGTTTCTCGTTGAGCGGACCGGCGATCTGCTCCCCAAGGCTTTCCGATAAGCCAAGGATCGCGTTCAGCGGCGTGCGCAATTCATGGCTCATGTTTGCCAGGAATTCGTCCTTCACCCGCAGGGCGCGCGCCAGGTTCAGGTTTGCCCGGCTGAGGTCGGCGGTGCGTTCTTCGACGCGCTGGGCAAGCTGGTTGCGCTCCACTTCCAGCGCCGCCTGCATTTGTTTGCGCTCGATAATATCCCAGGCATAATCCGCCAGGCGCTCGGCCATCTCCAGGTCATACGGGGTGTAATCCTGCGGCTTGTTGATCATTCCCATCATCGCCACAATGCGTTCATTCCGGAAAATGGGAATGACCATCTCGCGTAGAATAGGCAGATGGCCCGCCGGCAGGTCCTGCTTTTGGGGTAAGAATGCGGGGTCGTTCTGAACGATCGCTCGGCGCTGGCGAGCCGCCTCGGACCAGAGCCCGGTCTGATCCAGCGAACTGTGCCCTCTCGCACCGGGATGAATGTCCAGCAGTCGAAGTGTATTGGCAGACCACATCTGGGTTCCCAGGGTGGTTTGATCTGCTTCCACAAACTGGAAGAAGCCGGTCGCGCTGCCGGTCAGGTCGCTCATTTCGTCCACGGTTCTTTGCAGCAATTCAGGGAGGGTGTGACCGGCCGAATATTCCATCAACTCGAAACGCTTTTGCATGATGATCTCGGCGCGCCTGCGTTCCGTCACATCCCTGGCGACGACGGACACGCCGCGCGTGGACGGGTAGGCATTGATCTCCAGGGCTCGTTTTTGCCCTTTGACCACGATCTGTGTTTCAAATGTTCTTGCCTGTTGTTCCCTGACAACACTTTGGTAGATCTCCTCCCGTTTGGACTGTTCCTCCGATGCCCCGAACAATTCCCGCATGGATTTTCCAATTGCATGTTCCGCAGGGATGCCTGAGAACATTTCCGAGGCTTTGTTCCAATGGGTGTAACGGAGATCCTGATCCGCCTCGAACAGAATATCTGTAATGCTGTCTGCCAGTTCGCGGTAATGTGTTTCGCTGGAACGCAAGGCTTCCTCCGCCCGTTTGCGTTCCGCCAGTTCCTTTTGAACGGCCTGATATAAGCGTGCATTTTCAAACGCGATGGCGGTCTGGTTGGCAAGGGTCGCCAGCAGGCGTTCGTCCTGTTCTGTAAAGGCATCCGGGATTCTACTTTCCACACTGATCACGCCGATCACGTCCCCGCCGACCTTGAGCGGTATGTATAGCCCTGACTGAATCTCCGCATGTGTCTCTATATATTGAGGGTGAGCGCGCACATCCCCTGTGCGGAGCGGTACGCCGGTTTGGATCACCCAGCCGCTCAAGCCCTGCCCGACCTTGTTGATGTGCGCGACGAAGTGCTGTTCTGCATCCGCCCGTTCCCTATCTTTCAAGTCCGGCAGGCTGAACGCGACCAACTCCAGGTCATCGCTCTGCTCTCGTCGCAGGCGGATCGTGACATGGTGCCAGGGCAGATAGCGTGCAAATGTTTCGATGAATTTGTTGCCAATTTCGCCAGGCTGGAGCAGGCGGCTTACCGCCAGCCCGTTCTCATAGAGCGCCTCCAGCTCTGCCATGTGGCGGTGGACTTCCATTTCACTTTGTTTGCGGGCAGTAATGTCCCGGTCGATTCCCAATACGATTTCACGTGTACCAAATTGAATCAGCGAGGTGGATACCTCAATGTTAATGATGACGCCATCCTTGCGCCGGTGAGTGGTTTCATAACGCAGAATACCCTGCTCCCGGATTTTGTCCAGATACTCCTCCCGCTTGAAGGGTTTATCGCGCGTCGTGTTGAAAATGTCAATAGGCTGCCCGATCAACTCTGCGCGGCTGTATCCGTTCATCTGGCAGGTGGAGGTGTTACAGTCCACAATGCGCCAGCCATCCGCCGGGTCGAGCAGCAGGATGGCATCCGGCGACGCTTCGAACAGCGTCCGGAAGCGGGTGCTGCTTTCCAGCAGGGCGATTCCCGCTTCCTTATGCTCGATCGCCAGGGCAACCTGCGTGGCAATCGAGACCATAAAATCCTTGTCGCGCTCCGAGTAGCGCTCGGGCTTCTCATAGTCCTGCACAGCCATCACGCCGATGGTTTTGTCTGGCGTCCTGAGCGGCACACCCAGCCAGGAGGCGCACCGGGTGCCGATGAGTTGCACTTTGTTCTGCGCGACCATTTCATCGAACTGCACCTGCGTTAACAAAAGTGGCTCAGCAGAATGGAAGACATAGGAGGTGAGGCTTTTTTCGAGTTTGGAGGGCGGTCCTGCAGCGTTATAGCGATCCACGCAGTAGATGATCTCGAACAGACCGCTTTTTGGCTGATACAGGGCAACAAAGAAGTTTTCGGCATGGATGACGTTTGCGACCGAGCGATGAATATGCTTAAGGAGTTCCTGCAGGTCCTTGGTGCTGGCGAAGCCCTGCATGATCTCCAAAAGCGCCTGGCGTTCGATCTCCGCCTGTTTGCGCTGGGTAATATCCTGGACGGTTCCGATCAGGCGCAGGTGATCGCGGGTGGCATCGTATTCGGCGTGACCCAGGTTCGAAAGCCAGCGGACTTCGCCATCGGGCCGGATGATGCGAAATTCTTCTGCGAACAGGGTCCTCTCGGTCATGGCTTTTTGAGCCGCCGCCATCACATGGGAGATGTCGTCCCGGTGGATCAGGTGTGTGAATGATTCAAACCTGCCGCCAAAGCCACTTTCCTTTACACCGGTGATCTCGAAAATTTCCGGTGACCAGAGAATCTGATTCGTCTGAAGATTCCATTCCCAGACACTCATCTGCGCCCCGGAGAGTGCCAGGATCAGCCGGTTTTCACTCTCCCGCAAGGCTGCCTCAGCCTGTTTGCGCGCCATCAGCGACTCTCTCTCCTCCAGGGCGTGGAGCAGAGCCGGTCCCAGCCGCTTGAAGTTATCCTTGAGGACGTAATTATTCGCCCCTGCTTTCATGCAAGCCACAGCCACATCTTCGCTGATCGAACCGGTCCAGACGATGAGCGGAGTCAGCGGCGCATGTTTGAGAGTCAGCTTCAACGCCTTCATGCCATCGAAGTGAGGCAGACTGTAGTCCGACAGGATCACTTCCGGCTGGAAAACTTCCAGCGCCGTTAGAAACTCCTTGCGAGTTTCGACAACCTGAATGTCACAATCTTTGATGACCTTGCGGATGGCACGTGTGGCCAGATCAGCGTCTGCCGCCTTGTCTTCCACGATGAGGATGCGAGTCGGCTTATTCATGCTTCTTTCCTCTTGGACAATATTTTCTGCATATCGTCGGCGGTACGATCAATGTTTTTAATTACTTACCTTATGCAGGAAACAGGAAATTCGAACCGCGAAGGAACGAAGCTCGCGAAGACTCCTCTTCCTTCGCGTCTTCGCGGTGAAAAACAGGGGCAGGTGTGTGTTCTCCGTGGTGAAGGTGCTTTGCCTGCGTAACATCAGTTAGTTACTCCAATGGATGATTTGCCATCAGCCAGTACAGTCCCAGCTTGCTCATCGTTTCCATGAATGCCTCGAACTGCACGGGTTTGATCACGTAGCTGTTCGCGCCCAGTTCGTATGCCGCTGCCAGGTCCGGGTCTTCCGCCGACGAGGTCACGACGACCACCGGGATCGTCTGCAGGCGCGCGTCGCTTTTGATCCGCCGCAGCACTTCCAGCCCGTTCATTTTGGGCAATTTCAAATCCAGCAGAATGACTCTTGGCAAGGCCTCGCTCTGGCGGCCCGCATGTTGCCCGCGCCGGAACAGGAAATCCAGAGCCTCCGCGCCATCCTTGACGTGAAAAAGCCGGTCGGCGAGTTGATTTCTTTTAAACGCGCGCAGGGTCAGCTCCGCATCGCGCGGGTTGTCTTCCACCAGCAATACTTCGGCGTGAGCATTCATGTGGATTCTCCTGACGGCAGAGCAAAATAAAAGGTTGCGCCCTGTTCCGGTTCCCCTTCCGCCCAGACACGGCCTCCATGACGGCGGATGATCCGCTGCACAATTGCCAGGCCGACCCCTGTCCCTTCGAACTCACTTTCACCATGCAATCTTTGGAAGACGCCAAACAGCTTATCCACATATTCCATGTCGAAGCCGGCGCCTGTATCCTGCACATAGTACACGTACTCATTCCTGCTCTGTTTGCTGCCCACCCTGATGCGGGCTCGTTCCTTCCTGGACGTGAACTTGATCGCGTTGGAAAGGAGGTTGACCCAGACCTGACGGATCAGGGCTGGGTCTGCTTTGACGCCGGGCAGTTTCGTGATTTGAAAATCGATGCGCTCCCTGTCTTCTCCCTTGATCAACTCGTTGAATACCGAGCTTGCCAGCGCTTTCATGTCGATTTTGGAAGAGTAGATTTCCTTGCGACCAAGCCGTGAAAATGCCAGCAGATCATCGATCAATTGACCCATGCGACGGGCTTCCGCGCTGATGATGCCGCAGATCCGTTTGCCCTCCGCATCCAGATCCGCTTCATAGTCCTCCACCAGGATGCGGGTGTATCCATCGATGGCGCGCAGGGGCGCGCGCAGGTCATGGGAGACGGAATAGGAAAACGCCTCCAGTTCCTTGTTGGCAGACTCCAATTGCGCAGTGCGTTCGATGACGCGCTGCTCCAATTTCTCGTTCAAGAGACGGATTTCCTGCTCTGCGTGCTTGCGTTCCGTGATATCGGTGGAAAGGATGAAGATGCCCTCCGCAACGGGGTGAATACTCAATTCGAACCAGCCGATATCACTGTCTGGGAATACAAAGAGGGTTTCCATCCGCCGGGATAGGCGCTCCTCCATGCACTGGCGCAGGCTGGCGAACATTTCGGTATTTTCTATGCCTGGATAGATTTCCATCATGGCATGACCGAGCAGTTCCTCCGGTTTGCGCCGGCCCTGTTCCGCAACCACCTGATTGACGTACACATAGCGCCAGTCAAAATCGATGATCTGACAGCCCTCCATCATCGTGTCGAGAACGCGGTGATAACGTAACTCGCTTTCAAGGGTCGCTGCTTCAGCTTTCTTACGTTCCGTGATGTCGCGGATGATGCTGATCAGGGTTCGCACGCCGCCGATGGTCGCCCCCCGCGAACTGACCTCGACGGGGAAGGTCGTGCCATCCTTGCGCAGGTGGATGGTCTCGAAGAGAATGCCGCTGGTGTCCGCCTGAGTCATCTGATCGGGAGTCAGAAGATGAGTATCACCGGCGCGCAAGTCATGGATGGTGAGCCCCAGCAATTGCGCGCGGCTATATCCGTAAGCCTGCAGCGCCGCGGTGTTGGCTTCCAGGATGCGCCCGTCTGCGCGCTCCACGAAGAGGATGATGTCCCGGCTGTGCTCCGACAGCAGCTCGAAGCGGCGCAGATTCTCCTCTGCTCGCTTCCTCTCGGTGATATCGCGGTCGATGCCCAAGAGTACCTCGCGCCCAGCCAGTGAGATCAGGGAGGTCGAGACTTCGATGGGGAACTCGGTCCCGTCCTTGCGGCGGTGCACCGTTTCGTAGCGCAGCACACCCGTTTGTCGAATATTTGCCAGGTATTCATCACGTTTGGGAGAGCGCCACGGATTCGGGTTGAGGATGTCTATGGATTGCCCAACGAGCTCTTCATGTGTGTACCCGTTCATCTGGCAGGCGGCTGTATTGCAATCCAGGATGGGCCAGTTGCCGCGCGGCTCGATCAACAGGTTGGCGTCGGGGGAGGCTTCGAAAAGAGTGCGGAACTGCAGGCTGCTTTCCAATAAGGCCGCCTCGGCCTGTTTGCGCTCGGAGATGTCCTGTACCAGTGCAAAGAACCCCTTGACTCGTCCGTCCGCGGCTTGATCGGGAACATAGGTGGCATTGATGAAACGCTCGCCCAATGGATAGGAAAGGACACTTTCATGGCTGACCGTTTCCCCCTGCAACGCTCTGTCGACATATTTTGAGATTGTTCTATACGCCTCTTCGCCTGTTACTTCCTGCAATGTTTTTCCCTGTGCCGCATCCCCGAACCACTGCTCGTATGTTTTGTTCGTGAACTGATAGCGTCCCTCTGCATCCACATACGAGATGAGGGCTGGCAGTGCATCGATAACCTGCTGCATCTGCCTCTCACTTGCGCGCAAGGCAGCTGTATTACGCTGTATCAGCCAGTAGAGCAGCAGGGCCGTCACAAGCACATACCCCCAACCCTTGTACAAACTGATCGTCTTCAGCATTTCCCGGCTCGAGGCGATCGTCGCCGCGATCTGGTCGGAGAGCAGAATCCACAGCCCTCCGAGCAGCAGGTACAGGATGGCGATTTGGAGACCGCCCCAGTTGGGATTTTTCGATACACGGGAGGATTGGTGTTTGTCCATGAATGCCTCATCATTAAAGAAAACCTACCATGCAGATTGGATGGCACAATATGCAGAAAAGTCAAGAAAAGAAAGGAAGATCGCTCACAAAATCATTTTCCTGTCCCGCAAAAGTTGTGCATATGGGGGGATTCCCTACCGTTTTAAGCTACTGGTATTTACTTACTGATGTTACGCAGGCAAAGCACCTTCACCACGGACGCTTTGCGCACGGAGTCCACACACCTGCCCTGGCGGGTGGTGCCAGGGGAGATTTATAAAGGGTTTTCTCCGTATTCTTCGCGAACGCCGCGCAAAGCAGCGGTAGTACTCGAAGAGTGCAGTGCACTCTATGGTGAAACTGCGTAAGGTGACTTACTTATCTTACCCCGGCTGAAGCGTTTCGACGCTTGCAGTTGCCTTGACGTTTTTCATGCAGCCCGCTCAGCCGCTTTGACCGTTCAATATACTCCCCGTTTTACAAACCACCACATCTGTCCACCTGACACGAAGATAATGCTACTGCACTTGGGAGAGCGCCGTCAAAAGCAGGACGAGCACGCCGGAGACCGTCATCAGGTTGGAATACTGGCGAAAGCGTTTGATCCCCAACTCGGCACTGTTGTTCGAGCTCATCATGGGTCCCACGCGCAGGATGGCGTTGTACCAGAATCCCAGCGCCAGCATCGCGAAGACCAGAATATGCTTGGTAAGCATCATGATTCCCCAAACGTTGCCGAAATTCATAAATCCCAGATAGCCTGAGTCGATCAGCATGAGGTGGGTCCCGGTGACCGCGAAGACCAGCAGGGAGAGATACAGCCAGGATCGGCTGCGCTTCGAAATTTCGCTGAGAGCGGGCCCGTTGTCCTGTGCCAGGACCGGAAGATAAAGGAGGGAGAGCAGAAGGTAGTGCCCGATCAGGATCACCGTTGCCAGGGCATGCAACCAGGTGGAAAGGGCGATCAAGGTTTGCGACATTGTTATTTTCCTTTCGATGTTGATCTTATGATTTCTTTTTGGTTAGTTGAGATACACTGCCAGTGCCCTGGTATGCGGCATCTCGAAGCCCAACTCGTTCGCATCTTTCATCACACTGGCATAATAGTGTTTCATTTCCTGTTGACTTCCTGCGCTGGCAGCATGCGCACTGTAGCGTTGCGCGCTTTCGCGATAGCTGATATTCCAGCGAACCAGGAGGGAAACGAGCCAGTCCGGAAAGTTGACGAAGCCCGCCTCAGGGAACTTCTTCAGATCAACGCCGCGTAACGCGCACAACCGGTAGAGTTCCTTAGTAGACAGGACACACTGGCGAAGCAACTCCTTATCAGCGAGGAAAGTTTTAGTATCCCCATACTTGGCAAAACCGATGGCAAAGGCAATCGCTCCCGCGGCGTGCTGCCAGAGCCAGTGAACGATATTTTCCTGCACATCCGGTTTCATACCGGCGCGTGCAAAGAGTGTCTTCACTTTTTCCAATTTCTCCGTTGGCTTTCCATCCACTTCGCCGATATGGATCTCCGCGCCCAGGTTCGTCCAGTAGACGCCGTCCCGAATCGTTCCGCCGCCATCCGCATATCCCATCAGGTATCTTTCTCGGGGCAGCAATTGATCAATGCATTCCGTCCCTTCCCAGTTCCCTGACAAAATGAGGAAGGATGCCGTACCAGATACTGGCACGAGCATCTTCAACGCGTCTTCCGTCTGGTGCATATTTGTGGGAACGATGATAAATTCATAACCATCCGAGGGTGAGATTTGCTCCACGCATTTCAACGCGTATTTCGTGAGGTTGTATTTGGGATGTCCTTTTCTTTCATCCAGTACATCCAAATTAACCCCATCCTTGAACTGATCTTTCTTCCCTTTCCGGACGAAGTGGGTAACATCAATACCTGCCTGAGCTAGTGCCCAGCCATAAATCACGCCGATGATACCGGTTCCGACAATGAGGACTTTCATTCTTCCCTCCGGGAAATAACAGAATAATATTCGAACCTCTGCTCGACCAGTCGCTCTGCTCTGGGATTACCCTGGCACTGCATGCTCCCTGCCACCTTCCCGTTGGAACAGGTGCAGGGCAGGTGTGGTCGTAGCGGTCTAGGGAGAGTCTGCTTGAGCGCATGAGCTGTTAAGCAGATCGATGGAGATCGCGAAGATTTAATAGCTGATGTTACGCAGGCAAGGCACCTTCACCACGGATGCTTTGCGCACGGAGTCCACACACCTGCCCTGGCGGGTGGTGCCAGGGGAGATTTTTAAAGGGTTTTCTCCGTGTTCTTCGCGAAGC
>JAFGCG010000184.1 GCA_016932715.1 Anaerolineales bacterium
ACGCTGATTTTCGCTGATTCAAGACAAAAAATCTGCGTTTTCAGCGTGAATCAGCGTCCCGATTCTGAAAGTGTAAGGTAATCAATCTCTGCCTTTAAGTGTAAACCACATATTTAGACAAAATCTGTCATCGAATAATAAATTCGGCGGACCCATTTGTTGGGAAATGCAATCGATGAAGGATGTGTCTCTTCTTTAAAAACTGTGACTTTGTCAGTTCAAAGTATGGGCCTCCGTCTTATGCTGATCTTTCAATTGCTTCCACCCCGGAGACGATATCCAGCAGTTCACTTGTGATCGCGCCCTGGCGTTTCCCGTTATATCCTACGTTCAATTCATCCAATCGTTCCTCGATGTTTTTCTCGGCAGCTTGCATCGTCATCAGGCGGCTGGCATTTTCACTCGCCAGCGACTCAGCATAGGCGCGATACAGTTGTGCAAACAGATACTGACTCACCAATCTGGATAACAAACGCTCCTGTTCCATGGTGTACATCGGCAGGCTTCTGGATGGGCAAAGTTCCCGGACGGGCGCGCGGAACAGGCTCATATCCACCGGGGTCAACTGCACCCTGACGGGCTTGTACGACGAGCCGGAGACCGGTCGGTTGTAATACAGGATCACCCTATCCACAGAGTCACGTTCCCGCTGGCGATTGATCCCAAGCAAAAGCGACTGGACCGCCGGGTTGATCCCATCCACCGAGCTGGGAACGGGGAATAGTTTCTCGAAGGAACTGCCTGCTTCCACCACTCTCGAACCTGCCCGCTGACCTATGATCATTTTCCTCGTGCTGACGTTCGTTACATCCCTCAGCGCAAACGAGACAATATTCTCGTTGAATTGTCCGCACATGCCCTGATCCGTGCCGAAGATGACAGCGAGCGTCCCGCCGTTTTGCCTCTTCAGCATGTTCTCCATTTGCGGGGACTGGTCTTGCAGGACGATGCGCAGTCCGGTATCCACCGTGGAGGTGTAAACGTCCACCGCCTCGACCGCCTGCTCAAATTGACGGATGCTCGCCGCCGCAAGGGCTTTCATCGTGCGGATGATGCCGTACAGATCCTGCGCGCTTTGGATGCGCCGCCGCAATGATTCAAGCGTTTCCATGTTTCATTCCCCATCCGCTGAGGCGTCGAGCGCCTCTGCAACCACACGTTCCAGCGCGGCGCGGTCTTCATCGCTCAATGGCTCTCCCCGTTCGATCCGGCGGCCGATCTCCGGCAGTTCACGTAACACTGCTTCACGGATGGCAACTTCTCCCAGAGCAATTTTCTCCAGAGGCACTTCATCGAAATATCCCTGCGTGACCGCAAGGAAGACGGCAATCTGTTCGGCAACCGGCACAGGGTTATACTGCGGCTGTTTCAACACTTCACGCACGCGCTCGCCGCGTTCGATCGTGCGGCGGGTGTCATCGTCCAGGCGGGTGCCGAAGCGGGCAAAAGTTTCCAGTTCCTCAAATTGGGCATAGGACAAACTCAAATCTCCAGCCACCGCGCGATAGGCAGGGAGCTGCGTCTTGCCGCCCACACGTGAAACGGATTTGCCCAAGTCCACGGCAGGCAAAATACCTTTTTGGAAAAGATCAGGCGAAAGATAGACCTGCCCATCCGTAATGGAAATCAGGTTGGTGGGGATGTATGCGGAAACGTTCTGCGCTTCGGTTTCTGCAATCGGCAAGGCAGTCAACGAGCCGCCGCCGAGTGACTCACGCAGACGGGTCGAACGCTCCAGCAGGCGCGAGTGAATGTAGAAAATATCGCCCGGGTATGCCTCACGTCCGGGCGGGCGGCGCAGGAGCAGGGACATTTCGCGATACGCCCAGGCGTGGCGGGTCAGGTCGTCGTAGATCACCAGCACATCCCGTCCCTGTTCCATGAAATATTCGCCAATCGTGGTTGCGGCATAGGGCGCGACAAATTGCAGACCGGGCGTCTCTTCGGCATTTGCCACCACAACGACGGAATAATCCAAGGCATCATGTCGTTCCAGGTCCGCGACAAACTGCGCGACGGCAGAATTTCGCTGACCAATGGCACAATAGACGCAAATCACATTCTGCTCACGCTGATTGATGATGGTGTCCAGCGCAATGGCGGTCTTGCCGGTCTGCCTGTCGCCCAGAATTAATTCACGCTGTCCGCGCCCGATGGGGACGAGCGCATCCACGACCTTGATGCCGGTCTGGAGCGGGACGACCACCGGGGCGCGCTTCATGATGGGCGTCGCTTCGCGCTCGACGGGCAGCCTGGTCAGGTTGAGCAAGCTGCTGCGCCCGTCCAAAGGAGAACCGGTGGGTGTGATGACCCTGCCGAGCAGTTCCGCGCCGACCGGCACATCCAGCAAACGCCCTGTGCGGCGGACTTCGCTCCCAGCCTGAATGCCTGTATCCTTTCCCAGCAGGACGACGCCAACTTCATCTTCATCCAGATTGAATGCCGTGCCAAGCACACCGCCCTGAAAGCGGATCAACTCGTCCAGTTGGATGCCGGGCAGTCCGCTCACGCGCGCGATGCCCTGTCCAATGTAAGTAACCTGCCCGGTCTCGAGTGCGATCGCCTGCGCGGAGGATTTCTCCAGCCCCTGCTTGAAGATTTGGGCGGCGTCTTGCAGGATGGCTTGGGTGTTGAATTCGCTCATAGTCGGGGATCAGGCTTGGGCTGAGTCTGAAGCGGTCTTCGAACCGTGCGCTGCCTGTTGGAATTGGGAATCCAACTCGTCTTCCAGTGCTTCGAGATAACGGCGCAGGTTCCATGCAACCTGATGACCGTCCCGCGCGGCAAGTTCGATACCGGCCGTCAGGTCGGGGTCGGTTTCGAATCGCAAGGACAAGTCTTTGCCAAGCTGCGCCTGCAATTCCTTTCGAACCTGCTCCTGCAACTTCAATGGGAATTCAAACGCGCTTCGCAGGGTGATGCCATCGATGGAATTCTTTAATTTCGATAGATCGATCTCTCCCTTGTTGAGTTGGGAAAGAAAAACGTCCACGATGCGCTCCTCAAGGGATGCGTCCGCCAGGTCGCGTATGGCTTGCCCGGCAACAGCGTAGGTCTGCTGGATGGCGAAGCGGCGCAACTCGGTGTTGAAGGAAGCTTTTTCCTGCTGAACGGATTTGCGCCATTCCTGCAGTATCGCGTCCACTTCCTGGCGCGCGGTTTGCAGAGCCTGCCGGCGCCAAGCTTGTACTTCCTCCTCCGCCTGTCCCTGTTTCTGCTCGAAATGCTCGCGCAGTTCCTGATTCTGCGCCTGATAGCGTTGACGCTCCTCCTCCGCTTCCAGGCGCTTTTGCTCGGCGGCTTCAAGCCGTTCCCTGACCAGCCTTTCGCGGTCCTGCATGGCGTTGATGATCGGGCGGTAGAGGAACCGCCGCAACAGGAACATCAGGATCAGGAAGTTGATGATCTGTGCAAAGACGGTAAACCAATCGAATAACACCGTTTAACCTCCTGCGCCGATGACGTGGTTCCAGAAAGGGTTAAGGAAGATGAGGATCATCGCCACCACAAAACAATAGATGGCGGTCGATTCGATCATCGCCAGACCGACGAACAGGGTGCGGGAAATCGTATTGGCTTCATCCGGCTGTTGGGCGATGGACGCCAGCGCCTGCGCGACAGCCCGTCCCTGCCCCAGCGCGGGAGCGAGCGAGCCGATTGAAATGGTAAACCCGGCTGAGATGATTGCCGCCAGACCGATAACAGTTTCAGAATCCATGTTTATTTCTCTCCTTTTTTGTTAAACACAAAGGGCACGAAGGTTACGGAGGGAAAGGGACATAGACTTACGCATCTTTCCCTGCCTGGTGTCCTTCGTGTTTCGAACTCTGCTCCTCACGCCCGGAATGGGCGCGGGTAGCCGATGCGATATAAACCATCGCCAGAATCGAAAAGATATACGCCTGGATCACGCCCGTTAGCAATCCGAGCGCCTGCAATAAAATCGGGAAGAACAGGGGTGCAATGGCAAGCAGGATGGCGGCGATCAATGTACCGCTCATGATGTTGCCAAACAAACGTACAGCCAAAGCCAGGGTGCGCGAGAGTTCGCCGATGATATTGAAGGGGAGCATGATCGGGGTCGGTTGGACGTACTGTTTGAAATAGCCGCGCAATCCCTGCATGCGAATGCCGAAGACAGGCACTGCCAGAAAAACGCACAACGCCAGCGCCGCAGTGGTGGATAGCGACCCCGTCGGTGGTTGAAAACCCGGCACGATTGCCAGCACATTCGATGTGATGATGAACAGGAACAGACTTCCGATGAAAGGCAGATAGGGACGCGGGTCCTGCTGACTGACTTCGCGGATCTGATCCAGCACACCTCCCACGATGACTTCGAGCATGTTCTGCCCCTTGGACATGGTCAACGCCCCTGAGATTTTTCGCGTGACGAGCCATGAGCCGATCACCAGAATCGCCATGATCAGCCAGGTGAACAGAATGGTGGCGTTGAGCTTCAGTGGACCCGATTGCCAAAGCACCCAGGCGTCAGGACTGATGTCCATGAGAATTAACTCTCCTTTCCGGAGTGGGTTGAATCTTCCTGATGAAGTAGAACCGGGTCAGGAAAAAAGTAATCAGGCTCACGGCAAGAAATTCAAGCCGCCCATTTGAAACCAGATAAAAGCCAGCCAGCACCAGTCCCAGACGGATGATGAAACTGCTCATCAACAACAGGATCGGGCGCTCCGTCTGACTCATCCTTTGAATGGTCAACCACAAGCCGCCGAAATAAATGATCCCCAACAGGATGCCAGCCACAGCCGCGATCGCGTACAGCATTTATTCCTCGTCTCCATCTTTATCGTTCTCATCTTCTTCGCGTTCGATCAATCCGCTTTCAAAATACAGCCAGCGCCAGGCGTTGTAACATCCCAGCATCAGCCCGCCCAGAAAGAGCATGAGTGTCCACGAGAAGGGGGCTGGCAGGTTGCGGTCAAGCCAAATCCCGGCAAAGAGACCAAGCAGGGTTGGCACAACAACCGACCAGCCGACCACGCCGAAGGTCCCCAGCCCAAACCAGATGCTGCGGTCCTTGCGGCGGCGGGCACGCAGTTTACGAGTTTCCTTTTCACCCACTTGTTCTTCCCAGCGATCGTCCTTGCGGTCAGGGTTCGGTGTGTTCACGTTTTTCCCAGCTCCATGAAGCGGCGCACCAGATCCGCTTCCATTTTGTATAAGGCATCGCGCGATTTCTTCTCGAATTCATCGACCTGTTTGAAGCGTTCTTCGATCATGCGTTTCAGTTCACCCAATTCCTGTCCCAGAACGGCATTGCGGGTCGAGACGCGCACGTCCGCGCCGCATTTGACCAGGATGCCTTCATCCACTGCAAGGAACTCCTCCTGTTCGCCTGTCGTGGTGAAGGTCAGGATGCCGGGGACGAGAGCAGTCACAAAGTCCGCGTGGCGTGGGAGTAATCCGAAGGAACCGTTTTCGGCTTCGGCAGTTACCTTGCGGACTTCCGTATCCAGCAAAATCTGTTCGGGCAACAACACACGCAGTCTCATACTTTTTTATCCGCTTCTTCGATCGTGCCGATCATGTATAGTTTGCGTTCGGGCATCTCGGCAAATTCGTCGTTCAGGATGCGTTCGCATCCATCCAGCGCATCCTGCAAGTGGACGGTCTTGCCGGGGATGCTGGTGAATTGCTCGGTGGTGTGGAAGGGCTGGGTGAGGAAGCGTTCGAGACGGCGGGCGCGCGAGACGACCTGACGGTCTTCGGGCGTAAGCTCCTCCAATCCAAGCATGGCGATCAGATCCTTGAGGTCTTCGTAGTGGGCGAGTGTCTGACGGATCTGCTGCGCGATCTCGTAATGCCGCTTCCCGACGATGTGCGGGGCGAGCATCTTCGAACCGGATTGGAGCGGCTCGATGGCAGGATACAAACCTTCGCTGGCGCGCTTGCGCGAAAGCACGATCGAAGCGGACAGATACGCAAAGACATGCACTGCCGCCGGGTCGGTAAAATCATCCGCAGGGACATACACCGCCTGCACAGACGTGATCGCCCCTGAACGAGTATTGGCGATGCGCTCCTGAAGTTCCGCCAGTTCGGTTGCAAGGGTAGGTTGATAGCCAACACGGGATGGTATGTTTCCCAACAGTCCCGAAACTTCCATGCCCGCCTGAATGAAGCGGAAGATATTGTCGATCAGGAGCAGGACGTCCTGACGGGCTTCGTCGCGGAAATATTCCGCCATCGTCAGGGCGGCGTGTCCCACGCGGAAGCGCGCGCCGGGCGGCTCGTTCATCTGTCCGAAGATCATCACGGTGCGGTCGAGCACGCCGGCATCCTGCATTTCGCGATAAAGTTCTTCGCCTTCGCGCGAACGTTCGCCAATGCCGCAGAACAGGCTGACGCCTTCGTACTGCCCGACGATGTTGTTGATCATCTCGGTGATGAGAACGGTCTTGCCGACTCCCGCGCCGCCGAACAAGCCCGCCCGTCCGCCGCGTTCCAGCGGCGCGAGCACGTCAATGGCTTTGATGCCGGTCTCGAAGATTTCCGTCTTTGTGGCTTGCTGGGACATCGGTACGGGCGGCTGGTGGATCGAACGCCATTCCCCGCCTTCGAGGGGAGATTTATCGTCAATCGTGTCCCCAAAGACGTTCAACATCCGCCCCAGCAAATGTTGCCCTACGGGAACCATGAACGGCGCATTCGTGTCATGCACAGTCAGCCCGCGTACCAGGCCGCTGGTTTGCGTCAACGCGACGCAGCGCACGACGTTCGCGCTCAAATGACTGATGACTTCGATCTCCGTAGACGAGTCTTTCCCCGTGACCAGCCTCGAGTAAATATCCGGCAGACGCTTCGGGAAGAACACATCCACCACACTGCCGCGCACGGAACGAATCACACCCAGGTTGTTCTCTTTCATTGCGAGATTATTCTAATCCATTATTCCTTATCGCGAAACGATTAGTCGGCGTGCGATGAAACCTGCGCAGAACATGACTGGGAAACTTATCCACCTCAGTTAAAAAGGTGACGATCACTTCCAAAGTGATCGTATCCGATTCTGTGAGGTGGGGGATAGTTAACATAATTCCCTTCCGGTAGTTGGTACGCTGGCATTAAAAACTTGTCCGATACAAAATTGCTCTCTTCCGGATAACTCGGTCTGTCTGTTCGACTAATAAACAGAAACAGACGGATACCGTGTGCCTTCCGCCTGTTTTATTGAGGTATTATCGTTTATGAGAACTTATCGAATACCCATAAACAAGTAGTCCTCTAAATAGGGAAATCTACTGATTACCTTACAGAATGATTTTGGGACGCAGAAAAACACTGATTCAAGACAAAAAACTGCGTTTTCAGCGTGAATCAGCGTCCC
>JAFGCG010000185.1 GCA_016932715.1 Anaerolineales bacterium
ACGCTGATTTTCGCTGATTCAAGACAAAAAATCTGCGTTTTCAGCGTGAATCAGCGTCCCGATTCTGAAAGTGTAAGGTAATCAATCCATCCATCTGGATTCGGCGGGTATTTGCCTCGGAAGTGCAGATACCCGCCGATAGTTACTTCCTCTTGCTTCAACCACTATGCAGCAACGTCGTCCATGATTCGCTCGGATACCAGGCGGCCGGAAGATTCTATCCCTACCCACCGCACATGGCACATGCCGTGGTTTCCTGAACGAGTTGCTGCGAAATTAAACGAAAACCATAGCTTTTGAAAGCTATGGTTCTTAAAAGAGAGCGGAGACAGAGTTCGAACCTGCAATCTTCGGGTTATGAGTCCTGGTCCTTTTACCGCTAAAATTTGCAGAACGCTCTTGTTCTTGCGGGGTTTTCGGGTTTGCAGTTCAAACGGACCCACAGACCAATGATCGACGAAGAATCGTTAAGCCGCTTTTTTGGATACCTGTGGTGAGCGCACCCTTTTTTTCAATTCATTGACAGGGACGCCTGTTTTGCGAGACTCTTGTTTCATTCGCCTCACGTGCTTACGCATCCCTCTGGAAGTTTTTTTGACTTTCGCCTGGTTTGTTTTTGTTGCCACTTTTTCAACTCCATACTCTGTCATTCTTTGGACAGGCTGTGAAACCAATTTAGAAATCTTTCAACAGGTTTTTTTTGGTCCCTTAGCTGGGCTGTGATTGCCCAAAAGGAAATTCTTTCGCCGCACTCACAAATGACGTACTCCGACCCCATGCTGTGAGTTTCACCTCTTGCCGCCGAGGCAACGACCGGGTTATCCGATATCGTTCTCTTGCATTGAGGGCATGTAATTTGGTTTTCCATATTATTTCCTTTCCTGCTCACCGTGAAAATTGAAACAGCAGGCATTGTTCCCAAGAGCGCCGTCGCACCGTCGTCTTGTCAACTGCTTATTTGCTCAATGACTTGGGAGATTGCTACCGTCGCGCTGCCAGCCTCAACCGATAGCGCCACCTGCACAGCTTCGATGATGCGTTGCTCGGCATTTGCCGGGACGACGACAATCAATTTGTCCCGGTCTGGCTGTCTTGCCAATTCATCTGCCAAACGTCCGGTGCGGCTCAAAGCGATGACCGGACGACCATTCTCCACACTCAGATCGATATCTTTCCGGGAAACTTCTCCGCCGTTGATCAGGATCGTCACAGACTGGTGTCCCTTCGAGAGTATGGTTGCCGCCTCGCCGATCCAGGGAGACTCATCCCCAAACTGGCTGCCGGGCACAAGGATGAAATGGGTGTAATGGGATTCCAACTGCCAACGCTTCTTCCCCAACCCTAAAAACCTTGTGTTATGCGGGCCGCCGGGCCAGGTGACCAATTCCTCAAGTGTGACGCCAACCAAAGGGAATTTGTAACCATTTCGCGACCTGATTTGGCCGATTTCAGCCATCACTCCCATGTCGGTGCCTCCGCAGATGACGACCGCGCCCATGTCTTCCGCGGTCTTTGAGATGGCTTGAATGGCTCGCTGCGTCACATCCCTTTGCTTTTCATCGATCTCGCCGCCGATCAAGACGATAACTGGCTGCCCGCCGTTCAGGCCCAATTCCGCGATCGCTTGTGTCAGATCCGACCGCTCGTTGGGGAAAACGCTGAGCGTTTGCTGGTCTGGAAAATTGATGTTTTGAGTACGCATAGGACCCTTTCTTTCGCATGTTCATAATTTCCGAAATCATTGAACTATAGGTTGAGTTTTTTAGTCCTGCTTTTCCGAACTTTCGAAACCGTCTTACTGTCCTGCCGATCCGGCGAGGCCTGCAGTAACTCAGCGCTCGGCGGGTTGGCTTCCAACTCTGCAACTCTTTTGCTGATTTCCTCCCTGGCGCGTTCGTGGGTGTAGCCGTATTTCACCCGCAGCATCATGGCATATTTATCGCGCTTGATGGGTGCCTTTGCCACTTTATTAAGATCATCCTCACTAAACAGGCCCCACCACACTTTGGATTGGGCGCGGATTTGTTCCCACTTATTTTCGAAGACCTCTTTATTTACATTCATGAAACAGTTCTCCTCATTCACTTGGTGGGAAGCAATCCCGGTTTAATTTTCTGCTGATTGGCTTCGTGCTCTGCTACCCGTTTATTGAATTCATCTTCGTCTATGACCACGATATCGGGCAAGCTTTGGGCAGAGAGTTGTAAGGCGTCATTCCTCAGTTTAATATCGTCAAAGACCTTCAGGAACGCTCCCACGCCCTGGCGCACCAGCCTGTGATCATCAACTGTTGCAGCCTCTACCGGTGGTGTTGGTCTGGATGGCGGGCTATCGCTGTAAACAACCCGGACCAAAAGTTTGCCGTTTTCAACGAAGGGGAAGTCTACGTGTGTCGGCAACCTGCCGAGCTCGCCCCGATCCAGGATGAAGGCATAGCGCAGCCCGGCGGTGTTGCAGGATACTACCTGCACTTGCAGTTCATTTGCGAGATCATGCAATAAGCACGGATCGAAGTAATCCCTGAAGGGAATTGTAGTATGAGTGGCAATGTATCGGTCGTTAAGAATGCCAAAAAGCACCACCATTCCTGTGCCTGGATCCTGTGTCAATCGCCAGCGTTTAAATCGTGGCAGCAATCCCCATTTTTTGAGGACTGTCGCTACCTGAGCTCTTATTTGCCGGGCTTTTTGAGCAAAATGCCGTGGATCAATCGTTTGGGTTGTCATCTTTATCCTTCTCATCTCTGTCCAGCAATTTGTCCTTGACTTCATCAAGCCACTGTTCCACCTGATCATCCGGATTTGTGACCTGATAACCGTCATCGACGATATTACTATCCAAATACGGCAACGAAGCATGGTGATGATGTGGCACTTCAACTGCCGGTGCCGGCAGCCTGTCAACGGGGTTTTCGAGAATACGCTGGTTGGCTTGCTGAATCGTCAACCGGCGCCAGAGTCCCCAAAGAACCAAACCCGCTAATAACACCATAAAGGCCGGAAGGCACCACATCCACAGGAATGCGATGGGTCCCTGCCGCTGCTCTTTACGCTGGCGATCCTGGTCGGTGTACCATTGCGATGTCGCGGCGGCGGCCCGGGCTTGCGTAGAGATGCTGTTGGCAACTGCCGTCTGCGTGCCGGCGGCGAGTTCATCTCTAAATTGTTGATTCACGAGGGCTTGTGCACCTGTTGTCGCCAGGTCCGCCATCTGGGTCTGCCGGATCGCATCCGCAGTCAGCGCGGCGCTCTGTGTTGATCCAGCTGAATTTAAGGTCGCCTGCGCATTGGCACGGGCGATTTCAGCGGTAGCTGCTATCTGGGCCGCCATGACATTGGCATCGTTTTGCTGCTGGGTCTGGACCGCGCTCAACGTTGCGTTGGCCGAATTCAAGGTTGCCTGCGCATTGGCGCGCACAACTTCGGCGGCAGCTGCCGCCTGATTATCAGCGGCCAGAGTTGCCTGGGCACACGCCTCACAGGGCGCACTTGTTTGCACTGGCGTAATCAGTAAAATCTGGCTCTGCGGCTGTACGCCACAGGCAGCCAGGATCAACGATGCCACTACAAAGACCCAAATAGCAATAACATGCAAATTGCAGCGTATAGTATTCATGTTAATCTCAAATCCAGCAAGTAAGATGGAAATACCAGATGCAAGCAGCAGGAACCTGAACGGCATCTTTTGAGCATTTCTTACATCCCGTTGGCTTGCGAAACTTCCTTAACCATTTCAGCGGTTTTTTCCGGCTGACCGGCGCGTGTCGCCACATCTGCCTGCGCAATGATCCCTACAATCCTGTTGTCATTATCCACAACAGGAATACGCCGCAGTTGATGCTCTGCCATCGCATCCAGGGCCTTCTGCAGATCATCGTCAGCATGACAGGTGACAACTTTATGCGTCATCACCGTCTCCACTTTCGTGGATTTGGCATCGCGCCCTTCGGCTATGATCTTCAAAGCAAGATCACGGTCCGTCACGATGCCCACCAACTTTCCCGTTTGCTCGTTATCAACAACAGGGATTGAACCGATGTTCCTGCTCTTCATCAATTCCGCGGCTTTTGCCACACTGTCATTTGGCAGGCAATAAACAGGGTTTTTCGTCATTATTTCATTGCACTTCTTCATGAGAATCTCCTTCAGAGTTATAGGTAAGAATGGGAAATCTCTTTCCGGGAATATGGATGTGCATGGTCCCATACTCATCGTACAACAAATACTGTCCGGCTACATCCATCAGCCGGGGAGTGTTATTCTCCGCCGGTTGGGGGAGAAGCGTTCATCCAGGAAAGATCAAATCGAGACCGGGTTGGAAACCGCTTCTGGACTTTTGCGGCAATCTCATGGTCCGTCAATTTGCCTTCCTCTTCGATGCTAACGATATGTGCGGCCAAGCCTTCATCCTCCAGACGCTTCTGGAGTTCGTACTTGGCCACTTCCGGTCCAAAAATCTGGATCTCTGCGGCGTCACGAATGTGCGCGATGATCTTGTCATAGTATTCGCCGAGATGGTTCCAGAAACGCCTGTCGCGTATATTCTCCGGTGAGCCATCCCCGGGAACGGTGGTGGAGTAAAGGACATAATGTTCCATATCAGACGTGATTATGCTTCTCCCCTCGATATTGTTGGCAATACTTACGATGACGGCCTTATTACGGTCGAGCCACAAACCAACTCTTTTATTCATTGGTCTTCTTCTCCTTTTCTGATCAAACGTTGAATGATTCATTTCAATGATTTTGCCGTCATCGTCCTCCCGACGCAGGATATTTATCAGCTCGGTATTCAGCCATTCAGGTTTGATTCTTTTAACCATAATCATTCCATCTTTCCTGAAATAGATATTGACAGTTTCAGCCGAGCCTGGCCTTCGAATAACGCTTGTTCAGTCCGGATGTTTTAAGGAAACTTCTCTTGAATAGACCTGATGTCACCCGGCTGGTTATTCCGGGCGACACTGATCTAACGGCCCATCAAAATGAAGACGCCGGCTGCTATGGCAAGCAATGCCAGGATCACGCCCAAGCCGCCCAGCGAGACGAACGCGGACAGGCCTGTGAGAATGAGCCATATGGCTAGTAACAGGAAACCGATATTTCTATTGAATCTCATGCAGATACTCCTCAAGAAGGAATTAGGAACTTTGGATTGCCTTTTTTCCGGCTTTTGCAGCTTCGGATACGTGGTCCAGTTGCTCCACCGCCAATTCCTTGCCGTAGTTCTTAACACCCGTCGTGATCTTGTTCACGTTCGTACGTACCTGCGAAACGGTATCATCCACCATTTCGGTCGCCCGGTCGCGCAGTTCGGTGCCCTTTTTCTGGATCTGCATCCTGGTATCTTTTCCGGATTGTGGCGCCAGCAATAGCATCGTCACAGCGCCGGCCAGGGCGCCGATCAACATGCCAACCAAAACGCTCAGTATATTATTTGTGGGATACTCATATGCTTGATTCTCGTGGATCATTTTGTTTTCTCCTGATTGACTACGAATGACCGCTCATTGCGGTTTATGTATAGTATCGGCAGGGCTGACGGATATTTATTCGCCTCCCGGGCGATCAAGATAAATACCTGCATCCTCCCGCTCTTCTTCCGTCAGCCTGGTCAGATCGACCAGCCAGTTGATGAGGCTGGCAAGGATCTTTAGTCCCGCCAAAAGGCCCTTCGGAGCCTCCTGAGTACCGGACACCTGTTCACGAAAGGAACTGTCCATTCGTCACCTCCCATGTTTATGGATTGCTATGGCGCTCGCTGGTCATTGTTTGCGTGGTGCCCACCACGGGTCCACGCGGGCGGTAAAAGAGCACCCAGACTATTCGTTCCACAGCCCAGGCGATCAGGGCATAGATCAGCATTGCAAAGAGGGAGGAAAGTTCCAGCACCATGCTGCCGGCAGTGGGTGTTGCGACCATTCCTTGAAAGGGGAACAGGAACAAGTGGGTCAGCCCATAGATCAAGGCAACAATTGGGCTCTCCGGGTTGGCGCCGATCAGTTTTAGCCCGATGCGCAGCGCGATGAGGGCTTCGAGAACACCCAGGAACAGCCAGATCAACTGGGTAATCTTGAAAGTGAAAATACGTTGTTCGCGTTCCGGTTCCTGCTGTACTGATTTAACTTCCGTCATTCTGTCGTTTGACATTTCGAGCTTTCTTTCTGAGCATGGGCCTGATTGACTGACAATGGCAGGATCATCCTCGCCGCGCTGGGTGCGCCGCTTGTTATCATGAGCAGGGGTGTCACCACCCCTGCTCATCTACTTCCTAAGCTTGGAACTACATCGTCTGTGCCTCCGCGATTAGCGGCGGCGAGCAACTGCCTTATAGAGCCACAGTAGAACGATGGCGCCCAGCAGGGTTACCAACATGGTTGGAATGGTAATGGCATCGTTGATCGTCCCGATGCCCAACAGCGGGCTGATAAAGTAACCAGCCAGGAAGGCGCCAACCACGCCGACCACGATATCGAGCAGCAGGCCCTGCTGCGAATTCGTATGCATGATCCGACTGGCAATATAGCCAACGATTGCTCCAGCAATGAGATATATGATGAGGTTCATTTTTACTTCTCCTTTTAATTTTTTCAAATACACGGTTGCCCGTGTTTTCTCCTTCTGAGGGGAAGGAGTTAGACACTATGCCGATCGTTTACGGGGTTGGGTTTTCCTGTTCATATTGGTCTCGAACTCCGTCACGCGCTTATCGATCTCCTCTTCAGCATGTTCGCGGGAATAACCATATTTCTCCTGGAGCAAGCCAGTGAAGACGTCGAATTTACCGGCAGCCCGCTCCAGGTCGTCATCGGTGAGTTTGCCCCACCACGCTTTGGACTGTCCTCGGATCTGTTTCCATTTACCTGCGAATACATCTTTATTCACGGATCCTCCTTTGGATCATTTGAAAATGCTGTCCCAATGTACGCCGGCGCTCGGAGCAGCCTACCGCGCCGGATTTCAGGTCTCTGCTTCAGCCAGATGGCGTCATCAAGCACGAACGCTCGCGGCAGCAACCCGCAAACGTTCAGCCACACGCTCAGGCGTTTCCCCTTTACTGATAAAAGCATCCGCGCCCGAGGAGAGAGCGGCTTGCTGACGGGCATCCAGAGGGCTGATGAGAACAATGACCAGGGGATCCGCACAGGCCCGGCGCAGGCTCTCCAACACGGCGCTCTGCATGGTACGCGGGAGCATGGACCAGTCGATCAACAACATGTCGGCACGAAGGATCGGGGCTTGCGTTAACGCGGTCATCCAGTCGGCGGCTTCTCCAACTACCTCCATATTGAGGTCTAGCAGCATGAGACGCAGAGCTGAACGTTCTTCCGTCGAAGCATCGGCTACATATACACGGGTCATATATTCATCGTACAACACAAACTCCCCAGGCGCATCCTGCTTCTGGGGAGTATCCCTCTCCGCCACTTGGGGGACATAGTACCCGATACCAAGTGGATGCAAAGCAAAACCCCGCCTGACGGCGGGGCTAACTTTCTAAACCCGGGCAAATTTCAAAGCAGACTACATGGTTGGCACTGTGACGCCAAGTTGATCAAGGATCCCCATCACTCGCCCGCCTTCGATCGGCTCTGCAACCCATGAAGCGACCTTGTCACCCTTGATCGTCACCCTGGCGTGTTCGTGCGGCGTGGCAAAGGACTTGTGGGTAGCAGGAGTCACACCTAATCCCAGCGGGCTCAGATCGAGAACTCCGTTATGTGTCCCCTTAAGTTCTGCCGAGATCTTTACAGTACCACCATCCAAGCCATCCACGCGATCCACATGGAAATGATAATCAAGGTTTGGGAAAGCCTTTTGGAGGTTCCTGTTTATTCCCATCCACGCTTCGCGCCTGATGAGTTCAGGGACGGGACCGCTGAATTGACAATCATTGCTGACAAGAAATCTCGCCTTCTCGAAATCCCCCCTCTGGACGGAATCCAATAGGGCTTGTACGATTTGTCTCGGATTCATGATGTTTTTCCTTTATTTTCAATTGAACTGCTTCTGAGCAAATGGACCGGGGTGTTAATGAACGCTCCCTATGGAACATCCATCCTTTCCCCCAAATGTTAAACACCTTGTTTATTTAAGCCGAATTCAGTGTAACACACTAATGGGCCAAAATACGCGCCGTGACAAACTGGCAGGGAGCAACTACCCCATACCTCAGTGATGGGATTTCTAGTTCGCTACAACTACCCGGCCGCGCCCCTCACGCTTGGCGTGGTAAAGCGCGGCATCAACAGCTCTCAAGATCCCCGTACTTGTAGCGCCATGCTCCGGGAAGACTGCGACGCCGAGTGAGAGGGTAACCGCCGCGAGGCTTCGTCCTTCGAATTGGAGATGGAACTGTTTGGCATATTCGCAGATCAGTTCGGCGCGCTCGCGCGTCACCTCGCACGAGGCATCAGGCAGGACAAGGATGAATTCATCGCCGCCATAACGACAGGCAATATCATCCCTGCGGACCTGCCTGAGCAGCAGGCTGCCCAATTCACGCAGGATTTCATCGCCCGCGGCATGGCCCCAGGTATCGTTGAACTGTTTGAGATTATCTACATCCAGCATAATGATGCCTAATGAGAGTTGTTTCCGTGAGGCTCGCATCAGTTCGCGCTCCAGGGTCTCCTCCAGATAACGCCGGTTGAATAAACCGGTCAGGTGGTCCCGGACGGACTGCTCGCGCAGGAGCGCCTGGCTCCTGAGCAGTGCATCCTGAGCCTGTTTACGCTCCGTTACATCGCGGATGTTGCATTGGATAACTTTTTCACCGTCCATCAGATAGACGTTACTGACGAATTCCACATCGATCAGCCTGCCGCTTTTCGCTCTCAGTGGCAGGTCCTCGTAACGAATATATTCATTTTTCTGCAAGGCTTCGAAGGCTTCCTGGCTGGCTTCAATATCCCTGAACGCGCCGACTTCCCAAAGCTTCTTTTCTACAAACTCTTCGCGCGAATATCCAAGCATTTTGACCAGGAATGGGTTGACATCCGTGATCGCGCCTGTCTCGGCATCCAGGATTAAAATCCCATCCTGGGCGGCTTCGAACAAGCGGCGATAACGAAGCTCTGACGTTCTTATTTTTTGTTCATTATCCATCTCGACTTTCCTCTTCAGGATCTTCATCGTAACGGATGCCTGTCTTATTCTCATCAGTCAGGCTGACCGAACGCGCAAAGAGAACTCATGATACTTTCTCATTCGTACTGCTTGCATCGAACGGCTTTTCCGCACCTGCCCCTAGTTCAACTTGATCCAGAGCGAGGCTTAAGATGCCTCAGAGTTATTGGGCGAGTATTCCGGTTCAACGACGAGCCTGATGGCCGTTCTTACCTTGTCTTCAATCGTCACATCAGCAAATTCAGGCACACAACTGACATGGATGCCATCGAGTCGGAGATAGCCGGTTGCCAGGACAAGAGCTTTCACGGCCTGATTGACCGCTCCCGCGCCGATCGCTTGTACCTCTGCCCGGTGGTGTTCGCGAACAATGCCCGCAATGGCGCCCGCAACTGCTGCTGTCCGTGAAGTGGCAGATACTTTGATCATGTTCATTGTAGGTCTCCTCCAAGAGAATGAAATGCGAAATACTTGCTCTCTTCATTTTATAAGAAATACTCCCCCGCCGCATCCTTCGGTCGGGGAATATTTTCATCCGCCACTTGGGGGAGGTGTCCGCGAAGTACCCCGTAGGGGTGAAGGACGGAGGGGGTTCAGGGAATAATGCGGTTACGCAGAGCCAGGGTTACCGCTTCAGTGCGGCTCGAAACCCCTAATTTGGACAGGATATTGCTGACGTGAGATTTGATCGTGGATGAACTGACGGTCAGCCGGCCGGCGATCTGCGTATTGCTCAGTCCCTCGACCATCAGGGCCAGGACTTCAAGCTCGCGCTCTGTCAGGTCGAGCCCGGGCACGGGCGGTTGATTGGTTGTCTCGACCAGGGCCTGGGCGGCCTCGGGAGAGAGCGTGGCGCGACCGGCGTGGGCCGCCCGGATCGCCTGCGCGAGTTCATCCGCTGAGACATCTTTGAGCAGATAACCGATCGCTCCGGCTTCCAGCGCGTTCTTCACCAGGTCTCCCTCTTTAAAAGAGGTCAGCGCAATCACCTGCACCTGCGGAAACTGCTGGCGGATGAGGTGGGTTGCGGCTGCCCCGTCCATATCCGGCATGACCATGTCCATGAGGATCACGTCCGGCCGGACCTCCGCGCAGAGGCGGATGGCAGCCTCACCGCTTGCGGCTTCGCCTGTCAGTTGCAGATCGTCAAAAACCTTCAGGAAGGCCCCCAGTCCCCGACGAACCATGGCGTGATCGTCAACGAGCATAACACGAATGGGTTGCGAGGGAGAAATTGTCATGGGTCCTCCTTTTTTCCAGCTTCTTTCCAGCGGATGGTGAGCTCTGTGCCGTGACCGGGCTGGCTCGTGATCGATAATTGCGCGCCCACAGCTTCGGCGCGCTCGTGCATCATGTCCAAGCCATAGTGACCGGAGGCGGTTTGTTCCGTGTCAAAGCCCACGCCATCATCGCAGATGCTCAATTCGATGGCAGTTCCTTCATGTTTTAGATGGATCTTCACGGTGCTGGCTGCGGCATGTTTGGCAACATTATTGAGTGCTTCCTGGCAGACGCGATAGATTGCCACCTGCACCTCGGCGGGCAGCGCGCCTTGTCCGGCAACGGTTACCTTGGCAGGGATATTGGTCCGTCCGGTGAACGCATTTCCGAGGAGATGCAGCAGATCGCCCAGCTCGGCATCGGTCAGAGTCGAAGGGCGGAGTTCAGCCAGCAGGGCGCGCATTTCTGCCATGGCGCCACGGGTCAACCTGCGCAAGTCCTCGAGCGATCGCCGCGCCTCCGCCTGATCCCGTTCCCATAGACGCGGCAGGACCTCGGCGATCAGCCCCGCGGAAAACAGCGACTGGTTGATGGCGTCATGCAGGTTGCGCGCCAGGCGCTGTCGTTCTTCCAGGACCGCGAGCGCCTGCGCATGTCCATAAAGCTCGGCATTGATCATGGTGATGGCAGCCTGGTTGGCTACGCTCAGAGCGAGATCGGCGTGATGGGGAGTGAAGTGATTCCGCTTCTCGTGCGCCACACCCAGACCGCCGATAATTCGGCTTTTCGCCGCCAGCGGTACCCACATCCACGACTGCATCCCTTCGAGCAGTGCCGCAGCCCCATCACTTAGCAGCGCACGCAGGAATTGCGCCTGCGGGTTGTCACTCCACACATCTGCAATGCGGATGGGCCGATGCTCGTTGAACAGCGCCGCCAGAGTCTCCGGGCCTTGCAAGTGGATGCGGAAAGGCGAGGCTCCTTCCAACTGCGGCGTCCCGCGCATTGCCAGGGTGACCAGCGTAGAGTCTTCCAATGCGAACAGTCCGCAGTGTGTGTACTCGATGATCTCCTGCAGTTGGTCGAGGATCAAACCCGGCTGGAATTCCAACGTGGATGCCAGCGTATGGGAGATGGCGAGTAAAGTCGCCTGTTCGCGCATTTGGGCTTTTATCTGTCCGCTTAGGATTTTTTCTGTCTGGATACGCTGACTGACATCCCGCATGGCGCTCAACAGGCATGGCCGGCCCCGATAATTGATCAGCGACCTGCGTACTTCGACGTGAAACAGTGAGCCATCCTTGCGTATGTGGACGATGAGCGATTCGAACATGCTGCCCGGTTCAGCCTTCCGGACATGTTCCCTGAACAGGACATGGCTTTCAGGCAGCATGAAAACCGCCGGGTTCAGTCCTATGAATTCCTGGCGAGTGTAGCCGTGCATTTCACACGCTGCCGGGTTGGCTTCGACCACAGAGTCCAGCCCTATATCATAGATCACCAGACCATCGCTTGCGGCTTCGAAGATGTTTCGATACTCCTCTTCAGAAGTTGCCTGGTTGTCAGAAACTTGGCTCATAAAGCATACCTTTTGCTTTTCGACACGGCTTCATTTATATATACCTAATGTGCAACTCTTAAGAAGGTGATCCACTGGGCGAGAACCTTGTAGAATAGCGGTAGCCAAACCCTACCCACAAGGAGCGTACCA
>JAFGCG010000186.1 GCA_016932715.1 Anaerolineales bacterium
ACGCTGATTTTCGCTGATTCAAGACAAAAAATCTGCGTTTTCAGCGTGAATCAGCGTCCCGATTCTGAAAGTGTAAGGTAATCAAATACTGACTACTGATCCTTCGGCGCTTCCCGAACGATGTACAACGGCCTGCCCTTGGCTTCATCGTATAAACGGCCGATATATTCACCGAGAATACCCAGGGAGATCAACTGGACACCGCCGAGGAAGAGTACCGCGATCAGCGTGGTAGCCTGACCGAAGAACGCCTGGGAACCGGTCATGCGCAGATAGATCACAGGGATGATTGCCAGGATGGCGATTCCCGCCGAGGCGAAGCCGAAGAACGTGGCAACCTGCAGGGGAAAATACGAAAAACTCGTGATCGCGTTGAGCGCCAGGCGGAACATCTTGCGGAACGGATATTTGGTTTCGCCGGCTATGCGCGCGGCGCGTTTGTAATCCACACCGATCTGCTTGAATCCCACCCAGGCTGACATGCCGCGCGGGAAGCGGTGCCGCTCGCGCATTGCCCTGAGTACGTCCACAACCTTGCGGTCCATCAGGCGAAAGTCGCCGGTATCGAGGGGGATCTTTACGTCTGTGATGCGGTAGATGAGGCGATAGAACAGCGAGGCAGTCCACAGCTTGAACCACGATTCCCCTTCGCGCTCGGCGCGCACGGCATAGACGACTTCGTAACCTTCCTTCCATTTCTTTGCCATTTCGAGGATCAATTCGGGAGGATCCTGCAGGTCGGCGTCGATGATGACGACCGCCGCGCCGCGCGCATAATCCCAGCCGGCCGTGATGGCGATCTGATGCCCGAAGTTGCGCGCAAAAATGACGGGCCGGACGCGCTCGTCCTCTTTTCCAAGTTTGACGATCACCTCGGTCGAACCGTCGGTGGAGCCGTCATCCACAAGGACGAGCTCCCAGGTCTCGCCCATGGAATCCATGACCTCTGTGAGACGCCGGTACAGTTCCGGAATGTTTTCCAGTTCGTTATAGACGGGAGCAACGATCGAATAGGTAATGTTCATTCTTTTATGTTCTCTTGAGCAGGAGGCTCGTCAGATGGAGATTGGCTCATCAAGCCCGCGGCCGGTTGCGGCGCGTTGGATGTGTCACCTTTGCCCAAACGTTCGCGCCGCTCCTTCTTCGTCCACTTGCGGCGCGGCGCCTGGGCTTCCGGAGGAGCAGCGAACTGCTGGCTGCCATCATCTTCGAAGGGCGGCAGCCCGAGCACCCGGCGTTGAACATAGCCCGCGATGACAACCACGGATGCCATGAGAGGTACAACCAGCAGCGCGCCCAGGATGCCCTTCAGGATGGTCGCGATCATAATTGCAATGAAGACCAGGGCTTCATTCATGTGAACGCTGCGTCCCATGATATAGGGCCGCAGGAAGAAGTTCTTCATATTGATGAGCACCAGATAGACAGTGATCACAATACCTGTCACCCAGAAGTTGGAAAGCGGAATCCAGGTGGAGCCTTCCAATAAAGCGACGCCGGCGGCCAGGACAGCTGCCAAAAATGGACCGACATCCGGCACGAGTGTGAAAAGCCCGGCGACCACTCCCAGCACGAAGGCACCCGGGATCCCTAAGATGAGCCAGGCAATGGTAAAGGTGATTCCGACAATGAACATCAAAACGATCTGGCCCCGCAGGTACGCCATCCAGACCCTTTGAATGCGATCGTACAACTCCTGCATTTCAGGGCGGTACGGTGGCGGCGCCAGGTTGATCAAAAAATCGCGCATTTGGGGCCACTTGGACAAAAACAGATGCACACTGACCAGGATGACCACAAACCAGAGCACGCCGACTGAGGTGGTTTCGAGCAGTTCCAGGGCTTCTTCAGGCAAAGGCGATAAGACCGCATTTTGAAACTGAAAAATACTCTGGCCCCACTCCTCCAAATGGAAGACCAGCCCGGCAAAACGGATAGGCTCCGAAAGTGTCTGGCGCAGCTGGCTCGACAGATCCAGCACGTCTTTCACAATGATCTGTAGCTCATCATAGAAGATCGGCAGGAGCGTGGAGGGCAGCCCGATCAGCAAAATGACTGTGGAAAAATAGACCAGGTTGACAGCCGTCACGCGCTTCATCCGGGTGCGCGTCGTAAGATAGACCACAGCCGGATTGATCAGATAAGCAACGAACGCAGCCACGACTAAATTGGTAACGGCATCGCGCGCATAGATCAGGAGCGCAATCACCAGGACGAGACAGACGATCCCGACAACGTACCGGAAAGGTAAACTCCAGGTATCTCTCATAGTTACAACAACTGTTTGACTGCCTCCAGCGTCGGTTCAATGATCGGGGCAGGCTGGACCGCCTGCATCGCGGCGCGGACATCCTTGAGTCCGCTGCCTGTATTTAACACCAGGATCGGATCTTCGCTTCCCACCACGCCCGAGCCGGCTGCCTTGACCAGACCCGCGTACGCGGCGGCCCCGGCCGGTTCCGCGAAGACTCCCTGCGTGCCAAGCTCTGCAATGGCCTGGAGGATCTCCTCATCGGATACATTAACGTACGTGCCACCCGTTTCCTTCGTCGCGCGCACGGCCCGGACGCCATCGCGCGGCAAGTCCACCGAGATGCTGTCTGCAAGGGTCCGGGCAGAGACCGGAACGATCGCCTCGCTGCCCGCGTGGAAGGCGTTCGAGATCGCGGCGGAGCCCTCCGCCTGCACCCCGATGATGCGGGGCACGTCCGGCAGCCAGCCCAATCGGTACAGATCCTTGAATCCCTTGTGAAGGCCGGAAATGATATTGCCATCCCCCACCGGGACAAAGATCGTGAGCGGCACATGATCTTCGTCTGCGTCGACCTCCTCATGCCACTTTTCGTGGGCGCCTTCCCACCATTCCCAGATCTCGAGCGCGGCAGTCTTCTTTCCTTCCGCGGTGAAGGGATTGTAGCCAGTGTTGCGGCAATACCAGCCAAACTCCTCCGCGGCTTTGACGGTGAGATCGAACGCATCGTCGTAGGTCCCATCCACGAGGATGACCTTCGCCCCAAAGACCAGCAGCTGTGCCACTTTTGCCTGCGGCGCAGACCTGGGCGCGAAGATGATCGCCCTCTGCCCCACCGCCGCGGCCATCCCCGCCAGTGCCGCGCCCGCGTTCCCGGTCGAGGCTGTGACAACGACTTCGGCGCTGATCTCCTGCGCCCGCGCCACCACAATCGCGCTGGCTCGATCCTTGAAGGAAGCTGTCGGGTTGCGTGACTCATCCTTCAGCCACAGGCTTTGCAAGCCAAGTCTTGCCGCGAGGCGTCTCAGCCTGTAGACCGGAGTCCCACCCGCCACATGGAGCGGAGTCGCAGCCCTCGAAGGTTCCTGCACCGGCAGGAGCGGCAGGAACCGCCACAGAGACGGGTCGCTCCGCGACAGGATATCCTCCGGCTTGTACTTGTTCTTGAGGGCATCATAATCCAAAACGACATCCAGGTTCCCGCCATCTTTTGGACAGGTATATGTGACTTCGAGTGGAGAATATCCCTCTCCGCACAAGGAACAACGATAGCCCACGAATTTATTCATGCGTGTGATTTCCTTCTTCTCACCCCAATTGTACCTGATGCAGGTAAGGGAGTGCCGGTGGACTAAACCCTCTCTAAGGCAGACTCGGCAAGTCTCGACCAAAAAGGACTCTCAGTCCTGAAACCACAAGAGCCCTTCTTACTTTTTACTTCTTACTTTCAACTTTTCTCATCCCTCTCCCACAACTCCCTGGCGATCAACTCCTGGTCCACAGGCAGCTTATCGATCCTCACTCCCACCGCATTGTAGATCGCGTTCGTGATCGCGGGCGTGGTTGGGATACTGCAGATCTCCCCCACGCCCTTCGCGCCGTAAGGTCCCTCCGCGGTGGGATGCTCCACAATGATGGAGGTGATTTCAGGTGTGAGCATAATGCCAGGGATGCGGTAGCGCGCCAAACGGTCCGTGACAACAGTACCGTTATCCATGATGAATTCCTCGGTCAGGCAGTTGCCGAGTCCCATCATCACGCCGCCTTCGACCTGGCCCTGCAAGCCCAATGGATTAACCGCCATGCCCACGTCGTTGGCAGAGATGACCTTCAGCACGCGTACTTCACCCGTCAGCTTATTAACCTCCACCTCGGCAGCCTGCACGCCAAAGGAGAAGGCAAAGTGCATGTCGCCACCGGTGCCAAGGGGCTGGGTCTTCGGCGCTTCATATTCGTAGAGGGCACGCGGCTGCTGTCCCAGTGCTTTCATTTCTTTGGCAACTTCCGCATACGTCATCGAATGTCCGTTGGCATGGACGATGCCGTTCTCGAAGCGGATCTGTTCGGGGCGCACGTCATATTTTTCGGCGAGGGTCGCCGTGATCGCTTCGCGCAGCGTCTTTGCCGCGTAGCGGGAAGCATTGCCGGTCACATAGGTCTGGCGCGAAGCCGTCGTGGGACCGCCGTTGGGCGTCAGGTCCGTGTCCATGACGAGGACGCGCACCTGCTCAGGCGGGACCGCCATCTCCTCCGCTACGGTCAGGCGCATGACCGTGACGAGTCCCTGGCCCATTTCAGCGGAGGAACTGCGTACTTCGAAGGTGCCGTCCTCGTAAAGTTCCACCTCCGCACCGGACTTATCGGGCGCGCCGCCACCGAGACCTGTGTTTTTGTACGCCGCGGCAAAACCCCAGGCTCTCACGAGATGAGAATCTTTTGAACCGCGAAGCTCGCCAAGGTCGCTAAGATTTTTTTCTTTTTTCTTTGCGTTCTTCGCGCCCTTTGCGGTTAATTCAGAGTCTTCGCGGCGAAACTCAGAATTGGTAACGGGAGCAACAACCGGCTTGAAAGGATCCGGGGTGTGCTTCCTCATTTCCGCGTCCACGCGGTCAATGCATTCCGTCAAGCCCACCGACTCGCGCAATTCCTGGCCCGTGTTCGTGATGCTGCCAACGTGCAATGCATTCATACGCCGAAGTTCAACGGGATCGATATTCAACTTCTCGGCGAGCATATCCATCAGCGACTCGACCGCGAAGGCAGATTGCGTCACGCCGAAGCCGCGGAACGCGCCGGCAGGTGGATTGTTCGTGTACATGGCGTAACAGTCGGCGCGTACGTGCTCGATGTCGTAGGGACCGGCCGAGTGCGTGGTCGCGCGCGTCATCACCTTCTCGCCGAGCGACGCATACGCGCCGGTGTCGCCGTAGAGTTCCGTCTCGCACGCCACGAGGCGGCCGTTTTTCTTCGCGCCGATCCTGACGCGGATCTGCGTGGCATGCCGCTTGGGATGGACAAGCAAACTCTCGTGACGATCGAACAGCAGTTTCACAGGCCGCTGCGCAGCATTCGCCAGCATCGCCGCATGGATCTGTCCCATCACATCTTCCTTGCCGCCGAAGCCGCCGCCCATCAACTGCCCAACGATGCGGACGCGCTCCTCGGGCCAGCCCATAGCGCGCGCCACCTGTGTCCGGTCCTGGTATGGGATTTGCGAGCCGCAATAAATTTCCATGCGCGAACCTGACAGGTCTCCGCCTCCTTCACCCTGTTCGGGGATGCTTCGCGAAGACCTGTCAGGTTTTACGGGCACGCCGATGCTGCATTCCGGTTCGAGGAAGGCATGGTCGGTCGTCGCGGTGTGGAAGGTATGTTCGAGGATCACATCCGCCTCGGCGAAGCCTTTGTCCATGTCACCCTTGCGGACTTTGATATGTTTGAGCAGATTGCCCTTTTCGTGGATTTGCGGAACACCACCCTGGCGCGCCTGCACGGGATTCGTGATGACCGGCTGGAGGTCGAACTCCGCCTCGATCAACGCCGACGCCTGTTCGGCGATCTCCTGCGTTTCCGCGGCGACGAGCGCCAGCGCGTCTCCCACATAGCGGACGCGTTCTCCGATCCCCACCAGCACGGGCCAATCATAAATGACCAGTCCATGATTGCGCTCACCGGGAATATCCTCTGCGGTTAAAACCGCTACGACACCTGGGAGCGCCTTTGCTTTGGAAATATCCAGTTTCGTCAGGAAGCCATGCGGGATCATGGCGCGGCGGACCTTGGCGTACAACATACCGTCGAAGACACGGTCATCGGTGAAGATTGCTGCACCGGTGACTTTATCCGTTCCATCGTGGCGCGTGTGCGTACGCCCAACGGATGTATGCGTATGGATCGAATCGGGAATCTCCGGCTTCCGGACGGGTTCGCCCGTGCGTAAAGCCTGTGCCGCGGCAAGGATGGCATTCTCGATGGTTGGATATCCTCCACAGCGACAGAGCGTGTCCTTCAACGCAAAGCGGACGTCCTCCTTCGTTGGGTCCGGGTTGCGCTTGAGCAGGGTGTAGGCGGTCATGATCTGCCCGGGGATGCAGAATCCGCACTGCACCGCGCCATGCTCGATAAAAGCTTCCTGCAAGGGATGGAGAGTCGCGCTGAGCGGAGCCGGCGACGAAGTCGAAGCGTCTGCACTGCGAAGACCACTAAGCTCGCGAAGCCTCTTTCCTCTTGCCTCTTTCTTCAATCCCTTCGCGATAAATTCTCCAGCCAATCCCTCAATCGTAAGAACTGTCTTCCCATCTGCGCGCTCGGCAGGATAGATGCACGAGACGACGGGCTCGCCATCCACCAGGACAGTACACGCGCCGCACTCCGCTTCTTCGCAGCCGATCTTTGTCCCGGTCAGGCCCAGTCGCTGGCGGAGCAGCGCCGCGAGGGTCTCGCCCGGTTTCGGTTCGAGAGTATGTTTGATGCTGTTAACGGTAAGAGATATTTGCTTGGTCATAAGCCTTCCTCATTTGCATTACAAACCGATAGAGTTCTTCAACAGACCTCATATATTTCCACGTGACCGGCCAATTTGATAGGCGGGAAATCTCTCTTTTTGTCGTTCTCGTCTTCTATTTGCGCAGCTTTGCGAAGAAAAGATCTGTATTGTTCCCATACATCAGGGCAACGCAGATCGAAAAGCTTGAACAAGCGACGCCCGTAGTGTTTCCATACAACCATATGTCTTCTCGCAACCCATTCAGGACCATGCACCGACTTTCCTACTTCAGAATTCCGGAACTCATCCATGATGCGTGGCGCATGCTTTTTTTCCACGGCTTCTTCAGGGGAAAGCCCATCAATGAAATTTAAAGCATACTCTTCAATGGAATGCCAACACCAGCATATTTCATCATTCCAGATCATAAGACTCTCGTCATTTTCGGCGTGCAATCTACCATAATAAATATGCATTTCAGTCCATGGTTGTCCAGGATAATCTGATCCATAATGCACAAATTTCACTCGGCACCATTCAGAGTCGTAAATAACAAATGGAAAATGAATAGCCGGGGATGACAAATAAGATCTCCTGAAATCCCATCGTTGAAAATCAAAACATTTTTCTACAAGGTTAATAAGCTCGTATTGTTTTTCTCGGTTCACGACGAAGATCCTATCAAATATAATTTCCTCAATAGACTGCCAATAGCTACTACGCCAAATTAGAAAGTTCGTTGCCACGCGGTTTCGAGCACATCCTTGAACAAGCCGCTGACGATATGCCGGCGATAATCCGCACTGGCGCGGCGCGCGCTGGAGCGGAATTGGGCCTGCGCCAACAGGGCTTCGAGCGCGGATTCAAAGGTCGTTTCGTTGAGAGGTTTGCCGCGCAACAAATCCTCGGCTTGTGCGGCACGGAAAGGAGTCCCACCGCCGGGGCCGACAGCAATGCGAGCATCCTTGATGTGGTCGTTATCCCGTTCAAGCCAGACGGCGCAATTCAGGATGGGAAGCGCCACTCCCTGTGGGCGCATGATGCGTTTGAAACAGGAGGCTTGTCCTTTTTTGGAAAGCGGCAGGTAGAAGCCCACGAGCAGTTCCTGTCCGTGTTTGAGGGAGGATTTGCCGGGGCCGAGGAATAATTCTTTGAAAGCGACACGACGCGTTCCGGGCAAGCCAGCCACCTCGGCCTGGGCGTTGTGAGCAAGCAAGGCGATGGTCCCGTCGGCGGCGGGGAGAGCGTGGGCAACATTCCCACCCAGGGTCGCAACATTGCGGACCTGCGGACCCGCGATCAAATTGCAGGCTTCGGTCAACGCCTGGGCGTGCGCCTCCACTAGAGGGTCCAGAACGATGCGATTGACGGGGAGTGCCGCGCCGACGAAGAGCTCCGTCCCTCTCACCTCGAGGACGGTCATCTCGGCGATGGACATCACATCCACGAGCGTATGGACGGGAGAATGCCGGCCCTGTTTCAGGTCGAGCAATAGATCGGTGCCGCCCGCGATGGGCAGTACCGGACCCGGCGCCTCTGCAAAGGCTTTTAAGGCTTGTGACAAGTTGGTGGGACGAAGATATTCGTGCCAAAGGTTCATGGGTGGCTACCTCTTTCTAACTCAGGCGGCGGCACTTTTCGATGGGCGCCTGCCCAACGCCGCGGCGTCATAACGCCACGACCACCGAACCGATGGTTTGATATTTTCCTGTAATGTGCTCCGTGCCTTACTGGCCGCGTTCCCCGCGGATGTAGGGTGTGCCCAGCGCTGCCGGCGCGCCCAGCCGCTTGCGGATAGCTTCGCGCGAACCGATCACCAGCACGATGACCGTGAACGCGTACGGCAGCATTTGCAGGAAGAAACCGAGATAGGGATTGTAATAAAAGGCATTGCGCATGCCGAACAACACGGTCGGACCCTGGATGTCCAGGATCAGGCGGCGGAGGGCGCCGAACGCGTACGATCCGACCGCGGCCCGGAAGGGGTCCCATTGTGCGAAGATCACCAACCCGACCGCGATCCAGCCCTGCCCGCCGGTGGTCAGCTCGCTGAACCAGCCGGGAGCCACGGCGAGGCTGATGGTCGCGCCGCCCAGCCCAGCCAGCATCCCGCCGAGGAAGACATAAAAATATCTCATCCGGAAAACATTGATGCCGAGCGCATCCGCCGCGGCAGGATACTCACCCACTGCGCGCAGATGCAAACCGGGACGCGTGCGATTGATGTAATACCATGCTAGCGGTGTCAGCAGGTAGCCGATATACACCAGCACGCTTTGCTTCGTAAAAAAGATCGGACCCAGGATTGGAATTTGCGAAAGCAGTGGAATGGAAAAATTCGGCATGAGCGAAACAGTGCCGGCCTTGCTCAGGCCTTCCCCCAGTACCAGGCTGATGCCGGCGCCGAGCAGCGTGAGCGCCAGCCCGCTGACGACCTGATCAGCCTGCAGGGTGATGACGATAAAGGCATGGACCTGGCTGAGCAGCCCCGCAACGAACATCGCAACCAGCACACCGATCCACGGATTGCCCGTCGCAATGGTCACGCTGAAGGCTGACATCGCGCCGATCAGCATCATGCCTTCCACGCCGAGGTTGAGCACGCCCGAACGTTCCGCCAGTACCTCGCCCAACGCGGCAAATAACAGCACCGTCCCGCTGGCAACCCCTGCCTGAAGAATGATGATGGGATCCATAAATGATCTCTCCGATGATTACTTTCTCAACCATAAAGGAAGGTATACAGGTATACAGGTACATATATGTTTACTTGTTTACCTGTCTACTTGCATACCTCAAAAAGCCTATGCCTCTTCGCCTCTCACAATACGGATTCGATAACGCAGCAGGAAGTCACTTGCGATCAAACAAACAAGAATGATGCCCTGGATCATTTTCGGCACGCCCGATGGCTGGATCTCGCGGCCCGCCAGGATCAAGGCGCCGAACAACACCGAGACCAGGATGATCACCAGCGGGTTCAACTTTGCCAGCCAGGCAACGATGATGCCTGTAAAGCCGTACCCGGCGGCGATCGGCGCGGTCTGCAAACGATGGACAACGCCCCCCACTTCGCTCATCCCGCCGAGGCCAGCCAGGGCCCCGGAGAGCATCATCACCCAGATGGTATTGCGCGTGATATTAATGCCCGCGTACCTGGCGGCATTCGGATTATCGCCGATCAAACGGATCTCATAGCCCCAGCGGCTGCGATAGACAATGAACCACAGGACGATCGCTGCAGCAATCCCGAGCAGCAAGCCGGCATGGGTCGTGAGCCCGCGAAAGAGGGGAACGCTCTTGGCATATTCGGATAAACGCGGCAGCCAGGCAGCCTGAGGGAACTTCGGGCTCATCTGAAACCCGCCTTCGGTCCAGACCGCGAAGACCCAAAAGTTGACCCAGGAGATCGCGATGTAGTTCAGCATCAGCGTGCTGATGATCTCGTTGACATTGAACTTCGCTTTCAAATAGCCGGGGATAAATCCCCAGACCGCGCCCATCGCCATCCCTGCCATGATCATGACCGGGATGAACAGCCAGCGCGATGATTCGGCGGGCACGATCGGTGCCAGGACCACCGCGCTCGCGCCCCAGGCGCCCATAATGAACTGGCCTTCCGCGCCGATGTTCCACAGCTTCATGCGGAACGCGATCGAGCAGGCCAGCGCGGTCAGGATGATCGGCGTGGCTTTCACGATGGTGTCCGATAACACGCCGAGATCACCAAAGGAGGCACGTGCAATGTGGGCATAAGAGGCAAAGGGATTGCCGCCTGCAAATGCGATCAGGACCCCGCCCAATATCAATGCCAGGATGATCGCGCCAACCGAAACCGCGGCAGGCAGCCACGCGGGCGGCTCATCGAGCCGGGGCTCGATTTTAATGCGCCAGGGCATGCGTTGTTTCGATAAAGTGGACTCAGCCATGTGCCAGGCTTCCTTCCTTGCGGATTTGTTCCAGCGGCGTGCCGGTCATCATCTGACCGATCGTCTCGATCAGGCTTTGATCAGGTTCCGTTGATGCAATTTTTACCTCGCCCATGATCTTCCCCTCATAGATCACATAGACGCGGTCGCTCAGCGAGAGCAGTTCCTCCAGTTCCTCCGAGATCAGCAGGACCGCCGCGCCCACTTCGCGCTGAGCCAGCAGCAGGCGGTGGACTCCCTCGATCGCACCGACGTCCAGCCCGCGGGTCGGCTGGACCGCCACCATAAAGTCCGGCTGCCCGGAGATTTCACGCGCCAGGATCACCCGCTGCAAATTCCCGCCCGACAAAAGCCGTACCGGGGTATTGACCGTTGGCACCATGATGTCATAAGCCTGTTTGAGTTCCTTCGCAAAGTTCGTCGCCGCGCCCATATCCAGCAGGCTGCCTCTTGAAATGGGCGGCTTGCGATATTTCTTCATGATGACATTATCCGTCACGCTCAAATTCGGCGCGCTGCCCACGTGCGTGCGATCCTCAGGCACATATGCCATGCCATGTTGAATCCCATATAACGTATCGCGGTTGTTGACCCTATCGCCGTTCAAGATCACTTCGCCCTGCCTGCATTTGCGCAAGCCCGCAATCACCTGGGAAAGTTCCGTTTGGCCATTGCCAGCCACCCCCGCCACACCGACGATCTCTCCGGCGCGAACATGGAGGGAAACGCCGCGTAGTGCGGGGAAGCCCTTATCATTTTCCGCCTGAAGGTCCTTCACATCCAGAATCACCTCGCCGGGCTGTCTGGGCTTCTTATCGATGGAGAAAACCACCTCGCGTCCCACCATCAGGCGTGCCAGTTCCTGACGCGTCACACCTTTCGTGACCACACCCGCAGCGGTCACCTTGCCGCGCCGCAGCACGGTGACGCGGTCGGCGATCGCTGTGACTTCCTGTAGTTTGTGACTGATAAAAATAACAGACTTCCCCTGCGCGACCATGGCGCGCAGCGTCTGGAATAATCCTTCGATTTCCGTCGGCGCAAGGACCGCGGTGGGCTCATCCATGATGAGCACATTCGCGCCGCGATAGAGCATCTTGAGCAGTTCCACGCGCTGCTGCTCGCCCACCGACAACTGCCAGATCTTGGCACGCGGGTCCACCTTGAGGCCGAAACGCTCGCCTAATTTCGCAATCTTCGCATCGTATTCATTCAGCCGCATGAAAAAACGCGGATCATCCAGTCCCAGCAAAATATTTTCGGTCACGGTCTGGGAGGGCACCAGCATAAAGTGCTGGTGCACCATACCGATCCCTGCCTGGATGGCAGCGCGCGGGGAGGAAAACTCCACCAGGCTGCCTTTGACTTTAATAATGCCTGCGTCCTGCCTGTACAGGCCAGCCAGTACGTTCATCAGTGTACTTTTGCCGGCGCCATTCTCCCCCAGCAAAGCATGGATCTCTCCCGGGCGCAATTCGAAATCCACATGGTCATTGGCAAGCACGCCGGGAAAGCGCTTGACAATGCCCTGCATTTCCACGATCAAACTGGGGGGTGTTGCGTCCGTCACTGCTACCTCCTAAAAAAGTACATCGCGTTGAGCGGAGCCGCAGGCGTAGACGAAACGCCTTTGCTCAATTGCGCTTCGTTTGCGTAGCACTCAGCGCGAAGACATTTCATACATACAAAAATGGGGCAGAACAAACATCCTGCCCCATTTGACTCACGAGACTTATTGAGGCAGCTCCGCAGTGATCCCCTCTGCCCACCACTTCATACAGACCGGAACACTGCATGGCAGACCATATTCAGGGAAGGCATCCAGATCAACCTGCTGGAGGCTTTGGCCCGCGGGCAGAACCACGTTGCCCTGGTTGTCATTGATGGGTCCGGTGAACACATCAAAGCGGGTGAACTCGCCTGCCAGCATCTGCGCAAGAAGATCACGCACTTCCTGAACCACAGCGGGGTCAAGTTCCTTGACGCCGGGGGTCAATTCCTGGCCTTCCATGAAGCCATACAGACCCAGAGCGCCAGTTTCAGCGTCGAAGTAGTCCCAACCGGGTTTGTAGGTACCCGCGATCGTCTCTTCGGTGATCTTGGCATAGATGGGTCCCCAGACCCAGTACGGAGCTGTCAGACAGCGTTCCACCTTGCAGGAGCCGTACCAGTCATAGGTCACGCCCCATTTGCCTTTTTCCTGCGCCACATCCGCCACAGCGGGAGTATCGGCGCCGGTGAAGACAACCTGGGCGCCCGCATCGAACAGGGAGGCCGCGGCTTCCTTCTCAATGACAGGATCGTGCCAGGTGTTGATCCAGCGGATATCCATCGTGCATTCGGGGCAGGTCTTCCTCATACCCAGTGCAATGGCATTGCCCAGGCGGATCTCTTCCGGGATGGGGAAGGTCGCCATGTAACCGAGTTTCGTGTTGCCATCCATCTTGGCGCGCGCGCCAGCCAGCATACCCGCCAGGTACTTCATGTTTTCCATCGCGCCCATCAGGTTGCCAAAGTTCGTCTCATTGGATTTAATACCCGTCAGGTGGATGAACATCGTATCGGGGAACTCCTCCGCAACCACTTCCATCGGGTCGCCAAAGCCAAAGGAGGTGCCGAAGATCAGATCGAAACCCTTGCGGGCGAGTGAGCGGAAAACCTGCTCAGAGTCAGCGCCTTCCGGCACGTTCTCGATGTAAGCCACGTGTACATTGGGGACGTTCTCTTCAATGTACAGCAGGCCTTCATAATGCGCCTGTGACCAGCCGCCATCGTCATGCGGTCCGATCAGGACCATCCCCACATTGAATTTTCCTTCTTGAACTTCCGGGATCTGGAATCCCCCTGCGGCTGGAGCTTCTGTGGCTGGAGCCTCGGTAGCAGGTGCTTCCGTAGCGGGCGCTTCTGTAGCGGCAGGCTTTTTCGTGGGCGCCGGTGCTTCCGTGGCGGGAGCGCCACAGGCTGTCAGTACTAGTATCAGGATCATCGCCAAAAACAGGAACTTACGCATTGTCTTCTTCTCCTTGAAAAAGTGTTGTGTGGAACAGACAACGAACGAATCTGGTTTCTCTTTCTGTGTGCCTCCTTTCGTTTAGCACATCAAGGTCTATTGTCTACACGATTATACATTACCGTTCCTTACACAAATATTGTAGGACAAATGATCGCGCCGAGGCAAGTACATTTCTCATGGATTGCATGCGAGCATAGTCTCGATTTCAGACAAAGCTGCGTCGCGCTCTACGCCGCCAGTGGTTTCCGTTTCTATGCGTTCCCACAGCCGACACAGCAGCGGTCCAACGTAGGCTTTCGACACCTTGTACGACTCGCGTGATAATTTGACCGCACGTTCCCAATCCCCCACGTGTGCATACCCTTCAATGAACACGAAACGCTCGACGGGGTTATTGGGATGATCATCCAGCTTGAAGGCCGCCTCACCCAGTTCGACGACTTCCTCCCAATCACGGAGCTGCCGCGCCAGGTCAGCCTTCTGAAAGTAATAACACCAGCTGTGCGCCGGCTCGGGTCCGTAAATGGCTGGCATCGCCGCCTCGGAGGAAGTCAGAATCCGGTCAGAGTCCGACAATACCGCGGCGTCCCGCATAAAGCTTTCCGCCAGGATGAAATGATTATTCTTATCTATATCCGGTTCAAGCAATCGTAGACAGGCTGGCGGATCATAGTAAAAAGCGACAGCCTGTGAAGTGTTTCCATCGAAATGCCCGGCAATGTAATCATATTCAATCGGGATGTCCGGCTGCAGGGCGGGGAGCGCAGAATTCAGGCGATTGGTCGGGTAGAAAAGCACATAATCAATTTGATCCGAACGTTTATCCGGAGCATAGATCCAGCTGAGTGACGGGCTGAGGGAGTTATCCGCGTAAAAGGTCAATTCCTCGTTCATCAGCACGATTGTGTTTGGCTTCAATCCTGGTGCCCGCCAGGTCATCTGCCAAAAGAGATTCTTCAGCGACTGCCAGTCGCGCAAATAATCGGTCGACCACAAAAACTGACGTCCGGCTGCAAAAGCGATCAGCACAGCCAGGAGCGCGTAACGCAAACGCGGCAGCTGGATCAGATTGATCAATCCCGCAACGATCAGACAGACGGCAAACATGAACGGCAGAGTGAAGCGGCTGGCGGGGTGCGCCAGGGAAATGGTAAGCCCCGTCAGCCAGAACGGCGCGCCGGCAAACGGCAGCAGGAAGAACCCCAGACCGATCGCATGGAAGGAGTCCTGCCTGCGCCCGGAGTCTTCATTTTGTTTGAAAAGGAAAAAGATGGCAATGGTAAGTGCAGCCAGGATCACCGCCACGTAAAGTGTAATGGTCCGCACGCCATGCAGGGAAGGATTGATCGCCGCGAACATCTGAGTCCAGGCAGCCACAAGCACCAGCCATAAGCTAACGAAAACGTTCCGCAGGAGTGCGAGCAGCGCGTCGAGGGGCGCGCTTTCCAATTTCGACATCAACCCAAAGCCGTAGATCTGATTATTGAAGATGAACAGGCGGGATAAAACCGCAAGGGCGAAAACAGCCAGATAGGGAGCCCACAGCCTGAGGGTCGGTCTGATCCGGTCGCGCGGGTCCGGGTATTCGTCGCGCAGGGACAGCCAGAGGAATCCCACGCGGGCAAATTCCAGCGGGAAGAAATATTCCATCATCCACAAATTCAGCGCGGAGAGGATCAAAGCAGGGATGGCTTTGCGGCGCAACATCAGGAAGATGGAAAGAAGAAAGAAGAAAAGAACGATGAAAAAATGACTATAGAGATAGGAGCCCCACTGCTGGTTGAAACCGGGATACAACAGGAACAGCAGCGCGACGCTCAGAGCGAAGCGCGGTTTATCCTTCCACAGTTCCCGCACAATGCCCCAGGCAGCCACCGCGCCCAGCCAGCGCCAGAGCAGCGCGAAAATCTGCCAGTACACCGGCACCTGTGGGAGCAGGCGCGTGGTGACTTGATAAAGCAATCCCCACACGGGCCGATTCGTGGAGAAGTAGCGTGCCATCGCCTCCGGACCCAACTCATAACGAATCCAGGACATGGGCATGTCATCCCAATAGAAACCAAGCTGTGGGATGAGCAAGCCATAGCCAAGGATGGCGGCGAGGAGGAGGACCAGGGAGGGATGAAGGCGTTTCATTCGTTTGACAGTTGAGTAGTTTGGTAGTTCAGTAGTTTGATAGTCCGGTAGTTCAATAGTCTGGTAGTTCTTAGTTGAGTAGTTGGATAGTCGTCAGGCAGCTACCCAACTACTCAACCATGTAACTACACAACTACCTAACTATCCGCGTACCTGTTTCACCTTTCAAGGCACGGCCAAGGTTCTCAGGGTTGGTGATCAACGCCTGTTTGCCGCCATTCTCGAGGAACCAGATGACAGCCTGGATCTTCGGCGCCATCGAGCCCTTAGCGAAATGCGTTCCTTCCGCCAGGTAGGCTTTGGCTTCCGCAAGCGTCATCTTGTCGAGCCACTGCTGCTCGGGTTTGCCAAAGTTGATGGCAACTTTTTCCACGGCCGTCGAGATGACGAACAGGTCGGCTCTCACTTTCTGCGCGAGCAGGCTGCAAGCATAGTCCTTGTCAATGACCGCGGCAATACCACGATAATTGCCATCGCCAGGGTCGATCACGGGGATACCACCGCCGCCAACGGTAATGGTGATGATACCTCGTTCCAGCAGGGTTTCGACCGTCTCCAGTTCGACAATTTCCTTCGGGAGCGGAGAAGCAACCACTCGGCGCCAGCCCCGGCCGGCGTCCTCGACCACTGTCCAATCCTGTTCTTCCTTACGCCGTCTGGCTTCGTTTGCATCCATGAAGCCGCCGATCGGCTTGGTCGGATGGCTGAAAGCAGGGTCATCCTTGTCCACCAGCACCTGCGTGACCACGGTCACGACTTTCTTCTTGATGCCGCGCTGGTAGAGTTCATTCTGCAGGTTTTGCTGCAAGGCGTAACCGATCGCGCCCTGGCTGTCCGCACCGCAGACATCCAGCGGGATTTCGTGCATCCCTTCGGTCTTTGCCGCGATCTCGGATCGCCGCAGAATGAACCCAACCTGCGGACCGTTGCCGTGGCCGATCGCCACATCCCAGCCCTGCTCGATCATGTCGGCAATGTGGTAAGTGGTCCGTTTGGCTGCTTCGTACTGGTCTTCGACCGTCTGATGTGTTTTATCGATGATGAGCGAATTGCCACCGATGGCAACGACCGCGAGTTTATTTTTTGCCATGTTTGCTCCTTGTGTAAGGTATCATGTATACACGTAAAGAGGTATACAGGTATGAGCTCCCAGCAATCTATATTTCTTTGCTTTCTTCGAAAGATACGGTTTCGTATTCAGCCTGATCCCCGTGAATCTTTTTATCGCCGTATTCCTGCAAACCCGCACGCAGACGACGAACATAAGCCATGAAACCATTCAGCGCCTGTTCAGCTTGTCGAATGAGTTGATACAGCGCTTCAAACTCAGGCTGCTCAATGTAGCTCAACACTTTTGCATTGATGAGATGGGCAAGTGTCTCATTCAGTTCACCGCGTGCAATGGAATAATAGTGCAAACTGTCAAGATAATGGTAACGTCCATATCCTTCACCAATGTTTCCAGTAACGCTTTTGGACGAACGACGAATCTGAACGTATAAATCATACTTTTCTTCAGGAGGCAAAGTTCGAGAGAAAGCATGTACATTCGACATGACTTCAAGTGCAAGCTTGTAACACTCCAGATCCTCAAAACCACGTTTTCCTGGCTGACCTGGCGAAACGTACAAGGGCTCTTTTTTCATACTTGCCTCCTTACCTACATGTTTACTTGCGTACTTGTTTACCTGATACTTAAGCCATCGTCAGCGCCATCACAGCTTTCTGGGCGTGGAGACGATTTTCCGCTTCATCGAAGACAACCGAGTTGGGGCCGTCCATCACTTCACTGGTGACCTCGACATCACGATCAGCAGGAAGTGGATGCATGTAAATGGCATCATCCTTAGCCGCCTTCATCTTTTTGGCGTCGGTGATCCAGTGCTTGTACTGGCTGATGATTTTGGCGCCCTCGCTGGCATCCTCGGTCGTCAGCATGGCGCCCCACGATTTGGCATAGACGACATCCGCATCCTGGAAGGCTTTCTCCATTCCATCCGGATCGGAAATGACTTCGAAGCCTGTGTGGAACTTTCTTGCCTGCTCCTGAGCGAGATCCATGATCTCAGGCATGAGCTTGAACTCCGGCGGATGCGCCAGCACCACATCCATGCCGAAGCGCGGCATCTGCAGGATCAGGGACTGGGGCACGGAGATCGGCTTCTGGTAGGAGGCAGCATACGCCCAGGAAACGACCATCTTCCTGCGGCGCAGGTCGCGGCCCTTCTTCTCGATGATCGTCATCAGGTCAGCCAGGCATTGGAAAGGGTGATAAATTTCGCATTGCATGTTCAGGATGGGCGAGCGCGAATATTTTGCCACATCGTTGATGTAGTTGTTACCCACCTTCCAATCGACATGCCGAATGGCAATGCCGTCATAATAGCGACCAAAAATTTCACCGATCTCCACCGGGGTGTCACCATGTGCGATCTGCGTGGTCTTGCTTTCGATAAAAGCGGCATGTCCGCCGAGCTGCGCCATCCCTGCTTCGAACGAGCCGCGCGTCCGTGTACTGCTAAAGAAGAACAACATTGCCAGCACCTTGTCGCGCAGGTAGGGATGCAACTCGCCCAGGGCGCGTTTGCGCTTGAGGTCGAAAGCCACATCCAAAACGGTCTCGACCTCCTCCTTGCTGAAATCAAGGTCACCGATCAGGTCGCGGCGGTGTAAATCTGTTTGCATATTTTTAGTCTCCTTGTGAAAGTATCAGGTAGACAAGTAAACAAGTACAAAAGCCATGTTTACGTGTATACCTGTCTACTTGTGTACGTTATTCTCTACTCCATCGCTCCCAATACCAGTGCCAGCAGCGTCATGCGCATCACGACGCCGTTGAAGGCTTCCTGCCAGTAACGCGACCACCTGGTGATGTCCACGTCGGTGGGAATCTCATCCATGCGCGGCAGGGAGTGGAGCAGGATGGCGTCGGATTTGGCTTTCGTGTACAGCAGCTCGCGCGTGATCTTGTAGTTGGCAGGCGTCAGATCGAGCTCGCCCGTACGCTCGTCGCGGGACTTGGTGTAATCGGGCTGCACCACCGGCTCGACCAAAATCACGTCGGCGTCGGCAATGGCTTTCTCCACATGGTCCACTTCCCGGAAGTTCACACTGAACTGAGTCAGTTCCTTTTTGAAGTCATCGGTAAGACCCATTTCAGGCGGTGAGACGAAGGTGATCGGGCAGTCAAACTGGCTCAAAGCATAGCCGAGCGAGTGCATGGTGCGCATGCGCATGTCGCCTACCGCCAGCCACTTGAGCCCGTCGAGGCGGCCCTTCTCGCGCAGCACCGTGTACAGCTCGGTGAGGATCTGGGTCGGGTGTTCGCCCCAGCCATCGCCGCCGTTGATGATCGGGATGCTCGCCCACCTGGCGGCTTCGTGCGGCGCGCCCTGCTGGAAGTGACGCATCACGATCACGTCGCCATAGTACTCGAGCATCTTGACCGTATCCTTGATCGACTCCTGGTAGAAGTCACCTGCGCGGGTCATCTTGGCATCTGAGAAGCCCGTGACATGGCCTCCCAGGCGATGCATGGCGGCTTCATGAGCCAGACGCGTGCGCGTCGAGGGCTGATAGAAAGCCGTTACCATTGTCTTTTCCTTGAGCAGGTCCACGTTCTTACGCGCCCGCGCGATGGGTTCCATCTTTGCAGCGACATCGAAGACATGGAAAAACTCGTTCCGCTCGAACTCCTTGAGCGAAAGAATGTCACGACCAGCAAAACTACGCATACGAACCTCCAATGAGATAATTAGATTTAGGACTTCACAATATTTCCAATTGCTTCCAGTGCACCCTTCTTCGGCATGTATACAAATACACAGGGATAGAAAACCGTATTTACACGTTTATGTCTCTGTGGCTGGCTTAGGAATTCCCGATCCGCCGCACCACATGGAAGTTGAAATACCCGGGAATAAAATAACTGAACGTATAGTCCACGATCCGGCCGTCGGTCAAATAGAGCTGTGAGACGAATTTGAGCAGCACATCGCCGCGCTGGATCTCGAGGGCTTTCGCCACCTCCGCCGTGGCATTCGTGGCGCTGATGGCGGCGCGCGAGATGCGCAAGTCGTCGCCGCGTTCGAGCATGAAGTCCAGCACGGACCCGTCGAAGTCCTCCGGCAGATCAGTTACTTTCAGCACGTCTTCGGGCAGCGTATCGACCAGATAGGCGACCGGACGCGTATCGGCGCGCATCACGCGTCGGACGCGCGTGACGCATACTCCAGCTTCGATGCCCAGTTCCTGGGCATGTTCCGCATCCGCATCGATCCGCTCGACATTCAAGTCGCTGACAGTGACTGCCAGGTTTCGGCGGTGCGCCATGGTATCGATACTCTCCAGCACTTCGAGACCCGCATCCATGATCGGCACCTGCCCCACCACGAACGTTCCGGCGCCCTGACGGCGGCGGATGAGGCCCTGGGTTTCGAAGGTCCGCATGGCTTCGCGCAGGGTGGCGCGTGAAACACCCAGTTGTTTGGCAAGTTCAGGCTCAGAGACCAAGCGTGAACCTGCGGGCGTGCGCTGGATGAGCGCCGCCAGGTCAGCTTGCAAGCGTTGAAACGGAAAGTTAGCCATTATCCCTCCACTAGGGGAATAAATTCGAATTTGGTCACATCCACGAGCCCCTTGTCTGAAATTCGCAGCTCGGGGATGACCACCAGCGCGAGCAGCGACAATTGCATGTTGGGATTGTTGAGGGTGCACCCGCAAGCTCGAAAACCTTTCAAGATCGTTTCTGCCTCCTTTGCGACGATATTGGCTCTTTCATTGGACATCAGACCGGCGATCTTCAATCGGACCTGACCGATGACTTTGCCGTTTTTGACGACGACCTGCCCGCCCCCGCTCCGCCTCAGACTGTTGGCTGCCACCGCCATCGACGCCTCATCTGTGCCGACAACGATCATGTGATGGCTGTCATGGGCAACCGTGGAGGCGATGGCGCACCGGCTATTGAAGCCAAACCCGCTGACGAGTCCCAGCGTCACGCCGCCCGTGCCTTTGTGACGTTCGACCAGGGCTACCTTGGCAATGTCGCGCTGCATATCAGGTTTAATCTCACCATCGACGGGTTTAATGTTGAAGGTCAAATGCCGGGTGGGAGCCTGGTTCTCGATCACGCCAATGACATTCACTTTCACTTGAGACCTTTTACTTTTCACTCCTAACTTAAAGTCCTCCGCCTTCAAAGCTCTCTTCAACTTCACCGACTTCGCCGCCCAGGCGGGATAGGTGAACTTCGGCAGATCCACTTTCCACTTTCCATTCTCGGCAATCACCTGTCCCCTGGCAAGGACAACATCTGCTTTGAAGTTCTCCAGATCTTTGACTAGCACCACATCTGCCCAGCGACCGGGCGCGATCAGGCCCATTTCCCTGCTCAAGCCAAAATGCTCGGCGGTATTGATCGTCATCATCTGGATGGCAGTGATGGGATCGAGTCCCTGCGCGATGGCGTGGCGCAGGACGCGGTCCATGTGACCGTCGCGGGAGATCGTCTGGGCGTGCGAGTCGTCGGTGACGAGCATGAAGCGCCGCGAGTCCAGTCCGAGCTGGGTAACCGCGCCCACCTGCGAAGCGACATCGTGCCAGGAGGAGCCATAGCGCAGCATCGCCTTCATACCCTGGCGCACACGTTCCACGGCATCTTCGAGCTGGACGCCCTCGTGATCATCCTCCGCGCCGCCCGCCACATAGCCATGAAACGGAAGTCCGAGATCAGGAGAGGCATAATGTCCGCCGATGGTCTTGCCGCTGGCAGATGTGACGGACATCTCCTCGAGCATATTCTTATCACCCCTGGCGACACCGGGATAATTCATCATCTCGCCCAGGCCGATGATCCCGTCCCATTTCATCGCCTGTGCCACTTCCTTCGGACCGATGTGCGCGCCGGGAGTCTCGAAGCCGGGCGAAGAGGGAACGCAGGAGGGCATCTGCACCCAAACATGGATCGGCTGCTGCCGCGCTTCGTCCAGCATCAATTTCACGCCTTTGAGACCGAACACATTTGCCATCTCGTGCGGGTCGATGAACATGCCGGTCGTGCCGCGTACTGCCACTGCCCGTACGAACTCCGTCACAGTGACCATGCCCGATTCGACGTGCATGTGCCCATCCAGCAGGCCGGGCACAAGATAGCGCCCTCTGGCGTCGATCACTTTCGTTTTCCTGCCGATCGTGTGACGCGCATCCTCACCTACATAAGCGATGTGACCATCCTTGACAGCAATATCCGAACCAGGAATGATCTCCCCCGACTGCACGCTGACCCATTTGCCGTTCCGGATCACCAGGTCGGCGGAGAGGCGCCCCATGGCAACATCGACGAGAGCGCGGGTCAATTTTGTGGATGAAGGCATAAATTCTCCGTGAGTACACTTACTGAATTTGGTAAAACAATGCCAGGCCAGAGACCCAAAGGCTTACGAAGGCGGCACAAACAATAGGGGAGAGGAGCAAGTCAAGCATATTGAAATCAACTCAAAAAATCACTATACTATTTATAGATTCCTGAATGCTGGCCGCCTGGCCAGGAGGCTTAAGGACAAACTCAGATTCTTTTGCACAAAGGAGAATGCCATGAGACTTTCTGCACCGAAACAAATCACCTGGATCGTCGCCATCGTATTGGGCGTTCTTGGTCTGCTTGGAAGCCTGATCACGATACCAGTCGTTAGCGGACTCGCTTTCTGGCTGGTGTTCCTGGGATTCCTTCTCCTCGCGGTTGCTACTTTCATCGACGGACTGTAGGATCCCGGATTAAACTGTGGCGGCGCCTCCCACCACACAAGACTCCCATTCACACGGGGGTCTTGCCTTTTAAACGGATAGCAGTCTCTTTGCAGCTTTATTATGTTTCTCGATCAACTTTCTTTCGTCTACTGTGACCAACTGTCCTTCCTTGACAATGAACCTGCCGCCGACGACCGTGTAATCCACGTCCACGGGCTGCCCGAGGACCAGCGCGGCAACGGGATCGTGCATCCCGGTGAAACCAATGCGATTGAGATTCACGGCGAAGAAGTCCGCACACTTGCCGGCTTCCAGGCTGCCGATGTCGTTCCTCCCGAGCACCGCCGCCCCACCCCGTGTGCCGAGATACAGCGCCTCACGGGCGGTCATCAATTTGCGGACCCCACCCCCGGCCCCTCCCCCGGCGGTGGAGGGGGGTGGACTGGCGGAAAAACCAGTGATCCCTTCCTTGACACGCGCCAGCAGCAGCGCGTTGCGGACTTCACCGAGCAGATGCGATCCGTCGTTGGAGGCGGAGCCGTCCACGCCCAGGCCGACGTTCACACCCGCCGCGCGGTATTCTTTGATCGGCGCGATTCCCGAAGCAAGCCGCATGTTCGAGTTGGGACAGTGCGCCACACCGCAGTTGTGCTTCGCAAAGACTTTGATCTCTTCGTCATTGACCCAGATCGCGTGCGCGAACCAGACGTCGTCGCCCACCCAATCCACTTCCTGCATGTACCCGATGGGACGATGCCCGAATTTCTGCAAACAGAATTGTTCTTCATCTTCGGTCTCGGCAAGATGGGTATGCAAATGGACTCCATATTGGCGCGCCAGTTTTGCGGACTGCTTCATCAGGTCGCTGGTGACGCTGAACGGAGAGCACGGCGCCAGGACGATCTGTACCATCGCGCCCATTTTGGCATCGTGATACTTCTCGATCAGGCGCTGGGAATCCTTGAGGATGGCATCCTCGTCGTCCACAACGGAATCAGGCGGAAGTCCGCCCTGCGATTGGCCCAAACTCATCGAGCCGCGCGAAGCCTGCAGGCGGAGTCCCACCTCTTTTGCCGCGGCGATCTCGTCATCCAGCTTCGAGCCGTTGGGGAAGAGATAGAGGTGGTCAGAGGTGGTGGTGCAGCCCGAGAGAGCCAGCTCCGAAAGGGCGGTCTGCGTCGAGATGAAGATGTCCTCGGGGGTCAGGCGCGCCCAGATGGGATAGAGCGTTGTCAGCCAGTTGAAGAGATTGGCATCCTGCGCTGCGGGGACGGCACGCGTGAGTGTCTGGTAGAAGTGATGGTGCGTGTTGACCAGCCCCGGCAGGACGATGTGCCCCTGGAGGTCGAGCACTTCGTCGGCTGTGTTGGGCAAGTTGCCAACTTGCCCTACTTCCTGGAGGAGGCCGCGGCGAATAAAAAGACCACCATCGGGAATCTCCCGCTGATGGTCATCCATCGTGACAATGTAGGCGTTCTTGACGAGTAGTGTAGTCATGTAGTCTGGTAGTTGTTAGTTGGCTAGTCGATCTTTGAGCCCACCCGACTGCAAGACGACTAGACTATATTTGTCTGACAACTTCAAGTGTAGCAAAAAAAGGGGAGGATGTCAATTCCAAAGCAAATCATAAAAAGGATCGAGATATGTATATTTTAGTCTGTAGATATTTAGTCTACATAAAAATACAATCACAAAATCATCAGTTAGGGTTTGCTCATGACAATTGAAAAAGCTTTTGGTCTGACATTGAAAAAACTACGACAAGAAAAAGGATTGTCACAAGAAGCACTGGCTTCATCCAGTGGGTTTCATCGAACGTACATCAGCCTCCTTGAGCGTGGCATAAAAAGTCCATCCTTGTCTACACTGGATCGTCTTAGTCATGCGCTAGACATTAGCCTCTCTCAATTTGTTGACGCAATCGAAAAGTACACATCAAACAAGAGGCAATCTCAATGAAATATATAAAAGAAGAAATTTTGATTAACAAAAAACTCTTCTCGACAAGCAGAGAATACAAGAGGATTCGAAAAGATATAATCGCTGCTATTAAGTCAATCACTTGGCCATCCGAATCAAATATATTTATGATAAATCCTCAAAAACACGGGAATGGTGTTGTGCCAATCAAGCAAGCCTTCATTGCACATTTACAAAAATTGGATTGGAGAGCAGAAGTGAAAGTAGATGTAGGAGCAACAACTACGACGCCAGGGAAAATCGATGCTGTAAAAATCGTTGACAACGGTTATTTTGCTGTTGAGTGGGAAACAGGAAACATTTCTTCGAGCCACAGGGCATTAAACAAAATAGCGATTGGTATACTTTCAGGAAAATTAGTTGGAGGCTCACTGGTAATCCCCACCCGAAGGTTTTATCGTTATCTTACTGATAGAATTGGAAACTATTCTGAACTTGAACCTTATTTTCCAATTTGGAGATCAATAAACTGCAAGTCAGGGTTTCTTTCAGTAATTGCCATTGAACATGATGATATAGGAGCAGAAGTTCCATTAATTCGAAAGGGGACTGATGGACGAGCGCTACTTTAACATGGTGGTATACTATAGTCTGCATGCCATACTGGTCTTTACCCCTTCTTGAAACTTATGAAAGCAACTCAGCAATTGGATTTTCTTAATACAAAACCTTCAAAGCTGGTAGCAACAAACCACGGTTTTCCTCGCGAGCCTTATTTGACAACAAATACAGGCGTTCTTTTTAACGCTGATTGTTTAGATATATTTGGGACGATTAAAAGCGAAACGGTTCATTGCATATTTGCCGATCCACCTTTTAATCTGGGCAAAGAATATAAAAACGGGTTGAGTGATCAGCTAGAGCAAGAAGCTTATTTAGATTGGACGAAATCTTGGTTATCAGAAGCAATCAGAGTTCTTGTGCCAGGTGGAAGTTTATTTGTGTATAACATTCCAAAATGGCTTATTCACATTAGTGGTTTCTTAATGGATAAGATGGCATTCAGACATTGGATTGCCATAACAATGAAAAATACTTATCCAAGAGGGAATAACCTTTATCCTGCTCACTATGGGCTTTTATACTTTACCAAAGGAATACCAAGAGTCTTTCATAAACTTAGAGTTCCAATTCCCGTATGCAGGCATTGCGGAAAAGAGATTAAAGATTACGGTGGACATCGGGATAAATTAAACGATGCCGGATTAAATCTTACGGATTTCTGGGAAGATACTTCCCCCGTCCGACATAATAAATTCAAAACGCGTGTATCAAATGAATTAAAACCCATGATTCCCGAACGTGCAATTTTAATGAGCACTAACCCGGATGACATTGTTTTAGATCCATTTGGTGGTGGCGGTACTACTTTCCAAATTGCAGAGAAAAATCGCAGATATTGGATTGGTATGGAAATTGGTCCATGTGAGCCTATTGTTGAGAGACTTCAGTATTTTGTAAATGCAAAATTTGGTCATTTAAGTGGTGATGAATTGAGAGCATGTTTTGTGAGTGACGCAACGACTAGCGAGGCGACTGCGCAATCACAGACTACGTTAACTTATGCAATCCGTGAGGCACGAAAAAAAATTGCTGAGAGAAAACCTAAGTTAAAGAAAAAGAGAATTCTTCGCAGCAAAAAACAAGTCGCAGAAGCAAAAACGAAAAAGAAGAAATAAGATTATTCCCACCTCCCGGTGGGGTTTTGATTTAATTCGCCCGCAGATAAATCATTGGGCTCCATGCCAAAGGACGGTAAACCGTCCTGGCAAGCCAGCCCGTGAGGGCTTCTGCCTGGAGCCTGTCCCATTCATGGGCAGGCTATTCTCCTCGGGGAGAAGGGTACGCGCTTCCCCGCTATACTTAAACCCCTATCCCCTTTCCGCTCGAAAAAAGTATACGCCTGTCCAGGGTCGCGCAGCAGATCGTATGCAACCTGTAGGCAACTCATCGGTGACCAGCCATCTCATTTTGGTGTACGATTGACATACGATACAAAGGAGCTGCAACAATGACCGTTCCTCGACTAATTGGGATCATCTTCATCTTTATCTGCACCACGATCGCCTGGGCGATCCTGGGCACGAGCATCCTGGTCCGAACGGACTCGGGCTACACCGAGCTTAACCGGCAGGTCGAAGATCTCTGGGGTTCAGAACATTTTCAGAAGGCACCCACGGTCGTGTTCAAAACAATCGAAAAGGATGGGATCTATGAGAAGGAAGTCACCACTCCTGTCGAACTGGAATCCAGCAATATCCAGGTGAGCTTCCAATTGGAACACCGGCGCAAGGGCCTCTTGTGGTATCCCACCTATGATGTTGATTTCGACAGTGCCTACACCTTCAAAAATCCGCTCAATAAATCTGCAACGGCAACAGTAACTTTCTTTTTTCCAGCCTCCGGCACGATCTATGATGCCTTTGAATTTCGCGTGGGCGACGAGAAAATCACCCCCAATGCCAGCAAGGGTTACGAAGGCGTCGATGCCATGGTCGAGGTCCCGGCACAAGGGGAAGTCACGATCCATGTCGCCTACAAGTCGCGCGGTCTGAACCGCTGGCGCTACAGTTTTTCGGAGGGGATCACCACCGTCAGGAACTTCTCGCTGAAAGCTGTTACCGATTTCAGCGAGTACGACTTCCCGGCGCAGACCATCTCAGCCTCCAGCAAGACACCGACAGAAAACGGCTGGGAACTGGAGTGGACATTCAACAACCTCGTTTCTGATTTCGATATCGGCGTGCAAATGCCCACAAAACTGAACCCCGGTCCGCTCGCCAGCCGCATGAGTTACTTTGCACCCGTTTCCCTGCTGTTCTTTTTCACAACGTTGATCGTGCTGGGAGCCGTGAGCGGCAGGAATCTACATCCCATGCACTATTTCTTCCTGGGTGCAAGCTTCTTTTCATTCCACATTCTATTTGCCTATCTCGTAGATCATCTATTGTTGGAACTATCCTTTGTCATCGCCGCGCTTGTATCCATGGCGCTCGTCGCCACTTATTTGGTTCGGGCAGCAGGAGGGCGCTTTGCCATTTGGGCCGGCGCGGCGCAGTTGGTCTTCCTTGTATTATTCTCGTACGCCTTCTTCTTCGAAGGCTATACCGGCCTGGTGATCACGATTGGCGCCATCATCACCCTGGCGATCATGATGCAATTGACCGCGAAGGTGGATTGGGCGGAAGTCTTCCGCAAAAAGGAGTCAACGCGTTGATCGTGAGTGTTTCCATGGAAAAATTCGCTCATCAAAGCCAGAATAACTGTTGCTCTACAATTTTCCTCCCCGCCTCCCGGCGGGGATTTTGATCTCTCCCTCCCCCAAAGGGAGAGGGCACATATCCTGCCTTGCAGCTATAATTGATCCATCATCGCGGTCCGTGGTTTTGCCGAAAGAGCAGAAACAAAATCAATGGAACACAATCTCCAGGCTCAGTTCGCTGAAATCGATCTCCTGACGGGGTGCTGGAATCTGGTCAGCTTCACGAAAGGGATCCAGACCAACTTTGGAAATGAGGATCTGCGTCCGGTGACGCTGATCGGACTTGACGTTCATCAACTGAGGCACATCAACCGCGACCAGGGCTTCGAGCACGGCGACCAGTTACTGCGCTGGCTGGGGATCGTCCTGCGGGATGAAATGGGAAATATTGTCTATCGCATTGCAGGGGATGCATTTGTGATCGTCCTCGTGGGCGGTTCCATGGCGGCGGATGGCCGCCGGGCGCGCGATCTTTTCGAGCGCCTCAATCACCAGGCCAGACAACTCAGTACGGAAATACCCGTTGTCCGGATGGCGGTCATTCATTTTCCGGCCGGCACATCCCTGAACACCGCCCTGGTATGGAAGAACCTGAACGAACTGATGGAATTGCTCGATGAGGCGGAATCCTTCAAAATTTTCGAGGCGGAACCGCTTGGAGACAACCCGGCTATGATCCGCGCCATTGAATTAATGGCAGAGCGCATCCTTTCCCTGGGCTACATGTTGAATGTCACGTTCCGGCTGGCGTATACCGATCCGGTGGGAAACCTGCCAAACATGATCGCGACACGGCGCAAATTGGATCTGACCCTGGCGGAAGCCGTCTCCAAGGGACAATGGTTTAGTCTGGTTTTGATCGATGGGGACGATCTAAAGCGCTACAACACCATCAGTTACGCAGCCGGCGATAAATTGATCAGTCAGATAGGCTCAGTTTTGATGGCGGCGATGCGTCCCAATGACTTCGTGGGACGGTGGCGTTTTGGCGACGAATTCGTCGTGATCCTGCCTCAGACCCATAGCAGGGATGCAGCCAACCTCGCGGACGGAGTCCGTGCGGCGATCGAAGAAACCTCCAGAGCCTGGATGTTTCCAGTCACGGTTTCGATTGGCGTTGTGGAATATCCCGTTCATGGGGGCACGGTCGATGAACTGGTCGACAGGGCGGAACAGGCATTGAAGGGAGCAAAAACGGCAGGGAAAAATAGAACTGTCGTGGCTGAATGAAAGGCGGAAAAAAGACTACAAGAGCAAGTCCTGATTCTCACTTCGCAGTATCCGGCGCAAGGCTGTCCAACGGAACCTTCAATGCTTCGTTTCCCAAATGATCGTGCACTAGCAAAAGATGAGAGACCGGCAATACACCGGTCTCTCGTTTTATTTTTGTAAACAGGCGATCAATTCCTGGATCATGCCCTGCGGTTCGGAATTTGTAATCGCCAGCACAGGTACTGTTACGACCGAGAAGACTTCGCGGACATCACCCACTTTCCAGCGCCGCGGCAGGATTCCGACCGCGTTGGCTTCGCTGACCAGCGCATCGGACATCTGCTGCGGATGGACCGCCAGCTTTGCGGAGGAGGCCACGCTTCTGCCGGCCATCACGACCTGATCGAACACCTGCTGCACATCCTCCCCTGCGGCGTAGACCCACACCTGCACCGAGGCGTCTCCCTGCCCCGCGAACAGGGCACGCGCCTCCGCGAGGGTCAGATTCTGCAGCGGGCTTTGACGATGGGTCACGATCAGGATCTCCTCCGTATCGATCTGATACGCGGAGGCATCCAGGAACTCCGGCTCCCCCACCCGCAGGATGATATCGGCGGAGGCCGAATCGTCCACGCGGGAGAGGACGACAGAGGAACGGGCGCAGTCGTACAACGGAGCCAGCCACGGCTGCGCGGCAGAGGTCGAGTAAACGGTAACAGGCTGAGGCGTAGAGAGAGGCGTACCTGGCGAGCAGGAGAACAAAATGAGAGAGGCAAGAAGAAAGAGGGCGCGGCAAAGAGGAGATTGCTTCGTCCTTCGGGCTCGCAACGACATGACTACCACCCCTTCAGCAGCGCCGCGACCAGTTCCACGCGTTCAGCCAGGCTGTCCGCAAAGATATATTCGCGCTCCGAGTGATAGCCTTCGCCGATCGCGCCCAGTCCATCCAGCACGGGAATGCCCAGCGGCGCGACGAAGTTTGCATCGGAGGCGCCGCCTGTGCCGCCTGCCTTGAGGTCCATCCCAATCTGCGCGGCAATGGATCTGGCTTTCGCGAATGTCGCCTGCATCGTTTCATCGAACGGCATCGGCGGGCGGTTCAATCTGCCGCTGACCTCGATGGAAGTCCCCTCGAGCACCGGCTTGAGCCTGCTCATTTCCGCTTCGAGCCGCGCCCATTCGCCAGGCTGCATCACGCGTACATCCACTTGTATGCTCGCCTCTTCGGGGACGACATTCGAAACCGTCCCGCCCCGGATGACGCCGACGTTGAGCGTGGTCTGCTTCGAATAGTCTGTCAGTTTTTGAATCGCGATGATCTGATACGCCATCTCTTCGATGGCGTTGCGCCCTTTTTCGTGGTCGCCGCCCGAATGCGCGGCGCGCCCTTTGGTCCTGACCCGGAATTCGCCAACTCCCTTGCGCCAGGTTTTAAGTGCGCCGTCCATGAGTCCGCCCTCCAGCACCAGCACCAGCGCGGATTCACCTGCCAATCGCTCGATGTGGGCGCGTGAGGTCTGGCTGCCGATTTCCTCATCCGAGTTGCACAACAACGTAACGGGCCGCTTCAGCCCGGACTTCTGCGCCTCTTCGATCGCAGCCAGGGCGATGACAATTCCCGCTTTCATATCCAGTGTGCCGGGACCAAAGACCCTGCCATCCGCTTCACGGAAAGGTGTTTTGTGGATCGTGCCGAGGGGAAAGACAGTGTCCATGTGACAGAGGAGGAGTATCCCACCCTCACCCCTAACCTCTTTCCCGCCGGGAGAGGGGAACCTTGCCAGCACATGATCCCCTGTTTCTGTATTTGGAATGATCTCGACCTGTGCGCCGAGTTTACGCGCCTCTTCGGCAACCCGCGCGCCAACACGGTCGACCGCGGATTTGTCTTGCGAAGGGGATTCGGTTTCAACCAGGAGTTTGAGGAATTGTTTTGTATTCATAAATATCCTCGGTGGTTGAACAGCCTGAGGCGACCGCCGAAGGCGTATCGAAACCACCAATAACAGATCGTGTTCTATTTACCGGGTGGTCTCGATACAGGCTCCGCCTGACTCGACCACCTGATTGTTCATTTTAGAAAAAATACTAGGTCGTGTTGACATTTTATCTTAGCCAAATCAGTGCGCCAGCGAAACTGAGAAAACCGAGCAGGCGCTTGTCCAGTTTTTCAA